>JBHHVI010000009.1:0-45563 GCA_046754225.1 Thermodesulfobacteriota bacterium | reverse complement strand
TTAAAATCCCGAGTGGGCAACCACGTGCCGGTTCGACCCCGGCCTCGGGCACCATTTAAAATCAATCGGTTTTTGAGATGAGTCTTCATATAAACAGGCATTAAGGGTGGTATGACCATGGAGCAGGTTCAATACGTCTGTCTCGTATGCGGGTTCAATATGATAGGCTTCCATCCCGACAACTGCCCGTTCTGTAACTCAACGAGTGATAATTTTATAACCGCCAAAGAGTGCTCGAAGAGGTTCAAGGTAACCGCCGCGAAGGTGACAGACCGTGTGACCTGTCTTCGTTCCGTACCCCCCCTCGGCTTAGAGCACAGCGCCTACCGCGTCGAGGCGGGTGAGAGAAGTTTCTGGATCGACTCGCCCTCTTCATTCAACGAGGATTTGGAGCCCGTAAAGAGCATCCTCTTTACCCACCACCACTTCCTCGGCGCTTCCAACCTGTACCGTGAGAAGTTCGGCGCAAGGGTCTATATCCACCGCCTCGACAGCCTCCACGAGATAGCCAGGCCTTTTACCTTCGACAAGACCTTCGAGGCGGGGTTTACGGCGGGCGGCCTTGAGGCCTTCCCCATTGACGGCCACACCCCGGGTTTTACATTCTACATCCACGCCGAAGTGCTCTTTATCTGCGACTATGTCTTTATAAAGGACGGGGCAATGCGCTTTAACCCCTTCGGCCCCGCCGATAAGACCCGCGCCGGCGGCCACGCGGCGCGTAAGATTTTAGAAGGACGGGACTTAAAGACCGTCTGCGGGTTTAACTACTTCACGGACTTCCCCGGGTGGTGGGAGATGTTCACGGAGTTACTGGCAAAGGGCCGGGACGGCTAATCTATAAATCATCGCGGGGCGGGCGTTTACCGTAACCGGTCTGGAGTCTTATTAACCTCTTCCTTACGGTGAACACAACTTCAGCCCGCTTCGGGTAAGGCGCTCAATTATGAGCGGGTCCGTACCGCGGCAAACTTATAATAATATCGATGAGTTTAGTAACCATAATCGGCCTGGCGGCGGCCGCGTTCACGACCGTCTCCTTTGTTCCTCAGGCAGTTAAGATTATAAAGATCAGGGAGACGAGGGACATCTCTCTCCTGACCTATCTTCTCCTTGAGACGGGCATCTTTTTATGGTTCGTCTACGGCATATTGATAGTAAACCTGCCGGTAATACTGGCCAACGGCATTACACTTGTTTTTACGACTATTATAGTTATACTGAAGATAAAGTTCGGCTGACGGCGCGCCGGCAGAGCGGCGGTTTCAGCGCCTCCCGCTGTTTTGTCAAATAACTTTACTTCACGCGCCTCTGTGTTAGTCTATTTGCAGGAGGATTTGTTTATATGGAGATACCAAGAGGTGGAAATGGTGAGGGCGAAGGCGGGGCCGGAGGCGGAGAACGGCCCGGAGGCGGGGGTCGGCCCGGTGGAGGAAGAAGCGGCGGCGCAAGGAGACCTCCCGACGTAGTTGTGATGATTAAAAAGTCCGGCGACTTCTTCAAGGAGTTTAAGAAGAAGGTCCCATCCATGGGTATTGTTTTACTCGTAATCGTGGTTATCTCATTCGTCTTCGGGAGTTTTTACACCGTCGCCCCGGCGGAGCTCGGTGTGGTGAAGAGGTTCGGAAAGGTTGTGAGGACCGCGTTGCCGGGGCCGCACTTCAAGATACCTTTTATTGAAACCGTCATGAAGCCTCAGGTCACGAAGGTACACAGGATCGAGGTGGGCTTTATTACCATAGACCCGGGCCCGCCCGCAAGGTACAGGTCCATAAGTAAAGAGGGGCTCATGCTTACCGGGGACGAGAATATCGTCGAGGTGGAGTTCATCGTCCAGTACAAGATAAAAGACCCTTCGGCCTTCCTCTTCAACATCCGCGACCAGAGAAAGACGATAAAGGACGCCTCCGAGGCCGCAATGCGCGAGGTCGTCGGCAAGACCAGTATCGGCGAGGTCCTTACCGAGGGGAGGTTTCAGGTCCAGCAGGAGATGAAGGGGCTCTTGCAGAAGATTCTTGACAAATACGACTCCGGGATAAGCGTGGTTGCGGTACAGCTCCAGGACGTATTGCCGCCGGCGCAGGTGGTGGCCGCCTTCAAGGACGTGGCGAGCGCGAGAGAGGATCGCGAGAAGGCCGTGGAGCTGGCTGAAGGGTACAGCAACGACCTCATACCAAAGGCCAAGGGTGAGGCCGAGAAGATAATAAACGAGGCCCTTGCTTACAAGGAGGCGAAGGTAAACCAGGCCAAGGGCGACACGAGCCGTTTTCTGCAGGTGCTCAAGGAGTACCGGAAGGCGAAGGACGTGACGCAGAAGAGGATCTATGTGGAGACTATGGAGGATGTGCTCGGGCGAATGAGAAAGTTCATTATAGAGGGGGGCTCGGCGCGTAACGTCCTGCCCTATCTGCCGCTCACCCCCGATAAGACTGAGACAAAGGGGAGGGGGAAATGAAAAAACTCTCCACGCTTGTTAGTGTTATCATCATAGTCGCGATAATAATTTTCTCACAGGCGTTTTTCAAGGTGGACCAGACCCAGTACGCGCTGGTCGTCGAACTCGGCAAGCCCGTTAAGGTTGTTACGGCGCCGGGGCTCAACTTCAAGACACCCTTTGTCCAGAAGGTCATATACTTTGACAACCGCAGGCTCCTGTACGACGCCACGCCGTCGGTTATAATAACAAGGGACAAGAAGAACCTGGTAGTGGACAACTACGCGAGGTGGAGGATAGTGGAACCTCTCAAGTACTACCAGAGCGTGAGGAACGAGACCGGGGCGCAGTCCAGGCTCGATGACATCATATTCTCAAACCTCCGTGAAGAACTCGGCAAGCGTGACTTCATCGATATAGTCGCGACATCGAGGGCGCACTTGATGGAGGTCGTCACCAAAAAGACGAGCGAGGCCGCGCGGGCATACGGCATAGATGTTCTGGACGTAAGGATAAAGAGGGCGGACCTTCCGCCGGAGAACGAGCGCGCGGTCTTCGAGCGCATGAGGGCCGAGCGCCAGAGGGAGGCCAAGAAGTACAGGAGTGAGGGCGCGCAGAAGGCGCTTGTTATAAGGGCGGCCGCGGACAGGGATAAGGCGATAATCCTCTCGGACGCAGTCAGAAAGTCGCAGGTCCTGAAGGGGCAGGCGGACGCCCAGGCCACAAGGCTTTACGCCAACGCCTACAAGCTGGACCCGCAGTTCTTCTACTTCCTTAAGACCATGGAGGCGTACAAAAAGACCCTCGGGGAGAAGGACACCATGGTGCTTTCTCCCGATAGCGAATTCTTCAGGTACATGAAGAATTCCAGGTAAGTTTTTTAATCGGAGCGTTATTACCCTTCGCGGGGCGGCGGAATGGATAACAGGCGGCGAGTATGGATGACAAGTTAAAGTCAAGGCGGAATTTTCTCACCGGTTGCTGCGCGGCGATGGGGGCCGTGGCCGTGGGCGCAACGGCCGTTCCCTCCTTAAGCGCGTTGAGAATGGCCACGGACCTCAGGTTCGGCCTCACGGAAAAGGAGATCGACCTTTCAGGGATAGAGCCCGGCCAGGTCAGGATGGACGGGATCGCCTTGAAGAGGTCGACCCTCATAGGTGGAGAAGAGCTTACAGTGCCCGTTATGATACTGAGAAGAAAGGCAGAGTGGATAGCCGAGACCGGCAGGGGCGGTTACGCCATGAAGGAGCCGGTGGATGCGGCCAGGAGGTATCTGAAGCCGGAATGGATCGTTGTGAGGGCCTTCTGCACTCACCTCGGATGCACTCCGAACATAATAGATGAGAGCTCGAAGCCCGTGAACATTGTCTGTCCATGCCACGGGGGTAGATACGACACTGTTGGCAGGGTCATAAGCGGCCCGCCGTCCTTGAACCTCTATCTCATCCCCTACGAGTTTAAGTCCGAGACCAGGATAAACCTCTTTATATCGAGCCCTAAGGATATTACGCTTACTGAAGTCTCCGGTTTCCGTAAGGCCTGAAGGGAGCGCTGATTATGAATTTTGTTTTTGCGTGGTTCAAGGAAAGGTTCCCGTCCATCGTTGAGATGACCAGGTTCCACGCCACCGAATACCCCACCCCTGCCAACCTCAATTACTTCTGGGGCTTCGGGATACTGATAATGGTCTTCCTGATGCTGCAGGTTGTAACGGGTATAGGGGTCGCGATGTTCTATAAGCCCGATACCGCCATAGCCTTTGACAGCATTGAAAGGTTCAGGAGGCACGTCCACTGGGGCTGGCTTATTCAGAGCATTCATGCCGTATGCCCTACTTTCATATTCGCGGCCATATATATGCATATGGGCCGCGGGATCTATTACGGAAGCTACAAGTCCCCACGGGAGATAGTATGGTGGATAGGGCTCTTCCTCCTTCTCGCCATGATGATGGAAAGCTTCATGGGGTACGTCCTGCCCTGGGGGCAGATGAGCTACTGGGCCGGGACCGTCATTACAGGGCTCGCCTCCGTTATCCCCGTCTTCGGTGACAGCCTTGTTACCTGGGTGAGGGGGGATATATTCCTTAGCGACGCCACGCTCAGCAGGTTCTACAGCCTCCATATAGCACTCTTTCCCCTCGCGATTATAGGCGGCCTTATCGTGCTCCATACAATGGCGCTACACGACGTGGGCAGCAACAACCCCGTCGGCGTGGCGCCCTTGAAGGAGAAGAAGCTGCCCTTTTACCCCTACTATGTGGCCAAGGACTGTTATATAGTGGGGCTCTTTTTAACGGCCTTCATGTTTATTATATTCTTCTACCCGAACCTCTTCCTGGAGGCCGACAACTTCAACATGGCCAACCCCTCGCTCACGCCTCCGGAGATAAAGCCCGAATGGTATTTTCTGCCCTTCTTCGCCATGCTCAGAAGCATCCCTTCCAAGGGGCTGGGGGTGCTTGTGCTGTGGGGTTCCATGTGGATACTCTTCTTCCTGCCCTTTATCGACAGGTCGAAGATCATGAGCGGCCGTTACCGTCCCGTAAAGAGTTGGCTTGACGCGGTATTCTTCTGTAATTTTCTCTTCCTTGCTTATCTCGGCGCCAGGCCGCCCTTCGGCTGGCATATACTCGCGGCCCGCATCGGGGTCCTCATCTATTTCGGTTACTTCGTCTTGCTCTTCGTAGTCTCGCGGCGCGAGAAGAAACCCGATGAGCTTTTAATGTACGAGCGGTCGCCGGAGAGGATCACGATGCACGAGTCGTCAGGGACGAGTAAGAGGGTATATCTGGTTCTCCTGGTCATAGCGCTCGGCGGGCTTAATATCTGGGCGTTCAACTTCAACTTCCCTTCCAGGGAGATGGTCGCCGGGGGAAAGGCCGTCTACGAGGCCAAAGGCAAGACGTTCCATGACGTCCGTTATATAGGTGAGCGCGCGACACTTTCGGCGGCGGACCGTAAAGAGATGCTCGGAGTGGTACCGCCGGACCTGTCGCTTAAGTACAAGTCAATGTCCGACAAGACCACAAGGGAGTTCTTGAGCCAGTTCATAGGGAAGACCCTTGCCGGGTCAAAGATGGTGGTGGTCTTTACAGAGGAGGAGGTGGACCAGCTCGAGGCGTTCCTCGAATACGCATCAGAGCCGGGCCTCTACTGGCGTGCAAGGATAGGCCCGTGGGTAATACTTTTCATGTCCGTCTTTACCGTGTTGCTCTATATCCTCTATAAAGAAGTATGGCTGGCTAAGGAAAGGAGCATGCGGGGGGGCTGACCCTTAACCCCGAAGGCCGCGTGTGTGGTCCGGGGTTTTATCCCCGCTCTACGGCCGGGTATGCCCTGACACCAGGCGGCCCGGAGTAGCGGGGAGTCGACTTCAAGTCCGCTAAAAAAACAAGCCCGGCCTCACCTCTAACTTGACTTTTGTGTCCCACAAGAGATAATCTGTGTGCACAAAAAAACAACCTTTCAAGAACCGGTCCCGCCGCGGGGCCGGCCTGTGGGTTTAAGACGCATAACGTGAACCCCTTTGGATATAAATAAATAAAAATTAAGGAGGTGTAACCTTGAAAAAGTGCGTCCTTTTTATCATGGCTCTTCTTCTGGTCGTGGGGGCTTACGGTACGGCCTCGGCGGATGTCAGTAACGGGAAGAGGATATTTTTGAAGTACTGCGCAAAATGTCACGCCAAAGACGGCACCGTCTCTGAATACGGCCGGAAAAAAAGGCCCCGTCCGGCCCGTAACCTCCGGACCAACAGGCTCTTCATCGCGCCGGCGGAGCTTCTAACGATAATTAAATACGGCCTGTACGGCAGGGAGATGAAGGGATGGCAGTCGGTTCTCACGAATGACGAGATAATCGACGTCGCCGAGTTTGTCCGTACGCTGAAATACGAGCCTGACATTAAAGCGGGCAAAAAGTTTTTTATGGCGAGATGCGCGCGGTGCCATTTAGAGAAGGGGCCGGGCAAAAAGCTCTTTAAAGCCCCCGACCTCGACATGTCCCCTCTGGGCGCCATAGAGATGGCGAGGGTTGTAAGGTTCGGTCGTCACGGCACCATGATGAGTCCCAAAAGAGACATGTTTAAAAACCCCGATATCGCCAACGTTGTAGGCTACCTGCAGAGTATTAAAAAATAGCCCCCCCCCGGGCAAAGCGCGCCATCACCGGTTCCCGTTGCCCGCCGGGCGGTTAGGAATGCTCCCATGTAGGCCGTTTTATTGTGGCTCTGCAATCAAAGGGACGGGCCAACAGTTGGCCCGTCCCTTTGGACTTCTTTACGGCATTTACTATGCCCTGCAGTATTCCGCCTTTAGTCCGCCGGTTTTGCCATGCCACCCTCACCGCCAACCCCCTCGCTTTTAATGTGATTAATAAAGCCTGAAAGATGGTGAACGCCTTAAAGTCGCAACCGGACCATCTTATGGAAGAGACCGGGCGTACCTGGCCCACTAAACCGGGGTGTTGACCGGGCAAAGGAGATTGAGTACAATCAAAAGAGGCCGGTCCGGCCTTTTGCAATAAGCCTGTCCTGTATTGGTAAGAGGAGGAAAGACGTGGCTACATTATTTGAAGAAACCGCCATTAACGGCATGACTATGCGTAATAGGCTTGTAAGGTCCGCCACATGGGAGGGGATGTGCGGCGATGACGGCAGGCCTACGGAAAAACTAATCAACTGCTACAGGGACCTTGCAAATGGCGGTGTAGCCCTTATTATTACCGGTTACGCCTTCGTAGGGCCCGACGGAAAGCAGATGCCCGGCCAGATGGGGCTCCATGCCGACGGCTTTAAAGAGGAATTCAGGAAATTGACCGCCGCGGTCCACGAGGCAGGTGCCAGCATCGCGGTTCAGCTCGTTCATGCAGGTGGACAGACCGACTCAATAACAGCCGGACGCCGTCCCCTCGCGCCTTCCGCCGTAAAGGTCGACCAATTCCCCGAGACGCCCGCCTGGCTCTCGAAGGGGGAGATCTCCGCGATTATTGACGCCTTTGGGGAGGCCGCCCTGAGGGCCAGGTCATGGGGCTTTGACGGCGTGCAGCTCCATGCCGCGCACGGCTACCTGATTAACCAGTTCCTTTCCCCCCATACCAACCGCCGCACGGATGAGTACGGCGGCGGTATTGAAAACCGCTGCAGGTTTCTCCTCGAGGTGTACCGGAAGGTGCGCTCGCTCGTAGGCTCCGATTATCCCGTGCTCGTCAAGCTTACCGGCGCCGATAACCTCGAGGGCGGACTGAAAAACGAAGAGGCTGTATACGCCGCTCTAAAACTCGACGAGGCCGGCGTCGACGCCATAGAGGTCTCCGGAGGAACAGCGGCCTCGGGCGAAGAAAACCCCGCGCGCGAGAAGATAATCAGGCCCGAGCAAGAGGCCTATAATATGGGAGTGGCCCGTACCATAAGGGCGGCGGTGAGGTGTCAGGTTATGGTGGTCGGGGGATTTAGATCCCACGGCATAGCCGAAAAGGCGGTGAGCGGCGAGGGGATTGATTACATCTCCATGGCGAGGCCCCTTATATGGGAGCCGGGTCTGCCGAACCGCTGGCTTAATGGCGACAGGGGCCCGGCTAAATGTATTTCATGCAACGGCTGTTTTACGCCCGGCGTCAAAGAAGGCGGCATATATTGCGTGATTGCCAGGAAGATGTGGGAAAAGGCGGCAAAGGGTTGAGGCCACGTTGGCCGGGGAGCATTTCAGAGCATGGCCGAAACTTGTTTTTTCGCTCCTATCCGGAAAATCGTAAAATACCTTAAAAAACCATGACAACAAACCCCGGCGTTCCAGCCGAAAAGAGACTGCCCGCAATACTGCCCCTTGTCTTAATCCTCATGTTTACCGCGGGGCTTTACGCCAACACCATCAATAACGAACTAACCTACTGGGACGACAACCGCTACGTAACCGACAACCCCAGGATAAGGGACCTGTCGCCGGGGGGGATTATAAAGATATTCGACCCCGGCGACATAGCTAAAAGGCGTGTCTCTCTTGCCGAGTATCTCCCTGTTACAACCCTGGTGCACGCAATAGTTTATAACATAAGCGGGCTCAATCCCGCCGGATACCACGTCGCCAACCTCCTGCTCTACCTCATTGACATAGTCCTTCTGTATTATCTTTTAAACCTTATAGTGAGAAACACGGCCGCCGTTCTCCTTTCGGTCCTTACATTTTCCGTGCTCACCGTGCACGTGGAATCCGTTACATGGGTCTCGGGAACAAAGGACGTATTGAGTTTCTTGTTCTTAATGCTCTCCTTTTTCGCCTATATAAAATTTGTGAGGAAAGAAGGGAGGGCGCTCTTTTATTACGGGGTCTCCCTCGTTTTTTTTACCCTGGGGCTACTCTCCAAGACCCTCGTCGTCACCCTCCCGGCCCTCCTTATACTCTTTGACATCTGCGTTGAGAAGAGGGGCCTTAAGATAGCGGACAAGGTCCCCTACCTGGCTTTAGGCGCATTCCTTTCCATCGTCTACATGCAGGTGAACAAGGGTTTGACGGGCTTCGTCTACCTCACTACTGCAATGGGCCATTACAGGGTTTTTCTTACGGACCTGATAGTCCTTAAGGATTATATAAGGATGTTTTTTCTGCCGCTTAACCTGAACGCCTTTTATTACTACCTCCCCGAAGATATACCCCGGACCTTCTTCGACCCGCGTGTGATTTATTCCGCTTTCGTAGTCGCGGGCTCGGCCTTAGTTGGGGTTCTCTCTTTCTTTAAAGGTAAGAGGCTTGTAAGCTTCTCCATATTCTGGTTTTTTATAGCCTTCCTTCCCATACTCAACATCATCATCCCGTCGAGCACCATAAGGGCCGACCGTTACATGTTTATTCCGTCGGTGGGGCTTTCCATCCTTACGGGATGGGCGGTCTGGAAGTTGACGGGCCTTAACGCGTTCAGCAAAAGGGCGGTGCCTGTTGCGTTCGCGGCGTGGGTGATTTTCTTGTCCATACTTACCTTCCAGAGAAACGGGGTATGGCAGGACGGGATAACGCTCTGGCAGGACTCCACGGAGAAGAGCCCCGCCTCTCCCAAGGCGCACTCGCTACTCGGAAATGAGTACCGCCACAGGGGAATGACCGATGAGGCTGTCGCTCAATACGAGGAGGCCTTGAGGCTCAGGCCCGGATACGCCCCGGCCTGCACCAACCTTGGAATCCTTTACGGCATGAACGGAAGGTATGGTCCGGCGGAGGCGCTTTTTAAGGAATGCATCGGCGCTAACCCCGCCGAGATACGCCTGAGGATTAACCTCGCAAAGATATACATCATTCTGGGTAAAAGGGAGATGGCCCGGGCGGAGCTCGTTGAAGTTTTGAAGAGGGACCCGGAAAACCCCACGGCGCGAGCTATGATGCATGGAAAGATGTAGACCGCTTATGAGGCGTCTAAGGTTAGTGGGCCGCGAAATGTTTTTGAAGCCGGTTTATGATACAATGGAGCGCGGCAGGCCTGCTGTAGCACGGTTGTCTGCATCTTAACTATGCAAACAATAAACGAAAAAACTGAAGGCGGTCTCTTCAGGCCGGCCTACGCGGCGCTTCTGCTCATCATCCTCCTCACCATAGCGCTCAACGCGGGTTTTCTAAGGAACAAGACTTTTTTCAGGGATGATTTCCATTTTATAGTGAACAACCCCTCCATAAGGAGTATTGAGAACATACCCTCTTACTTCGTTTCACTGCCCATGGGGAGTTCCGTAAGGGAAAACCAGGTGGTTTACAGGCCCGTAGTCACGGCCTCTTACGCCGTTAATTACTACCTCGGCGGGCTTGGCCCTTTCGGCTACCACGTCTTCAACCTGATCGTACACCTCTTAAATATCGTGATGGTCTGCCTGATAGTGAGGTTCATGACAGCAGAGGAGTACCTCGCTCTCGGCTCCGCGCTGCTTTTCGCCGTACACCCCCTGAACTCCGAGTTGATAAATTTCATAAACACAAGGTCTTCGTCGATGAGCACGCTCTTCTGCCTGGTCTCCTTCTTCCTCTACATCAAGGCCACCGCCGGTGATAGCGGAAAAAGGGGTTTGGTCTTCCTATGGGGCTCGGTTGCGGCCTTTACGGCCGCGCTCTTTACAAAGGAACTCAGCATAATGCTGCCCCTCGTGATAGTGATTTATGATCTGCTCTTTAGAAGGTACGGCCTTGTTGAGAGGATGAAAGAGGCGTTTAAACGCTATACCCCTTACTTCGTATCAGGCATCGGCTACATGGCCCTGCGTAGCGCGCTCCTTAAGTCCGAGGGGCTTACAGCCAAGTCCCACCACCTTTACGACAACATATACGTCCCGGTCCAGATCCTCACCTTTAACCTCAAACTCCTTATCTACCCGAAGGGGCTGAGTGTCTTCTACTTCGACTTTAACCCGGCGGCGTACCTCGGCCTCGCCTCAGCGCTCTCCCTGGTGATTGTGGTCTGCTGGCTCCTCTTGCCTCTCGTCATAAGAAACAGGGTATTCACATTTTTCGTCTTCTGGATGTTCATAATGTGGCTCCCCACAACTGCCTTCGAGATGAAGTCCACTATAGCCATGATAGTCGACCACAGGCTCTATATCGCCGCGCCCGGCTTCAGTTTCTGCCTGGCCGTTATCATCTACAGGCTATGCTCCCTGGCAAGGCGGGTATTTAAGGGGTTGGAGGTGAAAAAAGCGTATGCCGCCGGAGTCTTCGCCGTGGCCGCGGTATTCACTTTTATCCACATAGGACGGAATTCAGTATGGAAGGACTCTGTATCCATAGCCGGGGAACTCGTTGAGAAATACCCTGGTCAAAGCGGGGCGCATACTTTTTTGGCGGAGGAATACGCCAGGAAGGGCATGGTTGATAAGGCCGCCGCGGAATATATGAAATCCTATGAGATCGATCCCTATAACGTCAAGGTGTTGAACAACCTTGCCGGCATACTGATTACCAGAGGACGGCTTGATGAGGCCGCCGCCATGTTCAGACAGATAATCGAGATATCCCCGTCGCACTACAACTCTTATTTCGGCCTCGGATACGTTTATGAAAGAAAGGGACTTTACGGCGAGGCCGTGAGGAAATACGAAAGGGGGCTCAAATTCAACCCCCGCTCAACCCCCGCCCTTTTAAACCTCGCCGACCTGTATTTAAGGCAGGGGCTTTTAGATGCCGCTGAAATGAAGTACAATACAGTCCTTGAGATCGACCCGGCAAACCACAGGGCGGTCTCCCGGCTTAAGGAGATATCGGCGCTTAGATAGTATTGAACTCGGCGGGTACGTCCCACCCATTATCAGTGCCCCACTGCGAGGGGGACAGGCATTAATAGGCTGGAAAATCAAAAACGTCAAGGACCTACAATGAAACTTATCATACAGATACCATGTCTGAACGAGGAGGCCACACTGCCGGTCACCGTAAGGGACCTCCCGAAGAAGCTTCCCGGCATCGATACCATAGAGTACCTGGTAGTGGATGACGGGAGCACGGACAGGACCTCGGAGGTCGCGAGGGAATGCGGGGTCCATCATATCGTAAGGTTTACAAGGAACAGGGGTCTCGCCGCCGCGTTCATGGCTGGTATAGACGCCTCCATTCAGCTCGGCGCCGATATAATAGTCAATACCGATGCCGACAACCAGTACAGGGGCGGGGACGTGGAGAAGCTAATCGGGCCCATACTCGATGCAACGGCGGATTACGTGCTCGGCGAGAGGCCCATAAGCGACATAGAGCATTTTTCGTACACGAAAAAGAAACTGCAGAAGCTCGGGAGCTGGGTCATAAGGGTCGTGTCAGGCACGGACATACCCGACGCGACCACAGGCTTCAGGGCGATTTCCAGGGACGCCGCAATGAAGCTCCATATCTTCAGCGAGTATTCCTATACACTGGAGACCATTATCCAGGCCGGGCAGAAGGGGATGGCCATCTCATCGGTCCCGGTGAGGACCAACGAGGACTTAAGGCCGTCGCGGCTTGTAAAGAGCATACCTGGCTATATAAGGCGCTCGACCCTTACCATCGTGCGCATATTCATGGCCTACAAGCCCTTCAAGTTTTTCGCCGTGCCGGGCGCCGTCTCCTTCGCCCTGGGGCTCTTTCTCGGTCTGCGCTTTATCTTTTTTTATTTAACGGGTAGCGGCGTGGGGCACATCCAATCGGTAATCCTGTCGGCCCTGCTCCTCGGTACCGGCTTTTTTTTAATGGTTGTGGGGCTCCTCGCCGACCTGCTCTCCGTTAACAGGAAACTGCTCGAGGGGCTGGATTGGCAGGTGAAAAAGATCGCGGGTAAGGAGAAGCCGGAAAAAGATGACGGACCGGGGCGCTGAAGAGTCTTCTCGTTCCAAGCCCCGAGAGACCTCTTATCAGTCTTTTCATGGCAAACCAACTCATAGTTGCATCCAGGCCGGGTGAACGGGGGAAGAGAAGATGGGCGGTAAAGCCTCGATAGCGGGCAATCTCTACGACAAATACAACAGCAGGAACCCGGTAGTCAGGCTTATGATGAAGGGGTTTCTTGACAGCCTCTTGAGGCTCGTAGAGCCCCTTGACATTAAAAACGTCCTTGAGGTCGGATGCGGTGAAGGCAGGCTCACGCACTTTATAAAGGCATCGAAGCCGGGGGTCTCCATCGAGGGCTCTGACTTGAGCCGTGAGATAATAGAGGCCGCCTTGAGGGAATATATCGGTATAAAGTTTTCGGTCCAGGATGTCGAGGCCCTCGACTACCCCGACGGGAGTGTGGACCTTGTAGTGGCATGCGAGGTGCTCGAACACCTCAGACGCCCTGAAGACGCCCTTGTAGAGATAAAGAGGGTGACGAGGGAGTACGCCTTATTCAGCGTTCCGAGGGAGCCGTTATGGTCCATATTGAACATGGCCAGGGGCAAGTACATAAAGTCTAAGGGCAATACCCCAGGGCACCTGCAGAGGTGGAGCCGAGGTGACTTCATTAAACTCCTTTCCAGGCACTTCCGTGTACTTAAGTGCCTGACCCCGTTACCATGGACAATGGTGCTTTGCCGCAAAGAAACCGGCGTGTAATCAATTCAAAGGCCTTTGTTGCCCCTCTGCCCGCGGGCAAGCCGCGGCCTCTACGCTAAGTTTTTTCCACAACCACGGTCATAAACAGGGAGTGTATATTCTTCAGCGGCGCGAATAATTTTTCAAAGGACCAGACAAGACCTTTCATCGAGTCGGGCACGAGGCATCTGTAGGAGATCCCTCCGGAGAGAAGGTGGGGCAGGCAGGTGTGTGGGGATATCCTTTGTATTTTCAATTTCGGGAAGTCCTTCTCGAATACTTTCCTGTCCCTTATAAATATATGGTAGGGCATTGTCTGGTTTGCCGTAAGACCGTGGGGGATGGTCCAGTCAGGCGGTGTGTCAAGGACCGGCTCATGGTGGAGGTATTTCCATACAACCTTGCCCATGGGGCTGAAGTATGGCTCAACCATTGCGAGGACCCCGCCCTTTTTAAGCGTCCTCGATACCTCCGAGAAAAAGGGCCGGGCAGTCGGGATGTGGTGCATGGTGTTTATCATCACAATGCCGTCAAGAGAACCGTCTGAGAAGGGGATTTTTCGGGCGTCAACGACGACCTTTATATAATCGTTCAAGGCCAAGTTGGAGGTTATTATGCCTGGCTCGGCTTCATCGGTGTTATAAGCCCCGGCCCCGATCTCGAGTATTTTTTTGCCGGCACGGGGTTCAATATCACGGAGGAGTTCCTTGAAGTAGAAAAGGTAAGTCTCCTTAAGAAGAGGTTTTTGCTCGATTATCTTCCTGTGTAGATGGTAGGCCACCGGGGCGTCCAGCGCATGGACTTTGCAGAAGTCGTTTTGAGAGACGTGCTTCATTAAAAAGGTGGAAATTTCCATGTATTTTCACACTCCTGATCATTTTTTTACCCGCATTCGCCATATAAATGTGAAGTATTCCTTCAGATTGCTCCAGACCGTTAATCTGGCCCACCACAGCTAAAGAGGGCGGAAAGGGATGGGCGCACCGACGAAGAGGCCGTCGATTGTGTTTATAATTATACTAACCATCAAATTAAACGATGATTAGATGACGGCCCCTTTTTTTTCAAAAGACTGCATGAGGATAAATCGATGGCGTCTAAAAAGATACTCTTCATAAGCGGCTCGCCTGGACTCGGTCATATAACGAGGGACCTGGCCATTGCGATGGAACTGAGAAGGCTGTACGGTGGAGTTGAAATCTCATGGCTCGCCGCCCACCCGGCAAAGCTCGTCCTTGAAGAGAGGGGCGAGAGGGTCCTGCCCGAGGCTCCCCTTTCGAGCGATGATAATATCCCGGCGGAGACTGCGGCGAAGGGACACAGCCCGAACCTTATCACCTGTATATTAAAGGGGGGGCCGGGAGAATAACTTAAGGGTCTTTAATACGGCGGCGGGGAAATACGGCTTCGGCCTCTACATCGGAAACGAGAGTTACGAGATAAGCGCGGGGATACGGGAAAATCCGGAGATAAAGAAAGCGCCCTGTGTGACCATTCACGATTTTCCGGGCCTTAAGGCGATGACGCGTCTACCATGGGAATGGATAGGCGTATATATAGGTAACAGGAACTGGATAAAGATAGACGGCAGTAGCCCGCCAGGGCGTGTCCAGTTCATGGACCTGAACGAAGTCGTCTTGAGAGATGAGTTTTTTAAAAAAGGCGGATATTCCCATGTCTGTCCGAAACCCTGTTCATCTTTTAAACTTCATCCGCCAGATGAAGGTAAAATATTCTTTCAGGTTGCTCCAGACATTCATCTTGCTCGGCCCGGCCTTCAACTCGTAGTGGAGTTCGCAGGGGACCTCGCATACCTTGAGCCTCTTGCCGTAATAGATGCGCGCCTTGACGAGGACCTCGGTGTTGGCGGTAAAACCGGTTGACTCTATAAAACGCTCACCATAGTGGTCAATGAGCCCCTTTAAGATCTCCGCCCGGTAGGCCCTGTGGAAGATGGTGAAATCTCTCGCCTCACGCTCGCCGAAGACAAAGGGCACCACGTACCTCGCCGCGTAGCTCAGGAAATTCCTGTAAAGGGGCACGCCGTATATCCTGGAGCCACGCCTGAAACGCGACGCTATGACGATATCACAGCCGCTCCTGATACGCTCTATCATCTCAGGGCTCTTTTTTACGTCGTGGGTGCCGTCGGAGTCCATTGTAAGGATGATGTCGCCGGGGGCCGAGAGTCCGTACACCGCGTTAAAACCGCGCCGGAAGGCCTCATGGACCCCCTTGTTCGTACCGAGGTCTATAAGGGTAACGGGGAGCGTTTTGGAAAGCCCCCTGACAATACCCGCAGTCCCGTCGCTGCTACCGTCGTTAACGACGATCGTACGGTATTCGGTCCCGTTTTTTTTGAATGTGGAGTCAATGTCACGGATGAGTCCCCCGATCTTTTCCTCTTCGTTATACGCTGGCAGTATTACGAAGACCATGGAAGCACCTGGATTTGAGCCATGTAGGGGCGGCGTGCCGGGCGAATTTTGCAGGTATAGACCATGTTAGTATGGACGGGTCAGAGGATCTCTTCTTTAAAATAGACGCCCTTCATCCATTGGACCGTCCTCGTGATCCCGTCTTCGAGTGTCACGACGGGGTTGTGCTTGAGGTCGCGGACCGCCCTGGAACAGTCGATGCGCTTATCCTTTGTGGTGAAGGGCTCACCTTCAAGGTAGGAGACTATGGAGTCGTCTCTGCCGACGCATTTAAGGATCATGTCGGAGACGGTCTTTATGTCGTGGAACTCGGTGCCTCCGATGTTATAGACCTCGCCGGGTATGAAGTTGTCGATTATGTTTGAGAGGGTGTTTACCGTGTCCGTCACATAAGATGAGGTACGGTTGTGGTTAAGGTATACGTTATAGGGGATCCCGTGGAGCGCCCTGTAGATAAAGAGGCATATAACGCTCCTGTAAGGGCTGTAATACTCTCCGGGCCCGTAAGTGTTAAAAAGCCTTACCCTTACCGACTCTGTTCCGTGCATGGCCGCCGAGTTCATTATCTGGAGTTCGTTTACCCACTTTGATATGGCGTAGTCGTTGAGCTGGCGTATCTCATGGGTTTCCATTACATCTTCCGCCATAACCCCGTCATAATCGCCGTATACCTCGGAAGAGCTGAAATGGATGAGTTTGAATTTAAAACGTTCCTGAAAGCGGATCAGGTTCTTTGTGCCCACTGCGTTCGTCCGCCACAGGGTGTCGTAATAATCCTCGCCGTTCCACCTGCCGAACTCCGCGGCGAGGTTGTAGACGTAATCGAAGTTGTGGTTGTCGAAGATCCTGGAGAGCTGGGCGAAGCTCGCGATATCGCACCTGATGTACTTCTCCTCGTGGTGGTGCGGGAGATCGCAGATCCACACATCATGGCCCCTTTTCGCAAGTTCCCTGACAAGGACATGCCCCACGGTGCCGAGTCCGCCTGTAACGAGTATCTTGCACATATCATTATTAATATTAAAGCATCCTGATTAAATTATAATTAAAAATCTTATAAAGAAGAATGAAAGGGCTGATAAAACCGTACATTTCCGGGATATACGAGGATTTCACGCAATATGATACCTCCTCCATCTCTTAACTCAACATCACTTAACAAAAAGACCGGGGCGCTAAGGGGCGGCTATGAAGTTTTCCTCTATAACACGGCAGACCCTCTCCGCGGCCTTTCCGTCCCAGAGTTCCGGTGTGCGGCCTTCAGGGAACCTCCCGCCGATGGCGTCGGAGACCGCCTGAAGAATCTTTTTCCTGTCAGTGCCTGCAAGCCTGTTTGTCCCTTCCGTAATGGTGACGGGGCGCTCCGTATTATCACGTATCGTTATGCAGGGGATTCCCATTATGGTCGTCTCCTCCTGGATACCGCCAGAGTCCGTGAGCACTACACGCGCCTTTGTCATGAGATGGAGGAAATCGAGATACCCCAGGGGCTCTGTGACGTAAATTCCAGGCCCCGTTACGGCCCCCTTCTTCAGGGAGCCTCTCTGCCCGAACTCTTCAATCCTTTCCATTGTCCTTGGGTGCGCCGGAAAGATGATGGGAAACCCTTTTGCCGCCTCTTCAAGCGTAGAGAGAAGGCCGGCGAGGGTAGGGCGGTCATCCACATTTGAGGGGCGGTGAAGCGTGAGGACTCCGTATGGCGGTATCTTCTCTTCTATCCCGGAAGTTGAGGCTTGGCCGGACGAGGGGCCGAGAATTCCTGTCCTTTCGAGGATATCTGATTTTCCGGCCTTTTTGATATTTTTTAGAAGGGTGTCTATCATGACATTGCCGACAAAAAAAATCTTCTCCGCCGGGATACCCTCCCTCGTGAGGTTTCTGGCGGCGCTCCTTTCCGTGGTAAAGAGGATATCCGAGATGGCGTCGGTAAGGAGACGGTTTATCTCCTCGGGCATTGTCCTGTCAAAACTCCTGAGGCCCGCCTCCACGTGTATGACCTTTATGCCTAACTTCGCCGCAGTGAGGGCGCAGGCGATAGTCGAGTTCACATCGCCGACTATGAGGACGGCGTCGGGGGTTTCCCTCATGAGCACAGGCTCGAACCTCTTCATTATTTCAGCGGTCTGCTCTGCGTGAGTGCCTGAGCCCACCTCGAGGTCTATATCGGGACGCGGAAGCCCGAGTTCCCTGAAAAAGAGTCTCGACATCCTCTCGTCATAGTGCTGGCCAGTATGTACGAGGATACTCTTTATCCCGCGTCTCGGGCCGCTGGAGCCGCGGCGCTCAAGCGCCTCGATTATGGGCGCTATCTTCATGAAGTTCGGTCTTGCGCCGACCACGTTAATCAGTTTCATCACGTCCTTTTAATGCGTGAGTCCTCAGGGCCGTCTTTTTATTTACAGGCGATGGGCCGCGTACATTTTAAGCGGCGTAAGTATATCATAACAAAAATCGCTTTGCCCTGTAAGTTTTAAGAAGGGCGTACTTGCTTCCCGCGCTTTTACAGGTAAAATGAATTACAGGGGCCGGCCGGGCTTCGCGTTGACCGGCGCGGTGTTAATCCATGAGAATTTTTGTTATCTCGAATATGTTTCAGAGTTCACATCAGGCAAAACCCATGCATAAGGAGGTTAAAGATGCCTTTGGTGACCGTTAAGCTCGGGCCGGGCCGTCCGGTGGAAATAAAAAGGAAGATAGCCGGGGAGCTCACCGACGTTATGGTGAAAAACCTCGACGTAAAGCCAGAATGGGTGACCGTCCTCTTCGAAGAACTGGGAAAAGAAAACTGGGCCACTGGCGGGAAACTGCACAGCGAAGATTCCTGAAAGGGTTTTGGTTTTAAAGAAGCCCGGTCACAAGCTCCGCCGCCCCGGGTGAGCCATCAACTCCGCTGTATAGCCTCCTCAATTCTCTCGCAGTGGCCATGTCCCTCGTTATATGACCGAGTCCGAGCGAGCCGCTTATGAAGGGTGGTTTTTCAGGCGCGTTTGTTCTATTCTCTTGCCCCTCTTTTGAAAAAAATCAAAAAAGGCCGTCCTTTAATCCTCTTTTAATTTATGCTCGGTATAATAATAACCATAATAAATACTTAAAACCCCGGAGGTGATTCGCTATATGAAAAGGTTTGATGAGTTCTTGGTCTTACTTGGAATCGGGATAAATATAGCGATAATATCCGTGGCGACGATTGCCCTGGCGGCGACTTTTCTCTCTCCATGACCTTGGATTTAATGACCCTGGATTTAAGATAACCCCCTCGTTGGCTGCAGGGTTGATATAAAGTTTTTAAAGGCTTCATCCTCCGCTTCATAACCCCGAACCACGGGGCGGGGGGTTACTAAAACCCCCCGCCCCTCCTCCTTATCCTTAAAAAATCAACGGTGCAAAACTTTTTTGAAGTTTTTTTGAGAGTACGCTCGCTCTATAAGGGCGGCGGGTTCAGTTTTTCCGGCCGGCGGCTGTAGGAAGGAGCGGCGTAGAGGCAGATCTCAGCGTCCGTGGCATTTTTTGAATTTTTTTCCGCTGCCGCAGGGGCAGGGCTCGTTCCTTCCGGGGGTCTTCGCCTTTTCACGGGGCAGGAGGTAGCTTAGATTTCCGGCACAGTAGTCACGTAGCCTTGTTATGAACCTGTCGACAGCCTCTTCAGCTGTGCCAACCCCCTGCCGCAGATGTTTTCCGCTTGCCCCCCGTTCAATCTCCAACGCACGCTCTATGGAGGCGTCATCCCCTGATGGCGACTCAGCGGCATGGATGATGCGGCAATACCACTTTTCGCCGGGTTTTACGCCGGGCGCGCCCAGATTTCCGCAATGGGGAGGGCGGATGTCTTCACCGCCGATTACGAAGGGGTGTAGGGCGCACGATTTTTCCCCGGATAAAAATTCGCAGCGAAAGGCGAACATGGCCATGAGGTCTATTTCGAGCGTCGCGCCTTCGGCCCTGACATTATTTATAATAAGGTTATACTTTTCAGGCCTTGAGAAGAGCGCCCTCGGAGGGTCTTCCTTTGTGACATAGGATCTAACTATACGCCTCTCTCTTTTCCTGAAACCCTCCAGGACTCCGTCCCTGAAGGCCTGGAGCCCGGAGAGCCCGCCCCTCTTTTCCACGGTATAGGAGATTATTCCCCACCACGGGTCGCAGCACGCACCACCGCACCTTTCAATGCATATGGCCGAGAAATGGGATTGGTCTTTAGCCGTTGAAACATTCATGGGTATGAATTTATTATAACTTTTAAGAGGTTCTCAGTCTATTTCTAAATAAAAGTCCAATTGGCTCAGGCTGGAAAATCATTCTTTATCCCGTGGGCGGGGCCGAGATTTCAAGGCGTCAAAAATATCCCGGGAAGGGACGGCGCCCTCACGGAGCACCTCTACGTCCTCTCCGGTGACGTCCACGACAGTGGAGGGGCGGGCGCCTTCAAGCCTTCCTCCGTCAATGACGAGGTCTACTCTACCGTTAAAATATTCAAGCACCTCGGCGGCGCTCCTCGCCGGGGGTTTCCCGGCAGGGTTGGCGCTCGTCGCCGTTACAGGGAAGTTCAGCTTTTCCATCAGTCTTTTGCAGACCTCTCCTCTCGAGATCCTCAGGCCGACCCTGGCCGAGCCTGCCGGCTCCGCCCCAGTGGCGTCCTTCGCGTTAAAGATTATAGTCAGGGGGCCGGGCCAGAATTTTTCAATAAGTCTCGCCGCGCTCAGGGGGACCGATTCCACGAGCCCTGAGAGCATCTCCATGTCTTTTATTATAAGCGGAAAGGGTTTTTTGGATGGGCGTTTTTTGAGGCTGAAGAGCCTCTGCAATGCCGCCTTATTGAAAGGGTCCGCGCCTATCCCGTAAAAGGTTTCTGTGGGAAAGGCTACAAGGCCGCCGCCCCGTAAGGTCTTTGCCGCCGCCTCAAGCCCGCTTACCGAGGCGTCTTCCAAAAGGTTTTTTGTTTTATGCTTTTCGGGCACTTTTCTGTTTGCGAGGCGCGGGGCCAGGCCGGACGGGTTAAAATCAAGTTCTTTTTAATTTTTTGTTTTTTGCCCGGACGCTTCCGGCGAGCCTCTTCCTGTACTCCTTTATCCTTCTCCTTAAGGGCGCGTCGCTGAGGGCGAGGATCTCCGCGGCGAGGATTGCGGCGTTCTTCGCCCCGGCCTTTCCGATAGCCACTGTGGCCACCGGCACCCCCCCTGGCATCTGTACCGTAGAGAGAAGGGAATCGAGCCCTTTTAACGGGCCTGAATCAACGGGTATGCCGATTACCGGCAGAGTCGTGTGTGCCGCGATGCTACCTGCGAGGTGCGCCGCGCCCCCGGCCCCGGCTATAATAACCCTTACGCCCTTCCTCTCGGCGCCGCGCGCATAGCGGGCCGTCTGCTCCGGCGTCCTGTGCGCCGACGATATGTTCAACTCATAGGGTATCTTGAACCATTCGAGCTCTTTCGCCGCCTCCTCCATAACAGGCATGTCTGAATCACTTCCCATCAAGATTCCTACAAGGGCTTTTTTGCTGGGTGCCATAAGGCCTCCTTATGAGGTTTTTTTATGAAAGAATTTTTTAAAGGTTCCTGTGTCAATGGGGCGGGAAAAAAGCCTATCTGGTAGTCGCCTTCTCCCCGATGTCCCGCCTGTAATAGGCGCCGTCCCAGGATATTTTTTTTACGGCCTCGTAAGTTCTGTCAACGGCCTCTTTAATGTTGTCGCCGACCCCCGTAACGCCGAGGACCCTGCCCCCGGAGGTAACGACCCTCCCGTCCTTTCTTTTAGTGCCGGCGTGAAAGACCATTACATCCTCCATACTGCCCACATCCTCAAGCCCCTCTATCTCAAGGCCCGTTTCATATTCTCCGGGATAACCCTTTGAGCTCATGACAACGCAGACCGAGGCCTTTTCCGACCAGTTGAGCTTTATCCCTTCGAGTGAGCCCTCTGCGGAGGCCATGAGGAGTTCGAAGAGGCCGTCATAGTCTCCGTCCCCGTCATTAAGGCGCATGATTATGGGCTCGGTTTCGGGGTCGCCGAACCTGCAGTTGAACTCAAGCACCATGGGCTTTCCCTCTTTAATCATAAGCCCGGCGTAGAGGACCCCTGTGTAAGGTCTCTCCTCAGCCTCCATGGCCCGGATAACTGGTTTTATGATTGTGTCAAGGACCTCTTCCTCGAGTTCCGGCGTTACCACCGGGGCCGGGCTGTAAGCGCCCATGCCGCCCGTATTGGGCCCCCTGTCTCCGTCGAAGATAGCCTTATGGTCCTGGGCGGGGGGGAGCGCCACAATCCTCTTCCCGTCGGAGACGGCGAGTATGGACGCCTCCTCACCGGTCAAAAACTCCTCAACTATAATGGCCCGGCCGGCTTCGCCAAAGGCGTCTTGCTCCATTATGAGGGAGACGGCCTCGGCCGCCTCCTGCCTTGAGCCGCAGATAATAACCCCTTTGCCCGCCGCGAGACCATCGGCTTTTATCACCATGGGGAGCTCCGCGCTGTTTATATGATAAAGCGCATCCTTAGCGTCGGTAAACTTCTTGTAGCCCGCCGTGGGGATATTATAGCGGGCCATAATCTCTTTACAGAAGCTCTTGCTCCCCTCGATAAGGGCCGCCCTTTTTGATGGGCCGAAGACCTTCAGGCCCGCCTCTTTAAAGGTATCGACAATGCCGAGGGTAAGGGGGAGTTCGGGCCCCACTACAGTCAAGCCGATATTTTCCCTGAGGGCGAAACTCTTCAATGCCTCTATATCATCTGCGGCGATATCCACATTAACACAGTCCATGGCGGTGCCGGCGTTTCCCGGCGCGGTAAAGACCTGTGTTACGGCGCTACTCCTGGAGAGTTTCCAGGAAAGGGCGTGCTCCCTCCCTCCGCTTCCAACTACCAGTACTTTCATTTGCGGACCGTCCCCTCGATTTTTTTGAAGCCGATTAATAATTTTTGAGATTTTTTGAAATCACTTAATGCCTGAAATGCCTTATACCGGTAAATACCATGGCCATACCGTGCTCGTTTGCGGCCTTTATAACCTCTTCATCCCTTATGGAGCCGCCCGGCTGGATTATGGCCGTTATGCCGAATTCCGCGGCGAGGTCCACGTTGTCCCTGAACGGGAAGAAGGCGTCTGAGGCGAGAACCGAGCCCTTGACGTCGAGGCCGGCGTCCTTCGCCTTCATAAGCGCTATCCTTGTGGAGTCTATCCTCGACATCTGTCCCGCGCCTATGCCGACGGTCATTTCGCCGCTCGCAAGCACTATGGCGTTACTCTTTACGTGCCTGCATACGTTCCACGCGAACTGGAGGTCTTCGAGTTCTCTCTCGCCGGGGGCGCGCTCCGTAACGGTCTTGAGGTCCGAGGCTGAGGCGGCGTCCGGGGTCTGAAGCAAGACCCCGCCTGAGACCCTCTTTATGTCGAAGGCCCGGCCGGAATGGATATCCTCCTCTCCCATCCCGCCCACTTCTATAATCCTAAGGTTTTTTTTCTTTTTGAGTACCTCGAGGGCCGCGGCCTCAAAGCCCGGAGCGATTACGGCCTCAAGAAAGATCTCAACGAGGGTCTCAGCCACTTCCGGGGTGACCTTTCTGTTAAAGCCCACTATACCCCCGAAGGCCGAGGTCTTGTCCGTGGAATAGGCCCTCCTGTACGCGTCGTGTATGCCTTTCTTAGAGAGCGCCGCGCCGCAGGGGTTATTGTGCTTCAAGACCACCGCGGCGGGTTCAGCGAACCCGGCCACTATGGTCAGCGCCGAGTTCAGGTCCAGTATGTTGTTAAATGAAAGTTCCTTGCCGTGAAGCTGGGCTGAGTCGGCGAGAGAACCCCCGCCGGGGCTCCGGTAAAAGGCGGCCGACTGGTGGGGGTTTTCTCCGTACCGGAGGTCGCTTATCTTTTTGAACTGAACGGTAAAGGTATCGGGGAATTCCTTTAATGCCCCCTTCTCCGTTGGGGCGGGCACGCTTCCGAGATAGTTTGATATGGCGGCGTCGTAGCGCGCCGTCAGTTGAAAGACCTTTTTAGCGAGTGAAAAACGGGTTTCAAGCCCAAGGGCGCCGCCAGTCTCTTTCATTTCCTTTATAATGGCCCCGTAATCAGATGGCTCCACCACCACGGCAACGTCGTTATAGTTCTTCGCCGCCGCCCTAATCATGGTGGGCCCCCCTATGTCTATATTCTCAACGGCCTCTTCAAGGGCTGAGCCGCCCTCGATGGTCTTCTCAAAGGCGTAGAGGTTCACAACGACCATATCTATGGGCGGTATGCCGGATTCCTGCATCTCTTTTTCGTGCGAGGGGTTTCCCCTTATGCCGAGAATCCCCCCGTGTATCTTAGGGTGCAGTGTCTTGAGCCTGCCGTCGAGCATCTCCGGGAAACCCGTATATGAAGATATGGGGATTACCTTGACGCCAGCCTCCTTGATGAGTTCGCCGGTTCCGCCCGTTGAGATTATCTCAACGCCCATCGAAGAAAGGGCCTTAGCGAATTCCGCCACGCCCTCTTTGTCCGTTACGCTTATAACAGCCCGTAAGACCTTTTTCATGACAAACTCCCCTGAGTATTTTATTGCTCTTTCCATGCGAGTGAGTTATCGAGAGATTGTATTTATAATAAAAAAACAGAAATTCTTCAAAGGATTATTTTCAACGGGCATCTTTTTAGCGGCCTAATGGTTTGACGGGGGCAAAGGATCTTTTTGGGAAAAGCCCCTTTTATCGTTTTATAAAGGGAGGGGGGCGAAATCCATTTCCCTTATAAACTCCTTTTCAAAGAACCTGCTTCCTGATAGCGGCAGGTAAGTGGAGTTGGCCGCGATAAAGGAGGCTTCGCTCTTCTTCTCTTTTGAGAAGGCCATGGCGGCGCCCTTCAATGCGGCGTCTCCGACAAACTCGATATTGCCGGCCCACTTCGGGTCGATAAGCCCTATGGCGGCGAGCCCATTGGGCTCGAGGCTCGCCCCGAAGGCGCCCGCTATGTATACTCGGTCCAAATCCCTGGGCTTTAATCCCGCCTTTTTCAGGAGGAAGGAAATCCCGGCCCTTATTGCCGATTTCGCCACCTGGAGTCCCCTGATGTCGGCCTGTGTGAGGGATATCTCCGCCGAAGCGCCCCTGTAAAGTATAAATCTGTTGCCCCCGGCTTCTTCTTTTATGAAATTTGCGAGGTTGGTGTGGATCTCCTCGGCCCCTTTTATCCTTCCCGACGGCTCTATGATACCGGCATTTATAAGGGCTGCGGCGGCCTCGATGAGCCCCGAGCCGCATATCCCCTTTGGGGTCTTGGCGCTGATTACATCGAGGGTCAGGGATTCGCCGGAAATAGCCACGCCGCGTATCGCCCCGGGCCCGGCCGTCATCCCGCACTCAAGCCCCCCCGCTTCAAAGGCCGGGCCCGCGGCGGCGCTCGTTACGTAGAGCTTTTCCCCGGCCTTGAGCATTATCTCGCTGTTGGTCCCAAGGTCTATGGTGAGGGTGTTTTTTGTCTTTTCCCTGAGGCCGAGGTAGAGGGCCGCGGCCACGGCGTCCCCGCCTACAAAAGCGCCTATAATGGGGAAGAGATAAAGGCCCGCCCCCGGGGCTTCAAGGCCCGCTTCCTCGGCCTTTAAAACCCTGGCCTCCCTGAACACGGGCCTGTAAGGGGCCCTGGCCATGGAAGCCGGTGAGACCTTTAAAAAGATATGCTCCATTACGGAGTTTCCCGCAACGGTTATCTCTCTAATCTTCCTCCCTCGGGCCAGACTCAGTAAAAGGCCGTTACAGGCCGCCTTTATGCTCTCTGAGAGTTTTTCAAGCGTTCCCTCAGGGCCTTCTGAGGCGGCCTTTATCCTTGCGAGCACGTCGGCGCCCCAGGCCGCCTGGGGGTTGGCGGCAGAAAGAGTGTCTGTTACCGCTCCTGAGGCTGTATCCACACTGGCGGCGGCAAGGGTAGTCGTGCCTATATCAAAGGCTATGCCCGTAGACATGACTTCGGGTTTATTGTCACGCTTCATAGGATTTTCCTTCAACCGGGATTTCCATGCAACCGGTTTTTTTAATCTTTTTGATATTTCCCGGCGTTAAACTTAACTCAGGTATAGAGGCGTGCCGTCAAGGGGGCGTGAAGTAAAAAAAGCGGCCTCTTCTCTTTCAGCCTGTAATATCTTTATTCCGCCGCGGCGGCTGTTAAGGCTTACTGGAACGATATGGGAGGGGCGCTGGAGAACAGAAGCTTCAAATCGTCGTCCCTGAACTCGAGACCGAGCCCCATATAGGCTGACCCAAGCCCGATCCTGCTGATAAAATCGTCGGCGCCTGCCGTAATATAGAAATATTTGTTGATGTGGAAAGTCCCGCCCGCCTTTAAATGGGGGTTACCCGTCTGGTTGAAATCAAAGGCCTCGAAGGTAAGCTTGAACCTGTTTTTCCACAGTGCGTAGTCTATCCCCACGCCGGCGGCCGATTCGATAAGCCCCCCCCTCAAGGTGACTCTTCCGAAACTTTTTGCTATCTCAGCGCTGAATTTTACCTTGTCGGAGATCGTCGTGGTGGTCTGCGTTGTCTTGGATGAACCAACAATAGTGGAGTCCGTCTTTTCCTCCACCTGGCCCCTTGGGTCGTCTACCACCTCAAAGAGGTAATATTTATCCGGCTTGGGCTGAATCCTGAGCGAGAGGTAACTCTTTACGTCCTTTTCGTCAAAGAGGTACTCTCCCCTGTAACCGAGAAAGATATGGAAACTTTCCGTCTTTTCTATGTAGTTGTTTATTCCGGAGATTGTCTTGTTCAGGTTTTCGTGCATCTCCTTGTCGTTTACGAGTTTTCCGAGGGTGCCCTGCCCCGCGTCAATCTTCTTCGCGATGCTCCCGAGGGATTCTACCGTCTCAGACACACCGGGGCCGATATTGTCAGCCACCCTTTGCACGGTCTCCATCGCCTCCTGCAACTTTACCGCCGCCGTCTTAAGACTATCTATGCCCTCTTTAAGGTTGCCCCTGTTTTCGGTTATTACCTGGTTCAAGTTGTCGGAGGTGCGGGTGAGCGATGAATTGATATCATCGACGGCGCCCTTCAGGTTTGTGGAGAGGTCGTCGAAGTTGGCTATTATGCGGTTAAGCCTCGCGTCGTTTCTGGCGAGGAGTTTATTGACCCTTGAGCTTATCTCATCCACATTCCGGACTATATTCCTGACAGTATTCTCACCTTCGGGGCCTCCAAGTGTGTTGCCGAGCGACTCGGCGAGTTTTTTCATGTCGCCGGAGAGGTCCGTCAGGGAGCCGAGGAGCCTGTCTATGTCCATGTACTTGGCCGTACGCGTAATCTCTTCCCCGTCCTTCAAGGCGGGAGCGCCCGGAGCGCCGGGTACAATCTCGATATACTTCTCTCCGAGGAGCCCCGTGGACTTGAGCATCGCCGTAAAGTCTTTTCCTATCTCCACGTCGGGGTGTATCTGGAGCAGTATGCGCGCCTGATGCCCCTTGAGGGTAATGCTTTTTACCCTGCCCACCTCAACGCCGGCCACCTTTACCGATGAATCAGGGTCGAGGCCAGCCGCGGAGTCGAAGGTGGCGTAAAGCCTGTACCCCTCGGCCTTGCCGAGCCTGAACCCCCCGATCCTGAGCGACATGTAAACGAGCAGTATTATCCCCAGGAGGACAAAGAGGCCTACCTTTGCCTCGGGGGTGAGGGAGAACGAGCCTGAAAGTTTTTTAGCCATCTTTACAAGCCTTTACTCGGAAAGATTTAAATTCCCTTCGCAGGGCCTTCGGGTTTCAGCCGGAGCCCTCTCTTCTCAGTACACCTTGACAGGGCCTTCGGACCTGCCTTCCAGAAACTGGCGCAGCACCGGATTGGGGTTCTTTTTTATCTCCTCCACGGTTCCCTCCGCTATTATCTTGCCCTGATGCAGCATGGCGATCTTGTCGGCTATCTTATAGGTAAAAGGGATGTCATGCGTAATAAGCACATAGGTGGTATTGAGCGCCTTCTGGGTATCGATTACGAGGTCGGCTATCGAGGCGGACATTATGGGGTCGAGTCCCGTCGTGGGTTCGTCAAAGAGCACTATCTCCGGGTCCATTATGATGGCCCTGGCAAGGCCCACCCGTTTTTTCATGCCGCCGCTCAAGTCCGCCGGCATCATATCCTCAACGCCTTCGAGGCCCACCCTCTTGAGTTTTTCCCTGACGGCCTTAAAGATGTCCGCATTCGAAAGGCCCGTGTGCTGCCTCAAGGCGAAACCCACGTTTCCGGCCACGGTCATGGAATCGAAGAGAGCTGCGCCCTGAAAGAGCATGCCGAAGCGTTTCCTTACCTCGTCCATCTCTTTTTCTTTCAGCGCTGTAATCTCAATGCCGTCGAGAAATATCTGCCCTTCGTCGGGCTCAAGAAGCCTGATAATATGCTTTATGAGCACGCTCTTGCCCTCGCCGCTTCTGCCGATGATGACGGTGATCTTGCCCGTCTCTATATCGAGGTTTACCCCGTCGAGGACTTTGTTCTCTTCAAAAGATTTTTTTAATTCGTTAATTTTTATCATATAACCGTTTTACTATCAAGTCAGGCCATGATGGCGGACATGATATAATCCGAGATAAGTATCATAACGCTCGCCATGACCACAGAGCTTGTGGCCGCCTTTCCGACGCCTTCGGCGCCTCCCTTTGTATAGTAGCCGTGATAGCACGCCACAAGGGTGGTTATGAGGCCGAACATGAATGATTTGCTGAGCCCTGTGAAGAGGTCCTCGATATGGACGAAGTCTATTGTCCTCCCTATATAGACGCCGGGGTTTATTCCGAGAAGTTTTACTCCGACGAGATAGCCGCCTACAACGCCCACGAAATCGGTGATTATGGTAAGCAGTGGGAACATGAGTATCCCGGCGAGGATCCTCGGTACAACGAGGTATTTTATGGGGTTTACGGCCATGGTGGTAAGGGCGTCTATCTGTTCGGTCACCTTCATGGTCCCCAGTTCCGTGGCCATGGCGCTGCCGGCCCGTCCCGTGACCATAAGCCCCGTCAATACGGGGCCCAGTTCTCTTGCCATGCTGAGCGCCACGGTGGGGCCCACAAGGCTCTCGGCGCCGAACCTCTTAAGCGCGTTAAAGCTCTGCAGGGCCAGGACCATACCGGTAAAAGAGCCTGTAAGGATTACCACGAAGAGGCTCTGCACCCCTACGAACTCCATCTGCTTGAAGAGGTTTCTTAACTTCAACGGGGGGGTGAAGGTGTGGATGAAGGTCTGGAAGAGCATCATTGACATGCTTCCAGCTGTGGTGACTACGTTTCTGGCGAGTAGCCCCAGCCGTTCAAGGTAGGACCTCATATATATACCCTCCGGACCCTCTCCGAGATATTACAGAATATTTCGTAGCTGATGGTGCCGGTCTTTTCGGCTATCTCTTCGGCGGTGATGGTCTCCGCCCCATGGCCGCCCAGGACTACCACCTCGTCGCCCGCCCCGGCCCCCTCCACGTCCGTTACGTCACACATCGCAAGGTCCATGCAAACGAGCCCCACGAGAGGCGCGCGTTTACCACCTACGATGACCGAGCCCTTGCCCGAAAGACTTCTGGGAAGACCATCTCCGTAGCCGATGGGCAGCACCGCTATGCGGCTTTCCCTTTTTGTGACAAAGGTCCTTAGGTAGCTTACGGGAGAGCCGGCGGGCAGAGTCTTTATCTGGAGTATGCGGGTTTTTATTTGCATCGCCGGCTTGAGCCTGATCTTGTCGGCAAGCCGGCTCGCGGGGTAAGAACCGTATAACATTATACCCGCCCTTACGAGATTGAACTGCGAGCCTGGTATGTTAACTGCTCCGCCGCTGTTGGCCATGTGTATGAACTCCGGCTCGAAGCCCGCTTTTTTTACCTTTTCCACCGCCTCCTTGAAGGCGGCCACCTGAGAAGAGGAAAACCCCTTTTCAGGGGAGTCGGATTCGGCGAAATGGGAGAGCACCCCCTCGAGCCCAAGCGCATTAAGGGTCTTAAGGCGGTCGAGAAAGGGCGCGACAACCTCCGCCCTTATCCCCAGACGCCCCATGCCCGTGTCTATCTTGAGATGGACCTTTTTTAAGACGCCTCTTTTGGAGGCGGCTTCGTTTATCAGGCGCGCCTCCTCCTCAGAGCAGATAACGGGAGTAAGGTCATAATCAAAGACGCTTTCCACCTGCTCGGGGAATACGCCCCCGAGGATTAATACAGGGGCCTTGACCCCGGCCTCCCGGAGCTTTACTCCCTCGCCGGGGATGGCCACGCCGAAAAACCCGCAGCCTATTTCCTCAAGGGCCCGGGCGACTTCCACGTCGCCGTGGCCGTAGGCGTTGGCCTTTACCACGGCCATTACCCCGACGCCGGGGCTGAGCCTCTTTTTCAACTCAAGGTAATTATACCTGATTGCCTCCAAGTCGATAAAGGCAAAGGTAGGCCTGTTGTTCAATAAAAACATTTCTCCGGGTTTTGAAGAAGCTGTATTTAACTGTTGTCTCATATAGCCCTGCGAAGCCATAAGGTAGGCGGCAGTCCGGCGCCATACCGGCCCGTCAGCCGGACGTCCATGTATATTACTATAAAAAAAATTTTTTTGAAAGGCGATGTTTTTTTAAGTCTTGTTGGGGTGCTGGGGGGCAGGGGAGGGAGGCGATAGGAGGGTAAGGCGGATGTGTTTGAATTGATGCAGAGGGGGACTCTATTGGTATCTTTAAGGGCCTGTTTTTGCTACGCTCTCAGGGGGATAAAAGAGGAGAGACCCTCTCTCAAGAGATGGTCTCAAGGATTTCCGGCCTGTCGGCTAACTTTTCGCCTATCTTCTTCAGTGCCTCGCCCTGAATCTGCCTTACGCGCTCCCTTGTAATGCCGAGCCTGTCGCCGAGGTTCTGGAGGCTCGCCGGATTTTCGGCCATGACCCTGTCTTCTATTATAAGGCGCTCCTTGTCGTTAAGGGCTTTGAGGGCGCTCCTGACCTCCCTTCTGGCCAGGGCCGTGGTCTGCTTCACCTCCATGGCCTCTTCCTGGCCGGGGCCGGGGTCGTTTAAGAGGTCCTGATGGGTCGTGTTTTCGTCACCTATGGTGTTGTTGAGCGAAAGTTCCTGCGCGAAGACCGGCTCTATGGCGCACTCCTCTCCGCCCCTCTTCCCGTCGATGGCGGGGTCTTTGTAAAAGAGCATCTTTTTTAGGGACTTTGAGTTCCTCTTTACGAGCCGGGCGGTCTTGATGATAAAATCCTGCATAAAGGACTTTATCCACCATGTGGCATAAGTGATGAACCGGAATCCCCTGTGGGGGTCGAATTTTTTTACGGCCACCATGAGCCCCATATTGCCTTCCTGGATAAGGTCGGCGAGCCTGCACCCGTAACCGCGGTACTTCATGGCTATCTTGACCACATACCTGAGGTTCGAGGTGACAAGCGTGTGCGCGTCCTTGATGCCTTTGTCCCTATGGTAACGCTCGGCTATCTTAAATTCCTCTTCTCTGCTGAGAAGGGGATATTTATTCACGTCGGCGAAGTATAACTGCAGCGAATCCGCCGGAACAGGTAGATTCATAAATTCAGGGTCTCCTTTTGCTGGCACTCTCTGATTTAGAGTGCTAATATTATATGGTCAAATTCGCTTTTTGTCAACCTTTTTGAGCTTTATAGTGGCCTAACCATGCTTTTTTGAAGAGTTTTTTAAAAGACCTTATGTTTACCCACCGCTCTTTACATCTGATCAGTTGAGGGGGAAGGTTTTCACACCCGGGCCATGGAAGGTCCCTGTCGCCTGAAAGGATTAAAGGCCCGGGGAGATCCTTTGTTTAATGGGCTTCTTCTATCGCCCCTCCAAGGTACATCATCGTAAGGAGGGCGAAGATGAAGGACTGGAGGAAGATCACGAGCACGCCGAGGGCCGTGGAAACAAGCAGGAGCGGAAAGGCGAAGGGCATGAGCTTCAGGAGCACGCCGACTATCTGCTCATGGCCCATCATGTTCCCGAAGAGCCTTAAGGCAAGGGAGACGGGCCTGGCGAAGTGGCCGACAAGCTCAATGGGTACCATCAAAAACGCCAGCGCCCATACAGGGCCGACAAAGTGTTTGAAATATTTTACGCCGTGCATCTTCACCCCTATTATGTGTGTGAGGACGAAGACACAGAGCGCGAGTCCGAGGGTGGTATTGAGGTTGGCAGTGGGGGGGACAAACCCCGGGATAAGCCCCATCACGTTTGAGAAGAATATAAACAAGGTGAGTGTCAGCACAAAGGGCAGGTATCTTTTTCCTTCGCGCCCCATCGTCTCTTCCACAAGGTTGATGAAGAACTCAACGACCATCTCGACTATGCTCTGCAACTTTCCCGGCACTACCTTGAGCCCCCGGCCGAAGAGGAAGGAGAATATAATAAGGCCCACTATTATATAAAGCATAAGGGCCGTATGGACAGCGAGTCCGAAGGTGGGCAGTATTATCCGTGCGTGCATTTTATTTTAGCTCCTCCTTTGCCAGAATTACCATGGCCACAATGGCTACGAAGATGGAAGCGCTGATGCCTATTACCGGAGGCCATGGTTTTTCAAGAAGATTTTGTGAGATCATGAGAAATATAAGCCCCGCGGTTATGATAAATCTCGCGTAGTACCTGAGCGCCACATATCTCATGGCCTTGTCCGCCTTCATCCCCACGCTCTTTCTGACAATGCGGAAAAGCCAGAGCAGGTTCACGAAGCCGAGTAAATACCCGGCGGCGAACCCTGCGGCGTAACCCTTTCCCGCTACGGCCGCACCGGCCGTCAGGGCGGAGCCCGCCACGATGTTGATTATGCCGACCTTGAAGGCGCCTGGAAGGTCGGCGCCGTAAGAGGCCTTGATCTTTACAGCTTCACTTGCCATATTTCCTTGCCGTGGTGAACATGTTCTTGAAACCGGCCGCCGTCCCCAAAATAAGGAATATTATTGTAAGCCACGGGCTTGAGCCGAAAAATCTATCCAGATAATAACCTATAAAGAGTCCGACGAAGGTGCTGACCGCCAGTTGCACACCCATGGTGGCAAGCACATACAACCCTCTTAACGGCCCGCCCTCTTTATTGTCCGCCATCTGGGCCCGGATTATCCTTAAGATTTGAATGCTTGGAGCGGCCAGCCTAAAATCAGATATCCTGAAAAAATTATCATAGAAGCAGAGCCTAAGTCAATTTTTTTTCCACGGTCGCCCTAAGAGAAATTCCGGGTGCGGGGGACTGCCCTGTCATATGAATTGCCGGCAAAGAACCGGCGGATGAAGGGGCCGGCAGGAAGAAAGGGTCACCCCTTAAAGGAGACCTTCTTAAAAAACCTTTTGCCCGCCTGCAGGAGATATTTTCTTTCCGTGGTCAGTTCCGCCTTCCTGTCCGTTACCTTTTTCCCGTCCACCCTTACCCCGCCCTGCTCAACAAGCCTTATGGCCGCCGAGGTCCCCGTGGCGAGCCCCGCCGAGACGAGTATTTTCGGGAGCCACATCTTTTCAGCGTCAGTTGTTATCACCACTTCCTCTATCTCATCGGGGACCTTTTTGTCTTTAAAGAGGGCCTTAAAGCCCTCTTTCGCCTTGGCCGCCTCTTCGGCCCCGTGAAACCTCCCGGTTATCTCGAAGGCCAGTTCTTCTTTCGCCTCTTTTGGATGGACTTTGCCGGCCCGAATCTCCTCAAGCCTTTCGGCGGATACGTCAGTAAGGAGCTCATAGTAACGGAGCATAAGCTCGTCGGAGATGGACATGAGTTTGCCGTAAATCTCAGCGGCGGGCTCTGTTATGCCGATGTAGTTACCATAGGATTTACTCATCTTCTGCACCCCGTCGGTGCCCTCGAGGAGCGGCATGGTAATGACTGACTGAGGGGCCTGGCCCATATTACGCTGGAGTTCGCGGCCGACGAGGAGGTTGAAGAGCTGGTCCGTGCCCCCGAGTTCTATATCGGAATTCAGGACCACCGAGTCGTAACCCTGGATAAGGGGGTAGAGGAATTCGTGGATGGCGATTGCGTGGCCGGAGCGGTAGCGTTTCTGAAAGTCGTCCCTTTCGAGCATCCGGGCCACCGTGTACCTGGACATGAGGTTTATAAGGTCGGTGGTGGTGAGCCTTTCCATCCATTCGCTGTTAAAAACTATCTCGGTCTTCTTTTCATCGAGTATCTTGAAGACCTGCTCGGTGTAGGTCCGGGCGTTTTTGGCCACGTCTTCCTTCGTGAGGGGTTTACGCGTCTCGCTCCTTCCCGACGGGTCTCCTATCATGCCGGTAAAGTCTCCGATAAGGAGTATGACGTGGTGGCCGAGGTCCTGAAAGTTCTTTAACTTCTGAATGAGAACGGTATGGCCGAGATGGAGGTCGGGGGCCGTGGGGTCGAAGCCGGCCTTGACCTTTAGGGGTTTTTTGTCCGAGGCCGAGCTCTTGAGTTTCTCCGCGAGTTCATCCTCGGAGATTATCTCCGAGGCGCCACGTTTTATAATTTCAATCTGGGTCCCGATATCCATTGTAAAGGCCGTTTGTTATAAAAAGTTGGAGTGGGGCGTCTTTCTGCCTTCATCCCCGGTCTTGCGTGCCGAGTTTCAGTGCCCGTCCTTTTTAAGGCCCCGTTTAACCCGTTCTATCCTTACCGCCTTGCCGTCAGAGGAGTTTATGGAAACAAAGACCCCCTGGATTTCAATCCCGCCGGTGGCCACCTCGAACCTCACGGGCAGGTCCGTTAAAAACCGTTCGATTATCTTTTCCTTCTTCATCCCGATGATGGAGTCCGTGGGCCCCGTCATCCCCGCGTCCGTTATAAAGGCCGTGCCTCCGGATAGTATCCTCTCGTCGGAAGTCTGCACATGGGTGTGGGTGCCTATTACGGCGCTCACGAGACCGTTGAAGAACCATCCTGAAGCCGCCTTCTCAGAGGTCGTCTCGGCGTGCATGTCAACGATTATAACGTGTGTTTCCTTGCGGAGCCTTTCGACTACCGCCTTGCCGGTCCTGAAGGGACAGTCGATCTTATCCATAAAGACCCTGCCCGAAAGGTTCACCACCCCGACCTTTACCCCCGAGGGGCAGTTAAAGACGGTCCATCCCCTGCCGGGCACTCCCGGAGGGTAGTTCTCGGGCCTCAGGATGTCCCGGCCGCTTTTACCGAGAATTCCGAGGATTTCCTTCCTGTCCCAGATATGGTTTCCCGATGTAATGACGTCTATGTTGAGTTTCTTGAGCTCCTCGTATATCTCAAGGGTTATTCCGAACCCGCCGGCGGCGTTTTCTCCGTTGGCGATGACCACGTCAGGGGTGTATTCATATATTAGACCCGGTAAAAGATCGCGTATGGCGCGCCTTCCGGGCCTTCCTATGATATCTCCGATAAAGAGTATTTTTGTCTCATGGGCTGCCATTGAGTCAGAGTCACACTTCCCCCGCGGTCCTTTTGCCACTCACCGGACCGCTTTGTAAAAGGATTATCTCGCGTATTCCACGGCCCTCGATTCCCTTATAACCGTAACCTTGATCTGACCCGGATAACTCAACTCTTTTTCAATCTTTCTCGCTATATCCTTTGAAATTACCACCGCGCCTTCATCGGTAACATTATTGTTCCCCACCATTACCCGTATCTCCCGGCCCGCCTGAAGGGCGTAGCATTTGTCGACACCCGGGACATCCCTGGCGATATTCTCAAGGTCTTCGAGCCTTTTCACGTAGTTCTCGAGCATCTCTCTTCTGGCGCCGGGGCGCGCGGCCGAGAGCGTGTCGGCGGCCTGAACGAGGACTCCGAAAACGTTGGGCGGATTGTCGTCATGGTGAGAGCCTATGGCCGCCACTATCTTTGGGGACTCCCCGTACTTTCGCGCAAGGTCGGCGCCTATGGCCGCGTGGGGGCCCTCAACCTCATGGTCCACGGCCTTGCCTATATCGTGCAGGAGCCCGGCCCTTTTCGCCGTTTTCGTGGATAGTCCAAGTTCCGAGGCCATTACCCCGCAGATAAAGGACACCTCCATGGAGTGGGTATAGACATTCTGGGTGTAGCTTGTCCTGTATCTCAGGCGCCCGATAAGTTTTTGAAGCTCTTTGTGTATGCCGTGCAGCCCCGTGTCGAAGACCGCCCTCTCTCCGGCCTCGTTAATCGCGCCTGAGACCTCGCCTTCCACCTTGGAGACGATCTCCTCTATCCTCGAAGGGTGGATCCTGCCGTCGGCTATAAGCCTTTCAAGGGATTGTTTCGCTATCTCCCTCCTTACCGGGTTGTGCCCGGAGATGATTACCGCCTCGGGGGTATCGTCTATAATCACGTCTATGCCGGTGACGGCCTCTATGGCGCGGATGTTACGGCCTTCTCTGCCTATTATGCGTCCCTTCATCTCGTCGTTGGGGAGGTTGACGACGGAGACAGTCCTTTCGGCGACATAATCCCCGGCATACCTCTGTATGGCGAGGCTTAAGATGTTCTTAGCCTTTTTATCGGCCTCACTCTTGAGCTCGTCCTCGATCCTCTTAAGGGTCTTGCCGGCCTCAAGCTTCGCCTCGTTCTCCATGCTCTCCATCAGGATCCCTTTAGCCTCCTCAGCCGAGAGTCCGGAGATATTCTCCAGGCGCGCCCGCTCTTTGGTCACGACGGCGCTGAGTTCCGCTTCCATCTCCTTAAGGCGCTTCTCCTGGCCTCCCAGCGCCTTTTCCCTTCTGGAGAGTTCTGTTTCCTTCCTGTCTAAAGTTTCGTATTTTTTATCGAGGCTCTCTTCCTTGGACTCGACTCTCCTTTCGAGGGCCTGGAGTTCTTTTCTTCTTTCTTTCGTCTCCTTTTCAAAAGACGTTTTGCCCTGAAAGATTATGTCCTTTGCCTCGAGCTCTGCGTCCTTTTTTATGCGCTCCGCTTCCTTTTTGCCCGCGGAGATAACGGCCTCGGAAGTCTGGGAGGCGGCCCTGGTGTTCGCCTCCACGATCTTCTTTCTAAGGAAGAACCCTATGCCGAGCCCGAAGATTATGGAAACGACAGCCGTGGCGGCGAGTATTATGCTCGTTGTTATATCCATTCTTAAAACCCCCTTTGCCTATATGTTTATAGCGGCTGGAGTCACAGGTCCCGGAATATACCCCGGAGCTTTAAGCTCAAGGGACGAAAACACGGGTAGCCTGGCCCGGCCGCCCTCAATTGCAAGGTCCTTTGGTAAAGGCCCGCGCCTTTACCGTATCTTTATTATCCTATTCTCAGTAACGATAGCGCCAACCCTTACGTCGTGACTTTCCATGGGAATCTTTTTTCGGTCCAGCACCTGGCTTTCATAGGCCAGCGCCACCACCTCACACTCGAGCCCCTTAAGCGCCCTGTCATAATAACCCTTGCCGAATCCTACTCTGCCGCCGCCGGGGTCGAATACCACCCCGGGAACCACTATGAGGTCGAACCCCCCGGGGCCGACGGCCTCTGAAGCCTTTTCAGGCTCGCGTATATCAAAGGCGCCTGGAGAGAGCTCATTTAAGTCTGCTACTCTGAAGAAGTCGAGGTGCCTTTTCCTCTTAAGGACCTTCGGGTAAAAGGTCTCCTTGCCGCGCTTTAGCGCACCGAGGAAAATCTCGTCGGTGAGGACCTCGTTAGCAAAACTCGAATAGAGCGAAAGACGCCGGGCGTTCTTGAAATACGCCGATTCGAGGAACCTTTTCTGGATCCTGTCGCTCAGGCCGAAAACCTTCTCAAAGGTCATCTCGCGGCGGATCTCGAGGAACCTTCTCCTCAGAATCTCCTTGGTGCGGTTATGATGCATCTAAAGTGGTCTCTTCCGGAAGGGAAATGCCGGTGAGCTTAAGAGAGTTTTTTTAAGGCAGGATAGCTGTATCGCGTCCTTATTCAGGATGCTTTCAGGGACAGTCCTGGTGGTGGTCGTAAATTACTCGTCTCTCCAATAATAAAGACCGCTCGAAGCAGGTCTTAAATGAAAAATATAAAATGTGAGAGTTTGTTATTGCAGCGTTACCGCTTATCAAAAGACCGGTCCCCTGGTGAATCTCTTTCCCCCGCCGAAGCCGTGTCGACCCTTTTTTGAACCTGTATAAACAGGTGGGGGCCTTTGTAACCGCTTTCGACTTTCCCGCTTGAAGGGACATGCCGGCCACGAGCCAGGGAAGGCTCCCTCTTTTTTAGTATTGGTTCTAAAATGCAGGCCGATCACAAACCCGGCAGGGGATCTTTTTGATTACGCTATCTTTCTGCCTATAAGTTCCGTCAGCTCTTCAGTTTTAATTTCCAGCCTTTCCAGAATCTCCTTTGACTTTATAACTTCTCCTGTTATGTTCAATGCCGCCAGAAGCGCCAGATCCAGAGTAGATACCGCTCTGGTATTTTTCTTAACCTCCTCTATCTTATTATTGAGATATCCCTCTACGGCCCTTATGTATTCTTCGCCTTCTTCACTTTTAACAACAAGCCTGTGGCCGTTTATGCTTAATTCAGCGGCTTTTTTCATTTTGCCTCACGCTCCGGTGATGAGACCGTTAAGTCTTCTCAGTAGCGATTCCACCTTGTCCCTTGCCAGCCCCTTTTCGCCGTCGAGCCTCTGTAACTTTTTCTTGAGTTCCCTGATTTCCAGTTCTTTAAGGCCGAGGGCGTCCTGAAGGCCTTTGTTTTCGGCCTCAAGGAGATCGTGCCTCTCGATCATCCGGTTTATGCCGTCTTCCAACCGTTTTAACATGTATCTATCCCCTTAATCCGATTATATATTACGTTTTTCATTAAGATAAGTCAAGGTCAATGATGTTACGCCGCACCAATAAAAAACCCCCGTGGCCGGGGGTTTTGCGGTCTATGAAGGGATTTTTTTTGAAAAAGTCTGTTAATAGGCGTAGAGGTTGCCGTAAGGTCTTGCCGACACCGGTATGAGTTTCTTGAAAGGTTTCTTCATTATATCCTCGAGGTCCAATCCGAGGTCCTCGCAGTATTCCGTGAGGAGACCCCGGAGTTTGGCGAGGTCTTCCTCGTCTGCGTCCATTATCCCGACCTCTTTCCCGCAGTACTTTTGCTCCACTTCTCCCCTGATATATATCTCGCCTCCATGCATGCCTGTGCCGAGATAATCGCCTACGATGGGCCTGCCTTTTTCGGCCTTGAGGCCCAGGAGCACGAGTGTGCCCCCCGCGAGGTATTCACCGAAGAAGTCCCCGGCGGTGCCGCCGGCGATTATCGTAGGGCTCTGCTTTTTTACCCCCTTCATGTGGATGCCCACCCTGTAGCCGACGTTGCCGAGTATATGGAGTTTGCCGCCCCTCATGCCGTAACCGAGAACGTCTCCGGCATGTCCGTGAATGACCACCTTGCCGCTGTTCATGGTGTTGGCTATGTTGTCCTGAGCGTTGTCCTTGATTATTATCGTAGGGCCGTCCATAAAGGCGGCGAGGTCGTTACCGGGCACGCCCTCTACTATGATAGTCGCCTTGGACCTCAGGCCGTCGCCTATATAGTACTGGCCGTTTACGTTCTTGAGCGTTATCTCTTTCTCGCCCCTGGCCAGCGCCGCGCGTACCATGCTGTTAAGATCTCTGAAGTAAACCCCTTTTGCGTCGATTTCAAGCATATCCCGGTGGTCTCCCCTGAAAAATGTTTTTATGTTAAAAAGAGAGATAAAGCCGTATTTCTAAGAGCGCCCCCCGGGCCCTGTTACCTTCCGGCCGGTTTTACGCCAAGGATATCGAGGGTCTGAGCGTCAAGGCCCACTCCGCGGAGCCTCTCACGGTTGCCCCTTAAGCTCTCTATGGCGTTTATGCCGAGGGCCCCGAGTATCTCCTTTATCTCGTGGTTCCATGCGTTGATGAGGTTTATGAGGCGCTCCGCGAAGACCTCGGGGTCGAGCCTCACCGTCAGTTCGGGCCTCTGGGTGGTGATGCCCCAGGAGCAGTTGCCGGTGTAGCATTTCCCGCAGACGGTGCAGCCCATCGTAATGAGGGCGGCCGTTCCGAGGGCCACGGCGTCGGCGCCGAGGGCTATGGCCTTTACGGCGTCGGCGCTTGAACGTATACCCCCCGCGGCGATTATGGACGCCTCGTTACGGATACCTTCCTGGCGCAGGCGGTCGTCAACGGCCGCCACGGCGTGCTCTATGGGGATTCCGAGGTGGTCGCGTATGATGGTGGGCGCCGCGCCCGTTCCGCCCCTGAAGCCGTCGAGGTAAACGATGTCCGCGCCGGCCCTGACGATGCCGGAGGCGATGGCGGCCACATTATGGACGGTGGCTATCTTTACTGAGACGGGCTTGTAATTCGTCGCCTCTTTTATGGCGTATATGAGCTGCCGTAAGTCCTCAATGGAATAGATGTCGTGCTGGGGGGCGGGCGAGAGCGCGTCGGTGCCAACGGGTATCATCCGCGCCTTCGCCACCTGCAGCGGTATTTTTTCTCCGGGCAGATGCCCGCCGATGCCCGGTTTCGCGCCCTGGCCGATCTTTATCTCCACGGCCACGCCGGCGTTCAGGTAATCGGGGTTTACGCCGAACCTGCCTGAGGCAACCTGAACGATGATATTGGACCTGTAAGGAAGAATATCCTCGTGGAGCCCGCCTTCACCGGTATTCATGATAGTACCGCACTCCACGGCGGCCATGGCGAGGACCTTCTGGGCGTTAAGGCTTATGGCGCCGAAGGACATGGGCGAGAAGAGTACGGGTAGCTCGAGTTTGACCTGTGGAGGAAGTTCGGTCTTTAACTTCAATTTGCCGTTCTTGCCCCTTTTGACATCCACCTGCGATGGTTTTTTGCCGAGAAACGTCCGGAGCTCCATGGGCTCCCTCAACGGGTCTATGGAGGGGTTGGTGACCTGGCAGGCGTCAAGAAGGAGGTGGTCGAAGAGGATCGTATAGGGCAGGTCGCTGCCCATGCCTGTAAGGGGCATTCCTCCCGTCTCGGCCTGCCTCTTGAGGTTTCTTATGTTGTGGTAGCCCCAGTAGGCGTTGGGCTTGAAGCGCGTCTGGTTTTCGAGTATCTCTATCGCCTCTGTAGGGCAGTAGTGGTAGCACCTCAGGCACCTTACGCATTTACCGGTGTCTATATTAACCTTATCCCCGCCCCAGGAGTATACGCTCCAGCCGCAGTTTCTGATGCACCTCTTGCACCGTATGCATTTTTCCCTGTCTATAGTTGCGAGGTATTCAGGGGGCGCCAGACTCTTAAACATTCTTTCCTATCCTTCCTGTTGAAACGCCGGGCGTCTATTTCACCCGCCGTATTTGTTCTTTTATTCTCCAACCCAACTTCACCGGATAACCTTGACCGGGAGGGCAAGAGAGAGTTTTACCGGGGTTCAGGGACTCAATCTTCCACAGTCGCGATTACAGCCTCTCCGGCCCTGGGGGCCCAGAGACTGTCCGGGGAGCCGCATATGGCCCTTATGGCCGATTCCTCGCTCGCCATGTAGACGAAGTCGCCCTTTGTCGCGGCTACAAGGGGCCGGAGTTTTATCCTGTCGTTTATGCCGACGAGCCCGCCGCTGTGGCCGAAGAGAAGCGAGAAGGGCCCGTTAAGGAGCGCGCTGCCGTAAGTCATCCTCAATGCGGTGATGGCCTCTTTTTCTTCTTTCTCCATATCGTCGATGTCCTTCCAGAAGGGCGAGGCGAGGGCGGAGCAGGCGACGTTGATATTGAGGCCGTGCTTTCTCACGAGGAGGTCCAGAAGATAGGTCACCACCTCGGTGTCCGTAAGGAGCGTGAGCTTGTAGCCGTACATCTCAAGGTAGCGCTTGTTTATACCGTAAGACGATATCTCGCCGTTATGCACAATGGACCAGTCGAGTAGCGTAAATGGGTGCGCGCCTCCCCACCAGCCGGGCGTGTTCGTGGGGAACCTCGTGTGCGCCGTCCATATGTACCCCTCGTACTCCTCAATCCTGAAGAACTCCGCTATCTCGGCGGGGTTGCCCACGCCTTTGAAGGCCCCCATGTTCTTGCCCGAACTGAAAACATAGACGCCTTCTATCTCTGAATTTATCTTCATAACCGTGTTGACGACGAAGTCCTCTTCTTCCGTGTCGCCTGAGAGCTTTTCCTTGAGAGGGGCTACGAAATAGCGCACAAGCAGAGGAGATATGGAGATATGTTTAACGGGCGCCGTTGGTATCTCTTCGGTCTTCTCCACATGGAAGTTTGACTTCAGGAACTCCTCCACGGTGAGCCTTATGGAGGGGTCGTCGTACATGATATGAAAGGCGTAGAAGTCCTTGAAGTCGGGATAGATGCCGTAGGCGGCGTAGCCGGCCCCCAGGCCATTTCCCCTGTCGTTCATCAGACAGAGGGACTTCACGATGGCCTCTCCGCTCACCCGCTTCTTCTTCTTGTTTATAAGGCCGGTAAGGCCGCAGCCGGAGATATCTTTCTGGTAGTTGTGGTTCACTGTCATACCTTTGGTTAAGATTCCATGGTTTAAGATTCCATGGTATTAATTTTTCTTGTGTCCGTGCTTTGAGCGGGCCGCCAGGAGTTCATGAAGCAACTTGAACTCCGCGCCTCCGCTCTTTTTCGCCTCAGGCAACCCCAGCCTTTTTCTCGCGCCGGCGTTGGGCTCGCCGAGCCGGCCCGTCTTAACGAACATGTTCCAGCCGCGCTTTACCTGTGCGGGAAAATATCCCCTCTTTGCGGCAAGGGTCCTCATGGCCGTCATGGCGTCTTCAAAACCGTAGTTCTGGTAGCACATCTCAAGGCAGTGGTGGCATTCGAGGCACTGCCAGATGTGTTTTGACTGCAGCCAGTGCTCGTAGTTGCCTTTAAGTATGTCCTTTATGACGGCCCTCGGGTCGTAGCCCCTGAAGGTGATACACGACGGGCACACATCGTAACACGCCCCGCACTTTGAGCACATCTCCAGGAGATGCATGTTTATATGAGACTTTATCATTATATGAATACCTTGTCTGGCCCGGTCTCTTCCGTTCCAGACGTTTAAAAGAGCATCCCGCCGGTTCCGTCACAGAGGTGTCTCAGGCGAGCGCCCCGGGAAGATTTATCTCGTCTTCCAGTTCCACCCCGCCTTCCTTCTCCGATATTTCAGCCCATTTTTTAAGGAAGGGGGTCACATCCACCCTGTGGGAGTTGATGCCCAACTCTTCGGCGCCGCGGCCGAGGGCGAGGCCGAGGAGTTCGGTAAAGTAGAGCACCGGCGTACCTATCCTCTCACCCTCTCTTATCATCAGGAACTGGTTGTTGTCGAACTGGAGGAAACAGGACGGGCAGCATAATACCAGCGCGTCGGCCCCTATCTTTTTCAGCTCCACCAGTTTTTCCCTGGCCAGCTCAAGGGCGTTTTCATGCTGGTCCACCCTGTCCAGACCCTGACCGCAGCACAGCATCTTTGTCCTGAAATCGATGGACTCGCCGCCGAGCGCCCTTATAAGGTTATCGAATTTTTTGGGCTCCATGGGGTCGTCGTTCTTAAGAGCGTGGGACGGCCTTATCATGTGGCAGCCGTAATGTATGGCGAACCTCATGCCCTTGAAATCCTTTTTTATCTTCTGTTTTATCTTGTTGACGCCGACCTGGTCGTGGAAGAACGGTACAAAGTGGGAGAGCCTGGCCGTGCCCTTGAATTCCCTGTTGACCTCCTTTAAGAGGCTGTTGACGTCTTCCTTGTCTTTGGGGTTATGGAGTAGCTCCTCCTTGACGGTGGCGAGGTTTGAAACGCAGCCCGTGCAGGGGCTTACAAGGTCGCAATCGAGCTCATCGACTACGCTTACGTTCCTTGCCGCCGTAACGGTAAAGAGACCGTGGTCTATATTGTTTACAAGCGATTTTTCCGGGCAGCACGTAAACCCTTCCACATCCCTGTAGGGGAGATTGAACTCGTCGAGCACAATCCGTGTGGATTTTTCAAGAAAAGGAAAACGGGTCTGTATGGTGCATCCCCAGAAAAGGGCAAACTCTTTCATTTCTCAAATCCCGGTTAATGCGTAACTCGGGGCGTACCCCGCGTCTTTCAGTGAAAGGCCGTATAGAGACCAGCAGGCCATGCAGTACCGCAAAAGGCGGCACGGCATGGCCGTATGCGTTTTCAGAAAATTCTTCCGAGCACCTGAAGGTTGTTCGAGTCGATAAAGACCTCAGGCAGGCACGCAAGCGTCGGTGGGACAGACCTCCGCGCACTTCGGTGTATCGTAATGCCCCTCGCATTCAATACAGACGTCGGGGTCGATGACGTAGATGTCGCCCTCGGAAATCGCGCTTACGGGACATTCCGGCATGCAGACACCGCATGCCACGCAATCCTCTGTAATTTTTAACGCCAACGGGATCACCACCTTTCGTTATTAATTTCTTCTTGCCGCTGAGGGCACTTCTTTGTATACAGTATACTAACTCACCTTGAAATAAAAGACAAGATTTTTTTTGCCTCTGTTGATTTTTTCTTCCTAAAGTGATACTTACATACTAAATGCCTTGAAAATACAGGCATTTTTCAGGCCCTTCACTTCCAGCCATTTACCGTTATGGATTCAATCAACAAAAGACTCTTTTTATTCCTTCCCTTCGCGGCGCTGATTCTTCTCGGTCTCCTCGTATATTCCAATATCCTCCACGCCCCCTTTGTCTTCGACGACCAGGGATTTATATTGGATAATATGTTTTTAAGGGACCTTTCTAATTTCAGGTACCTCTCGGGGACGAGGTACCTGGCCTTCCTCTCTTTCGCCGTCAACTACGCCATAGGCGGGTACGATACTTTCGGATACCACCTCGTCAATGTTGTTCTCCACATCTCCAACAGTATCATCCTCTATCTGATAGTCCTTAATATCTTCGGGACGCCGGCCCTCAGGGGCAGGGCGGGCGAGTACGTAGCAAGGGGGGCGGCCTTTACAGCGGCCCTGCTCTTCGTGGCCCATCCCGTTCAGACAGAGGCGGTAGCCTTCACAACCCAGAGGTTCGCCTCTCTGGCCGCCTTCTTCTACCTCCTCTCGGTCTTCCTCTTTATCCGGGCGCGAATTTCCTTGACGACCTCGAAAAAGGGCGGAGGCTGGTTATTCTACGCCCTCTCCCTCGTCTTCGCCCTCGCCGCCCAGAAGACAAAGGAGATAAGTTTTACCCTGCCCGCCGTTATAGTCCTTGTTGAGTTTACTTTTTTCAACACCGGAGAGAGGCCCGTAAAGAGGCTCTCGCGCCTCGTCCCATTCATACTCCTCTTCGTTATTATACCTTTGGAGTTATTTACGTCCGGCGCCGCCCATGAAGAAGGCTGGGTGCCCATCGCCGAAAGGGTCCGTCTCCTCCAAGTGCAGGAGCTTGCCACATTGTCCCGCCATGATTATTTGTTGACGCAGTTCAGGGTCCTCGTCACCTATATGCGGCTCATCATATTCCCCGCCGGACAGAACCTCGACTACGATTATCCTGTTTACAGGAGTTTTTTTGACCCTGCTGTCTTTATCTCCTTCTTCTTTGTGACGGGGGTGTTTTTTTCAGGCCTATATCTTCTTGTTAGAGGTTTAAGGGAGAAAAGGGCGCTCGAAGAGGCCGTAACAATAGACCCCTCTGAAGAGGAGTACAGGCGGAACCTGTCGCGGGCAAAAAAGCGACAGGACGGTGAGGGGCGGTGAGGATATGAGGTTTTTTAAGCGGCAAGGTGTTATTGTATGTGGTGTAAGGGAGAAGGAGCTCCTTGCCGTGTGCATTAATCCTTTTATAACAGGTCTATCTCTGTTAATAAAATAACCTTGAGTTTTTTAATGTTCCCCCGCGCGGCCACATGAACATTCAAGACGCGCCCATATTTTTATAAAACCTTCAAACGGCAATGGTGGATACCG
>JBHHVI010000008.1:0-49159 GCA_046754225.1 Thermodesulfobacteriota bacterium | reverse complement strand
AATAATTACCGCCATGGGCTTGCCACGCTTGGTCACCACGATGTCTTCGTTCTTTTCAGCGGCCTCTGTGATAAGGCGGCTAAAATCCCTCTTACCATCGGCTATGGTCACGGTAACAGTCTTCATACAACCTCCTTTATGGTCATCTATTATGACTATATTATATATCCATATTTAGTACAGGTCAAGAGAAATACAGGCACATTAAAGCATAGACAACACCTATTTTTCATAAAGCCCGACTGCTAAGGTATCCAATGAATATATTTCACGGGACCAAAGTAATCCGGACCATTACAGGCTCAAAATAAGTCCTTAATCCTGTCCCCGCTGCCAAATTGGGGCCGCTATATTCTTGAACAAAGGATATTGCGGCCTTTTTTAATGCTCTGGATTGCCGGCCGCAGGCCAACAATCCTCTCTACAATGCCTGACAAATCAAAGGGTTACGGCGTTTGCTGTGGCCCTTTTTCCTTTTTCGGGGCTATTCTCTGACATATTTCTATTTGAAATTCACACCCTATTTTTCCGATTAATCGGGCCGGGAAAATTGACATGGCTTCCGGGAGAAAAGGGTTGCTTTCCATCTCCATTATGCTGTGCCGTTAATCACATCATTTGTTTTGCCCCATGTTGTATTAATGCGCTTATGAAGGTTGCATCTGTTTTTAAAGGATGGCTCCCGGGTCACTGAGCCACCATGGTGTTGTTAGCAGAGGTTTTGTTAACAGGTCACGGATTATAGGTCCGTAAACAAAAAAAGGAGCGGGAGATGACTTTTAAGGAGATTTTCATGCTATGGCCGGACGCCCCGGCGCTGAGTTTTCTTCTCTGGATATTCATCGCGCTTGTGATTCTCTACCTGGCGCGCACGCCGGCCCATAAGGCTATTGAAGCGACATTCAACATGGTAGCAAGGGCGCTGAGGCTCGGGGCAAGGTCTCTGGCCCTGACTGAAAAGAGGTTCGCGAAAAGGAACAGGGAAGTGATACTCGCCTCGGGCCTTGAAGCGGCCGAACACTCAATAGAGCGCGAATTCCACAGGGTGGACGCCGTGGTCAAAAAGGACTTGAGCGGTTATCCGGCGCTGAACCGTAACCTCGGCGACTTGATAGCCCGTATAGACAGTGACTACAGCCAGTGCTCAGAGGTGCCGCCCGAGCCATCGAGCTGGGTCGCGGCCGTTCAGGCCGTGGCGAAGATTCGCGCCACGGGCGACACGCAGGTCGCGAAGATCCTCGGGGACATAAGAAACAACCTCGCCGACCAGCACAAGGACGCCATAGAGGAGTACAGAAAATCCTCGTCCCATCGCCACGAAATACTTACCAAGATGGCCCCCTGCTGGAGGGAACTGACTGCCACGCTCAGCAAAGTAGGTTCAACCATAGACGGGCTTATGGAAAGATCAAGGGCGATTGACAGGAAGATCGAGGATTTCGAGCGGATCCGCGCGGGCTCCGACAACGCCGTAAGGAAACTTACCTCCTCGTCCATGACGCAGTTCGTCATATCCGCCCTCGTGCTCCTCATAGCCGTAGGCGGAGCGGCGATAAACTTCAACCTCATAGCTCTTCCCATGAGTGAGATGGTGGGCGGCGGCAGTTATATCGGCCCCTATAAGACATCCAACATCGCGGCAATGGTCATAATCATGGTAGAGGCGGCCATGGGGCTCTATCTCATGGAGGCCCTGAGGATTACGAACCTCTTCCCCGTTATAGGCTCCATGAATGACAAGATGCGTGTCAGAATGATATTCATAACCTTCGCGATATTATTCATACTGGCGAGCGTCGAGGCCTCCCTGGCGTACATGCGAGACCAAATCGCCGCCGATATGCAGGCCTTGAGGCACGCGCTTGCCGCGAGCGAGATGGCCGCCACATCCAAATCATGGATACCGACGGCGGGGCAGATGGTAATGGGTTTCATACTCCCCTTCGCCCTGACCTTTATAGCCATACCCCTTGAGAGTTTCATACACTCCTCAAGGACTGTACTCGGCGTGGTTGTACAGGGGTTCCTACGCGCCCTGTCGTTTATACTCCGGCTCGCCGGGAACATCGTCCGTGGCCTCGGCGGGGTAGTAATCGCCCTGTACGACGTATTCGTCTTCCCGGCCCTGTGGATAGAGAAGCAGGTCCGCGATAAATCACGCGGCCGCGGACTGAACTCAACAGGAGAGAGGATACAATGAAAAAATACCTTCTTATACTCCTGCTGCCGCTCCTTGTGCTCATTCAGGGGTGCGCCGATACCACCGGACACGCCACGGGTGTGTACATGCTCATGGACACATCAGGCACCTACGCCAGGGAGCTGGAAAAGGCAAAGGCGATAATAAACTACCTCTTGGGCACGCTCCAGCCGGGAGACTCTCTGGCGGTCGCCAGAATAGACAGCGGGTCCTTCAGTGAAAAGGACATCATACAGAAGACGACCTTCAACACCAGACCCTCCGTATCGAACGACCAGAAGAGGGTCTTCAGCCAGAAGGTCAACAACTTCATCAAGAACACGAAGGGGAGCAGCCACACCGACATCACGGGCGGGGCGCTTCAGGCGGTTGAGTACCTGAACGAGACAAAGGCGGCCAACAAGTACATCTTTGTATTCTCGGACCTCGAAGAGGACCTCGCCAAGGGGCGGATCCGGGACTTCCCCGTCCGTTTCGACGGGATAAAGGTCATCGCCCTGAATGTAACGAAACTCAGGAGCGACAACATCGACCCGAGGGATTACCTTAAACGCCTTGAAGAGTGGAAAAAGAGGGTTGAATCGGGGGGCGGTTCCTGGAAGGTGATAAACGACCTCGAAAGGCTCGACAGGATACTCGCTGACTGAGCCCGGCCCGTTGCAACAATGCCTTCAGTCAATCAAAAAAAAACCCCGTGGTCTTAATGACCACGGGGTTTTCTCTTATTACGTGAACCCGTGTCAGGCTACGAGTATAGCGCCGACCAGTGTTACTGCAAGTACGCTAAAGGCCACGAGTTCACCTATGTTGGTGTTGAATCTCTTCATGGTATCTTTCTCCTCGTTAAATGTTTAAGTTTTACTTTGTTTCAATCTTTATACTTCCATTATACTGATTATATATTAAAAGAAGGTTAGAACTCATACCGGAAAAATCGTTTAATTATCGAGGGCTTTGCCATGGAAAAGAATGCTGTAAAGGCGGCGGAATAGACAAAAATTTCAGGCCGTAATACCCGGGCGGCATTACGGCCGATTATATTTTATACGTGACTGTAACTTGTTTTAATCTCTTATCTCTTTGTTCGTAAGGACTAACCCTTTACCCAATCTGTATCCTCCCCTTCAAGGTATTTTTCCGGCTCATGCTCAAACCTTTCCCTGCAGCCGGCCGCGCAAAAATAATAGGTCTTCCCCTTGTACTCCGTCTTTTCCGGAGCCTTTTCCTCGCTTAAAGTCATCTTGCATACGGGGTCCTTTACCATTACCGTCCTCCTTCCTGTGAGCAAGGGCTCTACTTTTCCTCGACTTCCTTTTTATCGCCCACGTCCTTTACCTCGCAGCACGGCGTGGGCTCGGCCTTCATGGCGTCCTGCTCGTTCTCTTCGGTGTAGTGCACCCATCCCCTCTTAACCTTCTCAAGGAAGCCGTTGTCGAGGACGAAGCCCTTGTTGACCATCCACTTTTCCACGGCCTCCTCGCAGCACCTGTTGAGGTCGTACTCCACATAGACGTCGCCCTTTTCGGCATCTATACTCACGGCCCTTACGCCGGTAACCTTTTTCAACTCCGCCTCCCAATCCCCGGGGCTTCCGGCCGGCCCCTTTTTGAACCTTATGTGGTGATGTTTTATATTATCCATAATAATCCCCCTGTAAGTTCACGTCCATCAGGCCTTTATGGTAGGCCTGAACCACTTCAGCCTCAGTGCGTTGCTCACGACGGTCACGGAACTCACGGCCATGGCCGCCGCGGCGAAGATGGGGTTCAGGAGGACCCCGAAAAAGGGGTAGAGGATGCCAGCGGCCACGGGTATGAGGGCGGTATTGTAGAAGAAGGCCCAGAACAGGTTCTGCTTTATGTTCCTGATGGTGGCGCGCGACAGAGCTATGGCCGTCACAATGGCCCTTAAGTCCCCGCCTATAAGGGTTATGTCCGATGCCTCCATCGCCACGTCGGCCCCCGTGCCTATGGCTATTCCCACGTCGGCCTGCGCCAGGGCCGGGGCGTCGTTTATGCCGTCCCCCACCATGGCCACCAACATGCCTTCGCCCTGGAGTTTCTTAACCTCCCTCGCCTTGTCCCCGGGCAGGACCTCTGATAGGACCCTCTCTATACCCACAGCCTTTGCCACGGCCCGTGCCGTCCGCCTGTTGTCGCCCGTTATCATCACCACCTCGACCCCCATGGCCTTGAAGGCGGTGACCGCCTCCAGTGAATACTCTTTCAGCGTGTCGGCCACGGCTATTATCCCGGCGGCCCGTCCATCGGCGGCCACAAACATGGGCGTCTTCCCCTCGTCGGAAAATTCTTCGGCCTTCCCCTCGAGTTCGTTAATGTCGATATTGCTCTCCTTCATGAATTTACTGTTTCCAAGAAGAAGAACCTTATCCCTGACACGGGCCTCTATGCCGTGGCCAGGGATGGCGTTGAAGCTCGAAGGCTCGGCCAGTTCCACACCCTCTCGGGCGGCGCCCTTCACTATGGCATCGCCGAGGGGGTGCTCCGAGCCCCTTTCAGCGGAGCCGGCGTAAAAAAGGATATCTCTTTCCGTAAAGCCTCCCGCCGCGAATAGGTCAGTAACAGAGGGCTCTCCTTTTGTCAGGGTGCCGGTCTTGTCGAGGATTATGGCATTGAGTTTATGGGCGGTCTCAAGGGACTCCCCTCCCCTTATCAGAATGCCGTTCTCAGCCCCCTTGCCCGTTCCCACCATTATGGACGTCGGTGTGGCGAGCCCCAGGGCGCATGGACAGGCTATTATGAGTACGGCGATGAAGTTAAGGAGCGCGTAGGTGAAGGCCGGTGCCGGACCGAAAAAGTACCAGACCATGAAGGTAACGACAGCGATGCCAATAACAGCGGGGACGAAATAGCTCGCGATAAGGTCTGCGAGCCTCGCTATGGGTGGTTTCGAGCCCTGCGCGTCCTCCACCATCTTTATTATCTGGGCCAGTGCCGTCTCCTTACCCACCTTCGTGGTCCTGAACTTGAAGGAGCCTGTCTTGTTCAACGTGGCCCCAATGACCCCGTCTCCAACCTTCTTTTCAACAGGTATACTCTCGCCGCTTATCATAGATTCATCCACGGAGGAATAGCCGTCGACAACGACGCCGTCTACCGGCACCTTCTCTCCTGGCCGCACAAGCACTATATCGCCCTCAACCACGTCCTCCACGGGCACGTCCTTCTCAACGCCGTCTCTTACGACCCGGGCCGTCTTCGCCTGCATGCCCATCAACTTCTTTATCGCCTCGCCCGTCTGCCCCTTCGCCCGTGCCTCAAGGAGCCGGCCGAGGAGTATTAAGACTATAATGGCGGCGGCGGTGTCGTAGTATACCTCCGGCGAAAAACCCCTGGCCTCGAAGATGGCGGGCAAGAAGGTCGCCGTGAGGCTAAATAAGAAGGCGGCGGAGGTTCCAACGGCAATAAGGGTGTTCATGTCCGTCGTCCTGTGCTTCGCCGAGGCCACCGCGCCCCTGTAAAACTGCCAGCCGCACCAGAATTGAACGGGAAGGGCGAAGAGAAGCTGAAAATAAAAATAGGTCTGCCTTTTGATGTCCACAATGGAGGTAAGCCCGAAGACCCCCGGGTATGTGAGGATAAAGATTGGCACGGTCAGCACTATGCCGGTTATCAATTTCCTCTTTAGCCTTGCATAGGCCTCCTTTTTCCTCCTCTTCTCTTTTTCAAGGAGGTCCTCTTCCGCCTTAACCTCGATTACCCCATAGCCTGCGCCCCTTACAGCCCTTACCATCCCGTCGACGGTGATGGCGGCGGGTATGTAGGTGACGGTGGCCTTTTCCGTGGCGAAATTGACGGACGCCCCGACAACCCCATCAAGACCGTTAAGGGCCTTCTCTATCTTATCAACGCAGGACGAGCAGCTCATCCCCTCGAGGGGCAGGACCGCCGTTTCCACCCCGGCCCCGTAACCGAGTTCCTTTATGGTCCTTATAAATACCTTGAGGTCGACGATGGACGGGTCGTAGGATATAGAGACCTTCTCCGTGGCGAAATTGACGGACGCCTTTTTGATGCCGCTCGTCTTTGAAAGGCCCTTTTCCACTTTCCCTGCGCATGAGGCGCAGCTCATCCCCGTTATGGGTAGAATCACGGTCTTAAGCCCTGCGGAAGCGGTTTTTTTTGCTTTCTCTTCCTCTTTAACCTCCTTCTCGGGGACGAGGAAGGAGGCCGGCCCGGCGTCGAACTTTTCCTTGCAGGCGGTAGAGCAGAAGTATACCTCCACCCCCTTAAAGGCGCTCTTTGCCTTAGCCTCTTCAGGCTTTATATCCATGCCGCATACAGGATCATGCGCCATATTAAAACCCTCCGGAGATCAGCTTATATCACAATTATATCAGATAGATAGGCGTTAGTCTTTATGCCCATGGGCGTGAGCGCCGGCTGAATGATTTTCTTCGATGGAATTAATGGGGACCCTGTCACTATCGTGAGAGCCGGAGTGGTCATGGCGCCCTTCAACCTTTACGGCCTTTACGCCCACGCCGTACTTGTAGACCATGAGCCCCCCGAGGTCAGCGCCCATACTCAGGACAACGACGGCCGCAAAAGCGAGAAAGAGATGGACAAGACGCTCAATGGGCGAGAATTTTCTTCCCCTCCTGAGCCTCCATACCGAAAGGACTATGCCTATAACAAGGACGGTAATGCCGAGGGCCTCGTGAGATTCCATGATGGAATGTACCGCCTCGGAATGTGTTATGGTGGACTCGGCGCTCCATCCGGCAAGGACCGTGGCCACGGCGGCGAGCGTGCCGAGGTAGAGGGTGTATGAGGCAGCGCTTCTTAGCCCCTCGCTGTTAATAAAGAAATTGATAAACTCCGCTAACAGGAAGACGCTGAAGAGCGCTATCGGGAAGTGGACGATAAGGGGATGGATATTCGGCATCTCCCTTATCCCCTCGAATAGCCCCATGCTTAAAAACTCCATCTTCAAAACCTCCGGGTAAGATTTGTGTTCAGTCGAAGCCCGTGCCGCCGGGCCGCTAAAAAGGCTACACCTCCGGGGTGAACCCTGCCCGCGACGGATGAATCACATATCTTCCCACTTTCCCGTCATCTGTTCAAGTCCTTTAAACCAGTCCCCTCCGCCGTGCGCTGTGAGATACTCACGGGCCAAAGGCCGCGCCGTTAAACCTTTTATAGTACTATCTTCCCCCTTGCGACTCACGATAGAGCTTCGCGGCATCAGTCGACTCAAAGTAAAGCGCCTCTCCCGAGCCACCTTCCAGTATGACGGCCTTTGCCTTATCGACCATCCGCCCTGTTAACGGGTCTTTGGCGAAGCGCACCGAGCGGTCGGCCTTAAGGGTCCCAACGCAATTCTGACAGCAACCGTAATAGGTCTTCCCGTCCACCTCCACCGGAATCTGCGGCTTTCCCATAACGTTATCGTTGACCATGCAAACGATCTCCGGGTCTACGGTCTTGAGCCCAGTAGAAACGCCGGAATAGGCGTACGTTGAAAAAAAGGCCACAACAACAAAGATAATCACTGGAAAGAAGAACCCCTTTCCCGCGTTCGTGTTTATTCCCACTATCCTTCTCATTACCATACCTCTACCTTTCTGGTGTGATTGAGTTCCCGTTGATAAAAGACCGGCTTTTTCACTTCATCATCTTCATGCCCTTCATATCCATATCTTTCATCATCCCCTTGTGTTTCTCCATGATTTCGTCCATCCTCTTCACCATACCCTTAAGGTCGGCCCGGTCTTTGTCCTTTATCCCCGGCGTCCCCTCCATGATGACCATCATCTCCCTGATCATACCCATCATATCCCTCATCATTTTGTGATGCTCCTTCATCCTGCTCATGGACATCTGTGAATGTCCCATCGTCCCCTGGCCCATCATGGAGCCTGACGACATGTCCGAGGCGAGCGCCGGGGCTGAGATCAATAGAACCAAAAGAAAAACTATAATCCTTAAACTTTTCATCTGCCACCTCCGGGTTTGTTGGTTTTATCCAACGGCTTCGTCATCAGGGCCTTAACGCCCCATCACCTTCGCCGCCGGTCCTTATCTTTATCGACCTTACCACTTCGGTGACGAATATCATCCCGTCGCCGCTGTGCCCCGTATAGGCCTTCTCCTTTATTATCCTGACGAAACTTTCGGCTTCGTCGTCGCTGCAGACCAGTTCGAGTTTCGCCACGGTAGTGCATTTTTCGGCGTACTCTATGGACCACCGCTGCTCTTCCTGGACCGCCGCGCCGCCGAACCCGGTGACGCTGATGATGGTCAACCCCGCCACGCCCGCATCCTTAAGGGCGTGCACGACATCCTCGGCCTTGACGCACCTGATATACGCCTTAATCTCCTTCATCTTTATTGCCCCTTCCATTAATAATCTTACTTAAGACCCCTCTCTTTCCAGAGGGTATAAATGGCCGGTATCACGAGGAGCGTCAACACAGTAGCCGATACCATGCCGCCCACCATGGGCGCGGCTATCCTCTTCATCACCGCCGAGCCTGTGCCCGTACTCCACATTATGGGAAGAAGCCCGGCTATGATCGCCGAAACCGTCATGATTTTGGGCCTTATGCGTTTGACCGCCCCGTCTATGACGGCATCATACAGGTCTTTTTTTGTCTTGAGCCTGCCGCTCAAGTATCTTTCCTCATAGGCCATGTCGAGGTATAGAATCATGACGACACCTGTCTCCGCGGCCACTCCAGCCAGCGCTATGAAACCCACCCCCACGGCCACGCTCATGTTGTATCCCAGTATGTACATAAGCCAGACCCCCCCTACGAGAGCGAAGGGCAGCGAGAGCATGACGATAATGCTTTCGGCGATGTTATTAAAGTTGAAATAAAGGAGCAGGAATACAATGACCAGGGTGAGCGGCACAACGAGCTTCAAGCGCGCCTTGGCCCTCTCCATGTACTCGTACTGGCCGCTCCAGATCAAGGAATACCCCGCCGGCATCGTTATCTTTTCGTTTATTATCTCCCGGGCTTTTTTTACATAGGTCGATACGTCTATGCCCTTCAAATCGACGTATATCCATGCGTTTAATCTCGCGTTCTCGCTCTTTATGGCGGGCGGCCCTTTTGTTATCTTGATATCGGCCACCTGAGCTAACGGTATATGCTCGCCCCGGGGCGTCGGGACGAGGACACGCCTTAAATTGGAGACGTCGTCGCGGAGTTCGCGGCCGTAGCGGAGGTTAACGGGATACCTCTCAAGCCCCTCGACGGTGGTAGTTATATTCATGCCTCCAACGGCCGACTGGATCACGTCCTGCACATCCCCCACGGTAAGGCCGTACCTCGCGGCCTGGAGCCTGTCAATATCGAAGTCGAGGTAATTCCCGCCGACGACCCTCTCGGAATAGACGGAAAGGGTGCCTGGGATATTTCTTATTGCCGCCTCTATCTCCTTTCCGAGGTCTTCAAGGACGTTCAGGTCGTCGCCCGCTATCTTTATGCCCACGGGGGTCTTTATGCCCGTGCTGAGCATATCGACACGCGTCTTGATGGGCATTGTCCAGGCGTTGGTGACGCCGGGAAATATTATGCTCCTGTCCATCTCGTCCATGAGTTTCTGTATGGTCATGCCGTCTCGCCACTCCTCCTCTGGCTTGAGCGTAACCGTCGTCTCTATCATGGAAAGCGGGGCCGGGTCTGTGGCGGTCTCGGCTCTGCCGATCTTACCGAAGACGCTCTTCACCTCGGGGAAGGTCTTTAATATCCTGTCCGTCTGCTGGAGGAGTTCACGCGCCTTTGTTATGGAGATGCCCGGCAGCGTCGTGGGCATGTAGAGTATGTCCCCCTCGTTCAGCGGCGGCATGAACTCCCCTCCAAGCCTTTTAAGCGGTATTACCGTCAGGACGAGAACAACCACGGAGAGCAGGATGAAACCTACTTTGAACCTGAGTACGAGGTTGACCACAGGCCTGTATAAGAATATTAGCGCCCTGTTTACGGGGTTCTTTTCCTCGGGTATTATCCTGCCCTTTATGAAATAACCCATGAGCACCGGCACTATGGTTACGGCCAGGAGAGCCGAGGCGGCCATGGAGTAGGTCTTGGTAAAAGCAAGGGGGCTAAAGAGCCTGCCCTCCTGCGCCTCGAGGGTAAAGACGGGGATAAAGGAGAAGGTGATGATGAGGAGCGAGAAAAAGAGCGCCGGCCCCACCTCCCTGGCCGAGTCCATTATAATCCTCCAGTGGTCTTTTTTTCCGGCGTCGCGCTCGAGGTGTTTATGCGCGTTCTCTATCATGACTATGGAGCCGTCTATCATGGCGCCTATGGCGATGGCAATGCCTCCGAGGCTCATTATGTTGGCGTTTATCCCCTGATAACCCATGATGATAAAGGCGATGAGTATGCCCACGGGCAGGGTGAAGATGGCCACCAGGGCGCTCCTGAAATGGAGGAGAAAGATTATACAGATTACGGCGACGACTATGCTCTCCTCTATGAGTTTTCCCTTGAGGGTCTCTATGGCCCTCTCGATAAGCCCGCTCCTGTCGTATACGGGCACTATCTCCACGCCCTCGGGGAGCCCCTTTTTGAGCTCCACGAGTTTCTCCTTTACGTTCTCTATAACATGGAGGGCGTTCTCGCCGTAGCGCATGACGACGACGCCCCCGGCCACCTCGCCCTCTCCGTCAAGCTCGGCGAGCCCCCTTCTGAGTTCAGGCCCCGTATGGACTGAGGCTATGTCCTTTACCCTTATGGGGGTTCCCTTTTTGTCCACGCCCACGGCGATGTTCTCTATATCGCTTATGGATTTTATATACCCGAGGCCCCTTACCATGAACTCCGTCTCCGCGAACTCGACGAGCTTTCCGCCCACGTCGTTGTTGCTCCTCATTATGGCGTGCTTCACCTTGCTGAGCGGTATGTTGTAGGCGAGGAGCTTATTGGGGTCGGTCTCTACCTGGTACTGCTTGACGTACCCGCCTATGCTCGCCACCTCGGATACACCCGGAACGGTCTGGAGTTCGTAGCGCAGGTACCAGTCCTGAATGCTCCGGAGTTGCGCGAGGTCGGTTTTGCCGGTCCTGTCTACGAGGGCGTACTCGTATACCCAGCCCACGCCCGTAGCGTCGGGGCCGAGGGTGGGCGTAACGCCGCTCGGCAGCCTTCCCGCCACGAAGTTAAGGTATTCGAGCACACGGCTCCGCGCCCAGTACATGTCCGTGCCGTCCTCGAATATCACGTAGACAAAGGAGAAGCCGAAGAAGGAATAACCCCTCACGACCTTTGCGTGGGGCACCGAGAGCATGGACGTGGTGAGGGGATAGGTTATCTGATCCTCAACGACCTGCGGGGCCTGGCCGGGATATTCCGTGAAGATTATTACCTGAACGTCGGAAAGGTCGGGTATGGCGTCAAGGGGGGTCCTCGTCATGGCGTAGACGCCCCAGAGCATCACGAAGAGGGTAAAGAGTATTACGAGGAACCTGTTGTTAACGGAAAGTTCTATTATCTTTTTAAGCATTTTTTATATGGGACCTTTAATGAGCAGGGTGAAAAACAGCATCATGAATGAACTACCCCGTTTTAAGAAGCCGGGTATCGAAACCATTTGAGGATTGCGCGTCCAATGGGCGGGAAATGGACCCGCCGGAAAAATCCGATGAGCGGGCGCGACCTTCAACTTCCGCCGTCCATCTTCATACCCTTCATATCCATACCCTCCATCTTCATACCCCCGTGCGGATCCATCTTCATCTTATTATGTTCCATCCGCCCCTCATGCTCGCCCCCTGACTGCATCATTTTCATATCGGGATATTTTTTAACGCCCGGCTTGTCGGCGTCCCGCTGCATATCCTTCATGCCCGGCATATCCATCTTTTTTTTGTTTTTCTCTCCGGCGGGACCGGCCTTTTTCTTAAGCTCAAGCATCTTTGTTATCGCCTCCTTAAGCCTGCTCTCCGAGTCTATGAGGAAATGCGCCGAAGTTACGACGATATCCCCTTCCTTGAGGCCGCTGAGGACCTGATAGAAGTCATCGGTCTCAACGCCGAGGGTTACCTCCCTCGGCGTGAACTTCCCACCGCCGCGCGAAAGTATCACCAGGCTCCTCTCACCGGACAGGAGCACGGCCTCTTTTGGAACCGCCAGTGTGTCCGCGCTGACGACGGACTTAAACCTTATCTCCGCGTACATGCCGGGCTTGAGTTTCCCATCGGCGTTGTCGAAGACCACCCTTACCCTATTAGTCCGTGTCTTTTCATCGAGAAAGGGATAAATGAAAGAGACCCTGCCGGAAAAGACCTCGCCGGGGTAGGCGGCAAGCTCCATCTCGGCCTTCTGGCCCACCTTTATCCAGGGCAGCTCATACTCGTATATATCGCCGTAGACCCAGACCTTTGACAGGTCGGCTATTGTATAGAGGGTGTAGCCGGGTTTTACGAACATACCCTCTACAATGCCTTTTTCAACGACAACACCTGTTACGGGGGAATGGATGTGAAGTGTTCTTTTTACCTTGCCCGTCTCCTCTATCTCCTTTATCTGGTGCGGCGGCACGTCCCATAGCTCAAGCCTCCTGCGGCTGAGCTCCAGAAGAGACGCCCTTCCCACCTCCTTAACGGAGCCGGCGAGTTTCTTGGCGAGGAGAAACTCCTCCTCCGCCGATATAAGTTTTGGGCTGTAGAACTCAAGGAGTATGTCGTCCTTCTTCACCTTCTCACCGGTAAAATCAAAGTAGAGTTTCTCCACCCATCCCTCGAGCTTCGTATGGATGTGGTAGACCCTCTTTTCGTCGTAATCAACCCTTCCAACGGTCCTGAGCAGTTTTTCCAGTTTCCTCTTTTTCACACGCGCGGTCCTGACCCCGATGCTCTGAACTGTAACAGGGTCTATCAGAACCGTGCCGGGCTCGCCAGAGCTCTCTTCGCCTTCATAAACAGGTATCAAGTCCATGCCCATGGGGGATTTCCCGGGCCTGTCCGAGACGTATGACGGATTCATGGGCGCCTGCCAGTAAATGATCTTTTTTCCTTTCCCGGGGGCCTTGTCCGCGGGCGCGCCGGAACTTACCCCCTCCTGTTTCATCCCCCTGTACATGGAGGCTACATACATGGACCCTGCGCCGGCCACCAACCCGATAATCAAAAACAGGACCAGAACTGTGCGTTTACCCATATCTTAAAACTCCTCACTCCTTATCCGATTTAAAAAATTCCCTTGCCGTGAGCCTTTCAAGCTCGGCCGCGCTCTTAAGATAATCGGCGAAGGCCCTGTAATAGACGAGACGGAAGTCTATCCACATGCTCTCTGTCTCAAGGAGCCTTCCGAGCGTTTCCTTGCCTGTCTTGTAGCGCGCCTCGGCGAACTCCACCGACTCTTTCGCGTCCGGGATGAAACGCTCCCTGTAGAGTTTCGCTATCCGGGAAGAGGTCATAAGGTTGAAATAAAACCTCTTTACAAGCCCCTCTACTTCCCGGACCACGGCGCCCTTCTCAAAGACTTTTTGTTCCATATTAGTGGCGCCCTCTGAAACGGCTGCCCTGTTCTTGGAAAACCAGAGCGGTATGCTAACGCCCAGAGTCACGGAGACGGCGTCGTCGCCGGCGTCGGGTATGACTGAAGGCGGCGGGCCTATCTGTGAATAATTGACGCCTACCATGAAGTTGGGGAGATATGTGTAGCCTGCGAGCCTCTTCTCAAGCTCGCTCTTTTCCACCTCGATGCCGGCTATCCTTACCTCGTCGTTATGCGCCGAGGCGAGGCTGAAGAGTTCTTCGCGGCTGTAGGGGAAATCAATAAAGACCGGCTCCTCGGCGGGCGGCACGGTTGTGGTCGGCGGGCGGTCCAGAAGGGCGTTGAGCCTCGCCGCCAGGGCCTCGCGCATATCCTTTACCTTCAAAAGGTCAAAGGTGGCCTTTGCAGATGACTTCCCGGCCCTCACCAGCTCATCGAGCTCCGAGACGTCGAGCCCGTAATTGACCCTGCTCAGTTTAAAGAAGTATTCAAGGACTGCCTTCTTCTCCTTGTCCAGCTGGACGGCCATGTCTGTAAAAAAGAGTTCATAGAATGTCTTTTTCACCTCGGCCCTTAAATCCCTCCCGGTCTTTTCATATCTCGTCCGTGCGATATCTACCTCCTTGTTGACGATATCGCCCCTGAGCCCCAATTTTCCGGGAAAGGGGAACTTCTGACTCAGCGAAAATACCCGGTCCTGGGGGCCGAGCCGCGTCTCTATCTCCTTTATGGGCTGCGTGTATTTAAAGACGGGGTCTTCGAGGCTTACGGCCCGGGGGTATCTATGTTTTACCCTCTCCCAGTTCTTCCTCGCGGCCTTGAGACGGGGGTTGTTTTTAAAGGCCACCTCAAGCACCTCCTTGAGTGTAGTCTTTTCAGCCTCCCCGCCTTTCCCCGCGCTCCCGGCCAAATCATCTATTGACGCCGCCCGGGCCCTGTATACCTGGCCCGCTCCGATTAAAACAAGGAACGCAAGAAAGGCGGACGCTATGAAGAGGACCGCAGCGCGTGATGAATTACCGCCGTTTGAGCGGCGCCGGTAACCGGTGGCACTCCTGTCTTTTGTCAACTCGACACTCCTTCTCGGCTTTTTTAATTCTTATAAACAATACAGGAAAACGTGCCGCCGGGCTGAAGATTATATTCTACATAGCGTAGAATATCGGGACAAAAAAAAGAGCGCCGGCAAATGAGAGCCGCCGGCTCCTAACCCTTCAACTCCTTTCTCTTCTCATCCACCAGCCGCGCCAGCATGTCGAGCTCTTCCGGGCTCGTATCGGCGAGAGAATCAACGAAGGAGGCCGCCACTGAGCTCGCGGATATTTCGAGGACATCCTTAAAGAAGGCGCCTGAAAGCCTTTTGGCGAACTCGTCTCTCGTACAGAGGGGCCTGTAAATAAAAACACTTTCACCCCTCTCCTTGGCGAGAAGGGCCTTCTTCACGAGCCTGTCGAGTACGGTGAGGACGGTGGTAAGAGCGATGGGGCGTTTACGTTTTATGGCGCCGTGCACCTGCCTGCCGTTCATGGCGCCCCGCGACCAGAATATATCCATTAACTCCTGTTCGAGGTATCCGAGCGCCCTCGCCTCCTTTTCCTTGAAAACTCTCTTGTCGTTCTTCCTCATATCAGAATTCTATTCTACAAAGCGTAGAATGTCAAGAGATATTTTCAGGGTCTATTTAATCGCGAAAGGGCGCTTATTTAGAATTTCTTGACAAAAAACCGTTAGTTATGTATACAAAAAGGGGGCGATAATTTCTTTTTTTGTACGCCGGGCACATATAAAAGCTGAAAACGAAAGGATACCACTGATGAGAAGTGCGGCGCTTTTCACCCTCATAACATTACTCTACTTAAGTGTCGCAATCTTTTCCCGCGCCTCCGAAGCCCTTGCGGGAGCGGCGGAGGGCGAAAAAATCTTCACCGCTAAAAGATGCGCCGCCTGCCACCGCACGGAAGGGCCCGTAAAGGTTACCCTCACTGAGAGGCTTAAGGAGAAGGGGCCGGATCTATGGTACGCGGGTTCAAGGTTCAAAAGGGAGTTTTTGCTTGACTGGCTCAAGAGCCCGAAAGCCATAAGGCCCATGGCCTATAACTCTCTTACCATAAAAAACAGGGGCGACCACGCGAGGCTCTCGAAGGAAGACGCCGCATCTGTTACGGATTATCTTATGACGCTTAAGTCCCCCCTGGTAAGGAGCGCCGGAATAAAGCCTAATACCGCTGTCAAAGGCAGGTTCATATTCCAGAAAAAATTAGGCTGCTACGGTTGTCACATGGTAAGGAGGGGTTCGAAGGTAGTCGGGGGGCTCACCGGGCCGGCGCTCATAGGCGCGTCAAAAATGCTCCAGCCCGATTGGATATACGCGTACCTTAAAGACCCGAAGGCCTTTACACCGGCGACCCCCATGCCCATATACAGGGGCCTTGTAAGCGATTCCGATTTAAGGGCCCTGGCCGGCTTTGTGGCCGGCATGGAGTAGCGAGGGCGTCCTTTTAAGGTTACCTGAAGCCCCGATGAGACTCCTTTGAATAAAACATGTGGAAGAGGCGATATGAGCGGAAAGAAAGCCTGGATGGTTACGGCGTTAATAGCCGCATTTATTATAGCGTTATCGGCCCCCGGCGCCTCGAAGGCGGCCTCGGCGAAACTCAACTACAGGTTTTACTGCGCCGCCTGCCACGGCCTTAAGGGAAAGGGCGACGGCCCCAACGCCACCAAGACCCAGCCCGTACAGCCGAGAGACCACACCAACGGAGCCAAGATGAGCCGGCTCTCGGACAGCGAAATACTGGACGCCATCAAGCTCGGCGGGGCGGCCACGAACATATCGAGGATGATGCCCCCCTTCGAGAAGACCCTTACAGAAAAGGAGATAAGGGCGCTTAAAGACTATCTCCGCAAGGCCTGTAAATGCAGGGAGGGCGAAGGTTAGGGTTTATCTTCCTTCTTTTCCTTTTTATCTTCCTTCTTGAGGGGTTTTTCCGCCCCCTCCTTCTTAAGGGTCTTTTCGCTCAGGCCGAGAAGATGCCTGGCCTCTTTTGAACCGGGGTTCTTCTTAAGTACCCATTTGAATTCTTTGGCCGCGGACTCATTATCCCCTCCATTCAATAAGGCGTTTCCGAGGTTGAAGTGGGCTATCTCGGACTCGGGGTCGACCTTCAGCGCCCTCGTGTAGAATTTTACGGCCGACTTGAAATCTCCCTTCTCAAAATTAAGATACCCGAGACCGATGAGTGCGTAGAAGTTGAGGCTTTCCAGGTCGAGGGACTTTTTCAGCGCCTCCTCGGCCTTGTCGAGTTCGCCCATATCAAAATACGTATCGGCCATGAGGTCATAGGCCTCCGGGTAGTCGGGGCGCTCCTTCAGGGCCTCTTCCACGTCAAAGAGCACGGTGCCGTATTTTTTCCTCTTGAGGTACGCCCTGCCGTGCATAAGGTGGACCTGTGCGTCGATGGGTATGGATTCCTTCCATTTCTTGTAGGCCTCGTATTCCTTGCCACCCTCCTCCACCAGGTGGCCGAGTTTCTTACCGGGCTTTACCATGGCGGACTCGACTACGTCGACGGAGTCGGATGCGCCCATTGGCCTGACCATTCCCCCGAGCACATAGAGATAGTCGCCCACGGCCACCGACGCTGCGGCCCTTCTCGGCACGTTCAGAGGTGTTTCCGGCGACCATTTGGAAAGCGACCCGTCCTCGTTAAAGACGGCCTTTTCCGTGCCTGCGAGGTTTATGGTGTTATGCCCGGCGAAGGTATATACGGCAGAGCCCTTCACGAGGGCGGTATTCAAGAACCTCCTCGTATAAAGGGGACTCGTATCCTTCCACTCGGAAAGGGACCCGTCGGGGTTTTCCTTCGCGGTTTCCACGGAGTTCATGGCCCTCTGGGGGCTGTTCACGTGCCCACCGAGGACAAAAAACCTGTCACCCTTCTGAAAGTATCCCGAGATATAGCGCTCCTTGTTTATGTAGCTCTCCTCGGCCCACTTCCCAATGCTCCCGTCGGGGTTTATTACGGCCTTCTCCACGTCGTTCAGAAAGTCCCCGCCGAATCCGCCCGCGGCGTATAGCCATCCGTTATGGGCAAAGACCTCCCCTCCCCTTCTGGGGAAATGCATCTCCTCTTTTTCGAGCACCCATTCGCCTATAGTGCCGTCGGGGTTTATCTTAGCCCTCTCAACGGACTTTAAGAGCCTGGGGGGGCGCTGATTTTCGGCGCCGGTAAAGGTGACGTCGAGGCTCTCACCACCCATCAGGTAGATGTAGCCGTTGTAGACGACGGCCGCCGGGTATATCCTCGGCGTGGTAAGGGGCGCGGAGCTCTTCCACTCCCCTACAGAGCCGTCCTCGGCCACGTCCGCGTATTCCACTGTGTCGAATATCTTAAGCCCCGCCCTACTGTACTCTCCGCCGCCTATGGCGTATATGCGGCTTCCCACGGCCACCGAGGCGAGTCCCGCCCTCTTTGCCGTCATGGGCCTCTCAATCCTCCACCTTTCGACCCAGACCTTTTTTTCCTTTACGGCCTCGGCCTTTTCAGCCTTTTTGCCGCAGCCCGCCGCCATGAATATCATGGGACAAATGAACAGGATAAAGAAGACCGGCAACTTCCACATTCTTTTAAAGGACATAAGATTTCACCTCAGATTATTTAAAAAAACAGGCAATAAGATAGCAACAAATGCAGGCACGGATGGTCCAATATAAAAAAATATTATAATCAAATGGATATATTTGTCAAACGACGGGAGGTAATAAACTTACCAAAAGAGTCCTCTTACAACAAAAAAGGGGCAGGACTTGCAGCGTCCCGCCCCTTACATATGATGTATCGCCTACGGGTATTACCTCACAGCGTCCTTCAAGGCCTTTCCGGCCTTGAACTTCACACCCCTACTCGCCGGTATCTCTATGCTCTCGCCTGTCCTTGGGTTACGGCCCGTCCTCGCCGCCCTCTGTGATACGCTGAAGGCGCCGAAGCCTGTAAGGGCCACGCCGTCACCATTGGCCAGCGCGCTGGTTATTCCCGATGTAACCGCGTTTAGCGCCGCGCCGGCGTCCTTTTTTGATAAATCCGCAGCGGCCGCAATCCTCTCCACGAGTTCGTCTTTTGTCATCTTTCGTCCTCCCTTACGTTTATTATACAATTTAAAAAAACTAAAACCCCGCCGTCCTTAGTCGCCTGTTATGAACCGATACCACAAATTTTTAAAAAATGCGAGAGAAAATAGCTCCACCCGTAAAATTCAGAGGAGGGGCAAAAAGGGCCGACGCCGGACGGGAAAAACAGCGTGCCGGCTAAAATCTACAACCAGGCGCGTCACCGGGAAAAGCACTAAAAGGCATGCCGCCATAAAAGCAAGGGGCTACGGCTGATGTTGTAACCCCTTAAAAAAACTGGTGGAGGGTATCGGGATCGAACCGACGACCTGCTGATTGCGAACCAGCCGCTCTCCCAACTGAGCTAACCCCCCTTTAACCCCTACCCCTTTTATCCCCTTTAAAAACCTTTCACGGGAAGAAGCCTTTTCAAGACTCATCAGGTAACGGCTTTAATTGGTCTTTGAGAGGACTTCTTTTATGGTCTGCTTGAGTTCGGTCAGGTCGGAGGATTTCACCACATAGGCGTCCGAGGCCCATGTGCCGAAGTCGTGCTTGTAGTGGGGGTATGCCGTGCAAAGGATTACTGGAATATCCTTCCATTTCTCCTTGACCAGCCTCAGGACCTCCACGCCGTCCATACCAGGCATCTTTATGTCCAACAGAACAAGGTCTATCGCCCCATTCTCAAGTTTCTCCAGGGCCTCGGGCCCTGAGGCCGCGAGTTCCACATCGGCGCCTTCGTCCTCAAGCTCTTCCTTATACAGAAGCCTCAGACCTTCTTCATCGTCTACGACAAGAATTCTTTTTTTCATACCTGGCCCCGTAAAAAGCTATATGCCTCTGTTTGTCAATGGACCTTCGTTTTTCCCGTTCCAGCCAAGGGCAGTTTAACCTTAAAGGTGACACCTTCACCAACCCTGTTTTGAACGTCTATCACACCTTCATGGCGCATTATTATAGAGCTGGTAATGGCGAGACCCAACCCTGTCCCGTCTTTCTTGGTGGTAAAAAAGGGGGTGAAGATGGAGGCGATGTTACGGTGGTTGATGCCTCCACCGCTGTCCGTCACCTCTGTTACGACCCAGCTGTCGCTTAAGAGAGTCGAAAGCCGGAGCGTTCCTCCCTTATTCATAGACTGTATCGCATTTGCAATCAGGTTGTCAAAAGCAATTTTAAGTTCTTCCCTGTCGGCAGCCACCATGAGCTTCCCCTTAAAAAAATCCTTTTCCACATAAATCCCATTGGCGGTGAAGTCGTCGGTGAAATAAACGAGCGAATCTTCAAGTATCTTGTTTATATCGTCAATCTTCCTCGAATTCAACTCCTCCCTCAAGCTCCTTACAGGGGTGATTATCAATTTTTCAAGCCTGTCCACCTCTTTTATCATCCTGTCCACATAGGCCACGACAGGGGAGTCGTCTTTGAGGCTCCGCCTTATCCTTGAGGCGTACGCCCCAAGACTTATAAGGGGGTTTTTCAACTCATGAGTCAGCGCGGCGGCCATGTCTCCGAGATGGACCATCCTCTTGGCGTTAAGGAGCTTCATGCGCGCGTCCCCCACCTCGCTTACCACTTCTTTGTAATCCAGTATTATTTCCGAGAACTTCAATAAAGAAACGAGTTGAATAAGCGCGATATCGAGGGCGCGCCTTTTATCAGCCTTTAAGGCGACCTTTTTAAAGGACTTGAGATAGAGTACGCCGTAACACCTTGAGCCGTCCATGAGGGGCATGACAAAGACGTTCCTGAACCCCTCCAGACCCCGGTCCCTGGTCCTTTTCCACCTGATATCAGCCTTGTCCCGTGTATAGACCTCAACGCCGCTGCCGTCCTTTGTCACATAATAGGCGACCCCTTCGCCTTTTTCGTAATGCTCCACCCTCCCATGGTCCTCGCCAGCGAAGGCCGCCAGGCTGAAACCCCCTCCTGACTCGTCTTGAAGGTATATGGAGCACTGATCGAAGTGGAAGTTTTCAAGAAAAAGCCATGCGACGTTCCTGAGCTTGATCTTTAAATTGGCCCCCGACGCGGCCAGGGCCGCCATGTTTTTAACTATATCATATAACATTGGAGGAGAATCTTCAGCGGACAAATCTCCGGCGTAAAAGACATCAGATCTTGGCCTCCCTCAAAAAACCGGCGGCCTCTTCAGGAGGTGTGGGGTTTATATAGAAACCGGAGCCCCACTCGAAGCCGGCCACCTTGGCGAGCTTCGGCATTATTTCAAAGTGCCAGTGGTAGTACTGGCCCGCGCCGTCTTTAACCGGCGAGGTGTGGAGGATAAAGTTGTAAGGCGGAAAATTCAAAACACTGTCCATCCTCTTAAGGACCTCGGAGAATATGAGGGCCAGGTTTTCATAATGCGACTTAAGGCAGTTTTCGAAACTGGAGCCGTGGGTCTTGGGCAGAAGCCAGATCTCGAAAGGCGATTTAGGGGCGTAAGGAGTTATGGCGATAAAGTCCTGGTTCTCGGAGACCACCCTTATGCCCTGCATTATCTCCTGGCGTATTATGTCGCAGAATATGCATCTTTCCTTGAAGTTATAATATTCAAGCGCGCCGTCGATCTCCTCTGCCACCCTCTTGGGTATGATGGGCAGCGCAATGAGCTGCGAATGGCTGTGTTCGAGGGTGGCCCCGGCGGCCGCACCGTGGTTCTTGAAAATAAGGATATACCTGAGCCTCGTGTCTTTTTTGAGGTCAACCATCCTGTCCCTGTAGGCCCAGAGCACCTCCTCGAACTGCTTGGTGGCGATTGTTGAAAGCGAGTCCTGGTGGTTCGGCGTGTCTATAATAACCTCGTGAGCGCCTATGCCGTTCATCTTGTCGAAGACGCCTTCGCCTTCCCTGTGAATCTCGCCCTCCACCCTGAGCGCCGGATATTTATTCGGCACTACCCGCACACGCCACCCGGGAGTGTCCGGGGCCGTGCCGTTTTCGCGGTAAGCGAGGATCTCGGCTGGCGTCTTTGATTCGTTTCCGGGACAGAAGGGGCAGAAGCCGCTCTTCGGTTCCGGCCTTGATGTCTCGAACTCGGAGGGGCGTTTTCCGCGCTCCGTGGAGATTATCACCCATCTGCCTATGATAGGGTCTTTCCTTAATTCCGGCATTATTCACCTTCCGTAAGGGGGGATTTTTTGAAGCAGTTGATGACCTTGAGAAGAGAAGAGGCTCCAGGGTCTATCCTTTTTTCTTATTCTTCTCCTCTTCCTCTTCTTCCTTCTTGCACTCAATACAACAGGTGGTGACGGGCCTCACCTCGAGCCTGTTCTCGGAGATATCTTCTCCGCAGATGCCGCATATTCCATAGGTGCCGTTGTCGATCCTTTCAAGCGCCTCTTTTACCTTTGATATAAGCTTACGCTCCCTGTCCTTGACCCTTAGGAGGAAACTGGTGCCGGTTTCGTGGGCCGCCCTGTCCGAGGGGTCCGGGAAGTTGTCCGGGTCATCACCGCTCATGCCGCTTACCGTCCTATCCGCCTCGCTGAGGAGAGATTCAAGCCTTCTGTTAAGGATGGCCTTAAAATGTTTTATCTTTTGCTGTTCCATATCTTAAGTAAAAAGTATAACCAAAAACCACCGTCCTTGTAAATAATAAAGTTATTGTGGAAAAAGGCGCGGGGGCGGACAAATCCGTCCACGGGGGGACGACTGAAAAATCCGCATGGACTCGGGGATTATCAGCTATGGCGTGGCTTTTTTGCGGATATCTTTTTATCAGGGTCAAAAGGCGGCAAAACCCCTTGTAACAACATTCGCTTCTCCTGCGGCGGACCTATCCTCTCCGGAACTCTCCGCTTTTGCCGCCCGATTTTTTAATAAGCTTTATATCCGTAAGCTCCATCTCCCTGTCAACGGCCTTGCACATGTCGTAGATCGTAAGCGCGGCGACGGCCACGGCGCTAAGGGCCTCCATCTCAACCCCTGTCTTTGAGGCGACCCTCGCGGTAGAGATTATCTCAACGGACGGGGGGTCCTCCACGGTTGTAAACTCAACTCCCACTTTAGTGATATTCAAGGGGTGGCATAAAGGCACAAGCTCCGAGGTCTTTTTCGCGGCCATTATACCGGCCACCCTCGCCACACCGAGGACGTCACCCTTTTTGACCTCGTTTGCCAGTATGAGTTTGAGTGTCTCTTTCTTCATGAGCACCCTGCCCCCCGCCACGGCGGTGCGCTCGGTTACGTCCTTTTCCGTCACATCCACCATCCGTGCCTTGCCGCTCTCATCAATATGCGAAAGCCCCATAAGAAACCGCCTTTCCTTCTCCTTCCACCCCTTGCGCGGAAAGTCTAAAGGCCCTTGCCGGCCTCGACAATCCGGCCGTTCTTTACGGTAAGAAGAAAGGGTTTTTGTATCGACTCGCCCCGGCTGTCGAAAGACAATCTGCCCGCCGCGCCCCTGTAACCTTTCATCGAAAGAAGTCTTTTCCTTAACGCCTCTCTATCCGGCCTTTCAGTTCCGCCCTCCATGGCGGCGGCTATTAAAAGCCCGGCCGCATCATATGCCTGCGCCTCTATCACACCGGGCATGAACCCGTAAGTCTTCTTGAACCTCTCGACGAACTCAGACGTGCCGGGCCTCGCGCTTCCCACGAAAAACCCGTCCACAAATACGGCCCCTTCCACGGACCTTCCTGAGAGCTCGATGAGTTTTTCAGAGTCCCACCCGTTGGAGCCGAGAAGCTGCACACCCTCTATATTATAGTATTTCAGGTACGGCACTATAAGGCTTACGGCGCGGTAGTTGTCAGGTATATAGAGGGCATCGACCTCCGCCGTGGGCTCATATTCCTTGATAGTACGCCTGCCCTCCGCGACCTCATTCACCTCTATTTTGAACAAACCCTCAAGGACGGCGCTAAAGTCCGTGCTCCTGTACTTATAAGAGCCTACCGAGGTTATCTCCGCTCCCAGCGCCGCCACCTCTTCTATAAATGACCTTGCCATTACATTGCCGTAATTGTTGTCGGGATAGAGTACGGCGAATTTTCTTTTGCCGAGGTTCTTGTACGCATACCCCGCGACGGCCCTTGCCTGCTCCCCGGGGGTCAGCGAATTTCTGAAGACAAAATCTCCCGTCCCGGCGATTTCCTTCGTATGAGACAGGGCTATAACCGGCACGCCTCTTCGCTGGGCCACTGTAACGGTCCTGTAGGCCGTAGAGCTCAAGAGTGGCCCTACAATGCCCACGACATGGCGGTTGCCTGTTATGGCACTGGCGGCCTTTTTGGCCCTTGACGGGTCTGCTCCCGTATCCTTAACCACCACCTCAACGGGCATCCTTTCCACGCCACCGAAGACGTCCGCGGCCATGAGCACGCCCCTCAAGGCCGCCTCACCGTACCTCGCGTAAGGCCCCTTTACGGGCAGAAGCGCGCCTATGGCAACGGTATCCTTCCTGTATCTTCCCCTCTTGTATATGGAATCTATCTCTCTGACAAGAGACCTTGTCCTGTTCTTAAGAGCCGGGTCGGCGCCCCAGCTGAAGAGGATCCTTTCAAGATACGATTTGGCCCCCTTGATATCGCCCGTCCAGTACTTCAATAGCCCTATTTCGTAGTACGCTTTGAGCCTCAGTCCACTTGTGGGGAAACGGTCGACAAGGACCTTGTAGGCCTCTATGGCCGCCTCGGCATCGCCTTTCTCCGAAAGGCTCCCTGCAAGGGCCATAAGCCCCACGTCGTCGAGGTCTTTGTCGTTTATCCCCCGGTGAGGCGCCCCAATAAATCCCTCATCCCCGGAAGAGGTTGTCCGTGGAGAAAGGGGGTTATCGCCGCCGTAATCATACCGGCCCTGCTCGGCGTAAAGGACGGACGCGCTTGAGATAAGGGCGAAGAAAATTATTAAAAGGATAAAGGCCCGGGGGATTTTTTTTATTTTACTCAAAGATGTCCTTAACTCTATCAAAGAAGTTCCTGGCCATGGGCGTCGTCTCGTCGCCGCTTATTTCCGAGAACTCCTTTAAAAGTTCCTTCTGACGCTTTGTGAGCTTTGCCGGTGTCTCCACCCTTATAACCACGAACTCTTCTCCGCGCCTGCCCGTATGGAGCGAGGCTATGCCCTTGCCCTTCAGCGAGAAGACTTTGCCGGACTGCGTCCCGGCAGGCACCTTGAGCTTTGCCGGGCCGTCGAGTGTGGGCACCTCTATCTCGGCGCCGAGGGCCGCCTGGGGAAAACTTATGGGGACCTCGCAAATAATATTTTCGTTCTCCCTCTTAAAGATTGGATGGGGCCTTATGTTAACGATTATATAGAGGTCCCCGGGAGGCCCGCCCCTTTCTCCCCGGTCGCCCTCTCCCACGAGCCTGAGCCTGGAACCCGTATCAACGCCGGCCGGGACCTTGACGGAAAGCTCCCCCCTTTCGCGCGTCTTGCCGCTGCCCATGCAGCCTGTACAGGGGTTTTTAATTACAGAGCCCGTGCCCCTGCAGTTCGAACAGCTCCGTGAGATGCTCAGGAAACCCTGGCGGAAATTCACCTGACCGCTCCCGGAGCATGTGGGGCATGTGGTGGCCCCTGTGCCGGGTCTCGCGCCGCTCCCCCCGCAAACCGTACAGGAGACCGTGCGTGGTATCTTGACCTTCTTCTCAGTGCCGAAGGCCGCTTCCTCAAAGCTGAGATCGAGGTCGTATTTCAGATCGACGCCGCGCGCGGCCGCGGGGCGCCCTGCGCCGCCGAAAAAATCGGAAAATACTTCGCTGAAAAGGTCCTGGAAGTCCGCACCGAAACCGCTCTCCCTGTACCCCGTACCTCCCGTGCCTGTACCGGCGTAACCGAAGCGGTCGTATTGAGCCCTTTTCTGAGGGTCCTTCAAGACCTCGTAGGCCTCGTTTATCTCCTTGAACTTCTCGTCACCCTGCCCGGAGCCGCCCTGCTGGTCGGGGTGGTGCTTCAGGGCAAGCCTCCTGAAGGCCTTCTTTATCTCAGCGTCAGAGGCGTTCCTCTCGACGCCGAGTATTTTGTAAAAATCCTTTTCCATAATCTTTACCGGGTTATATGAAAAGCTATTCCTCCGGCCCCTCCTCTTCCTTCTCCTTTGTCACTGAGACGAGGGCAGGCCTTAACAATTTATCCTTCAGGAGATACCCCTTCTGAAGCTCCTTTAACACCACTCCGGCAGGAGCGTCGGCGCTCTCCTCGTGCATGATCGCGTGGTGAAGTTCGGGGTCGAAGACCTCGCCGAGGGCCTCTATTTCCTTTACGCCGAACTTTTCAAGGACCTTATGCAACTGAGCGAGAGTAAGCTTTACTCCTTCGGCAAGGGACCTTGTATTGTCGTTGCCCTCCAACGCATGTTCAAGGGCCCTCTCAAGGTTGTCTATAACGGGGAGTATCTCCACGAGAAACCCTTCCGAGGCGTACTTCAGGCAATCGGCCTTCTCTTTCGCCCACCTCTTCTTCGAGTTTTCAAGGTCGGCGGTGGCCCTTAAAAACCTGTCGCGGTTTTCGTCGGCCTCCTTTTTCAGGGCCTCAATCTCTTCCTCAAGCCTTTTGACCCTCTCTTCCCGGCCCGGGGCCTCTACGGGGCCGCTCTCCCCTTCCCCTTCCACCGGCCCGATGACACGCGCCTCTTCCAGTTCCACCTTTTCCTTTTTCTTCTTATCCTTCATAACAGAGTACCTTCTCAGAGAGGTTTTGTTTATAAATTGTCCGTATTTCAATCAGGGGGCGGGGCCCGACGGAACTTCGCCTGTAATAACAACAAGGGCTGAAAACGCTCCGCCCGGAGGGGGTGGTAAAATTCTCATCGAAGACCCCGGGCGGCTAAAAGACATCCTCTAAAAGCCCCGCCGCGTAAGAGACGAGCGGCACTATTTTGGAATAATCCATCCTTAGAGGCCCGATAACGCCGAGGGTGCCCGCCACATGGCTCTTTCCTCCATAGGGGGTCGTCACAAAGCTCAGGCCTTCGAACCCCTCGATGCTGGACTCGGAACCAAGGTATATATGGGTGTCATCCTCGTCCATGTCTTTATCGAGTATCTTTACGAGAAGGCTCTTCTCCTCAAAGGCGGAGAAGAGTTTTTTCATCTTTTCAAAATCCTCCCTGAACTCGGGATATTCGAGCATCTTCACCTTACCCTCCACGTAGAGGGCATTGTCTTCAGAGGCGCTATAGCCCCTGAGCGCGAGGTCGCCAAGCCTCAAGGCGTTGGAAAGGAGCTCATCATAGAGGTTCTTTTCCTTTCCCATCTCCTCGATAATCCGCGTCCTCAACTCCCTCAAGGTAAGGCCCCTGCCTATTGAATTCAGGTAATTTGATATCCTTTCAAAATCAAGCCCATCCGCCTCCGGCCCTATACGCACCAACTTTGTCTTCACGTTTCCGAAGATGGAGACGAGGACGAGCACAACAGAGACGGCGTCCATGGGCATAAGTTTTATATGCCTTATGACAAAATCCTCCTTCCTCAAGACAAAGGCGAGGCCCGTGCAGGCCGTAAGGGTGGATAATAGCCGCGTCGTTTCCGTCAACAGGTCCTCACGGCCTGAAAACCTGTCAAGACAGCCCTGTAAGAGCTTTTTTTCGCTGTCGCCCGGCTCACGGAGTTCAAGCAGGGTATCCACATAGAGGCGGAATCCCTTTTCCGTGGGCACCCTTCCGGCGGAGGTGTACGGTTGATGCAGAAAACCGCCCTTTTCAAGGTCCGCCATTATGCCCCGCACGGTGGCCGAGCTGAGCCCGAGACCGTACTTTACGACTATGGCCTTTGAACCCACGGGCTCGGCGCTCCGGATATAATCCTTCACCACCGCGCCAAGGATATTCCTGTACCTCACAGAAGAAAAATCCGGCGCCTTTTTTAACCCTTTTTTATCCATGCGAGTTTTTTTATTCTCTTGTCAGCCAGCCTGAAAAGGGCTATAGCTGCATTAAAATCACCATTATACAAAGTACCAACGGGCCGGGCTGTTGTCAAGGGCAGAAAAACCGACTAAAAAACAGGTCCTTCGTATGTAATAATAAAATCATGGAATAAGTTCGACCATGACCTCATCCGAGATAAAAAGGCCTTTTTCGGCGAGCAGGATACCCTCGCCGGAGTGAAGGACAAGCCCCTTTTCTTTTAGATATATGGACTTTCTGTAAAGGGCGTCCCACCTCTCCTCTCCGAAGCGGCTCCTGAAGTCCCGGGCGTCTATCCCGCGCCCGAGCATCCTGAGCCCCAGCATAACGGCCTCAGCGGCGGCGTCCCTCTCTTCGAGCTCCTCCACCGCCGAGATGGCGAGCCCGCCGCGCATTACCTTTTCCATGTATGCGGCCGGGTCTCTTTCATTCCAGAACCTCCTTCCCCAGCCCGGATAAGATAAAAAAGAATGGGCGCCAGAGCCCACACCGAGGAAATCGCGCCCGAGCCAGTAGCCGGAATTATGCACGGAAGCCCTTTCGGGAAGGGCGAAGTTGGATATCTCATAATGTATATACCCCTGCCCCTTAAGCGCCTCGATGGCGGCCATGTACATTTCCAATTCCAGCCCCTCCTCCGGCAGTGGAGACGGGAGCGCCGCGCGGGAAAGCCCTCTTCTCGAAGGGTCTTTATAAAGGCCGTAAAAGGGCGTGTTCTCTTCAATAGTGAGGTTATATAGAGATATGTGCTCGGGCCTTAAAGCGACGACTTTTTTAAGCGTATCAGCCCACGGCTTTAACCCCTGGCCGGGCAACCCGAAGATAAGGTCCACGCCGATATTGGAGAACCCGGCCTCTCTCGCAGAGCAGTAGGAATCGACGGCCGGGGCCGCGCCGTGACCCCTCCCAAGCACCTTGAGTTCGCAGTCGGAGAGCGACTGAAAGCCCATGTTTATTCTATTCACGCCGGCCGCCAAAAAACCGGCGAGCCTTCTGGCGTCAAGCCGAATGGGGTTGGCCTCGATGGTGACCTCAATCTCCTTTTGAGGCGAAAATCTTTTTTTTACCTCCCCGACTACTCTTTTTATGGACCCGGCCGAAAATAACGACGGCGTTCCCCCGCCGATGTAGATGGAGGCGAGTTCATGAGAACCGCCATCCGTCTCTTCGCTCTCCGCGAGGCGCACAAACTCCTTACAGAGGCAATCGGTGTAGCTCTTTTCCGGAAGGGGTAGAAGGGCAACGGAATTGAAATCGCAGTAAGGGCATTTTGAGGAGCAGAAGGGTATATGTATGTATACGCCTATTTGCCTTTTTCCTCTTTTTTCTTTGGATTCTTCCATTCTCTTTTTAAAAGGTCTTGAGCGCTTATCCCTCCGAGAAGCCTGCCTCCGGCGTCGAGGATAAAAACGACGGCGGCCCTTTTCCCAGTCGCGGCGAATAACTCCGCCACACCGGAAAGGGGCGTCTCCGGGGGCAGGTTAAAAAAATCTTTTTCCAAAAAATCAGCCGCCGTGGCCTCACTGATGGAGAGGTTTTTCTGCCCGGAGCCCGGGGCCGGACCGTAAAAGGGCATTGCCTTCAAGAGCGCCGCCTCTGAAACCACACCGAGCAGCGCGCCCTCAAGGTCAACTACGGCCACCTCGCCCACGCCAGTTTCGAGGATTATCCTCACGGCCTCCGAGGCAGGATCAGAGGGGCGAAGGGTTTTTATTTGAACATCCATGATATTTCCGGCAAGCACACCTGCCCCTCTCTCCAAAAGCGTACGGGATTGTTGTTTTTTTTGTGAGACCTTTTTCAGCCGGCCCTCTTACTTTTCCGTCACCCTGTATTTTTTCACGAAACCCACGGGCCTGTAGCTCATCTTCGCGTTCTTGAGCCCGGCTTTGCCGAGGTCCTGCTCCCTGTTGATGAAAGTGTACTTCTCGGGCAGTATCGCCGCGAAGCTCATGTTCACGAACTGCATGAGCCCGCGATACCCCTTCAGACCCTTCTCGAAATGCACGGCGAACCGGTCTCCCGCTATTTCCTCGCCAAGGGTGAATGCCGCGGGCCTAAAGTCCACGTAATATATGGCTCCGCAGAGCTGAAGCGGCCACATCTTTTCAATCGCCTCGCGCGCCGCCTCGTAGTCGCCAGGGGCCTCGCTCGTTCTCCGCCACCCCTCAAGCACCTCCATGGCGTCGCCGCGGTACTCTTCGAGAAGCGGCATGCCCGTGTAATTGTAACTTCCCGTAAAGGCGTTTACGAGGTTTTTCTTTTTGTGAAACTTCCTGCCCGGGAGTTCGGCGAGTTCACTTCGCGAGTAAAGGTAATCAAAGTTATCCCTGTCCTCAACAGCACTGTAGCCCATGGCCTCGAGTTCAGCCGCCTCCGGCTCGGCCGCGTTTTTCATAAAAGAAAAACGGCTGAAAAGGTCCTTCAAGATGCCCGGTGCGGGCAGCCCGAAGGGGAGCATGAAAAAATCACCGTCGGGGTCCCTTCCCGTTATCATAATGTCACCCCCGCCAAGCCTCGTAATCCTGTAGTGATGTGTTTCCCTGAACAAAAAGATATTGGCGAAGGTGAACTCGGAGATGCCGTCCTTCAGACCCTGGAATAGGGGGTGCAGCGCCTTACGGAGCTTAATCTGCACGGCGCATGTGTCAGGCCAGAGAGGCAAGTCAGGCACAATTTCTTGAATCATCTTTTTTTCAGTCGCCCTCCTTTTTTATATTATAACAATTTTTACGCGCCCTTAAAATCATAACCCTTCCTTAAGGGGACTGACGATACTTTATCAACAAAAACCGGGTTGGCGAAAAATCTCCCTCCTGTAACAATGGTCACAGAGGAAAAAGGGCTCGCCGTGCTATAAAGTATACGTATTTAAAAAAGGTTTTAAATAGCCGGCAACAGACTTACCCTGCACCACCTCCTCTAGGTCACCTATCAAGGGGCCGTTCCACAGGGGCGGCCCCGGGCCAAAATCATCCCTTTTTCAGGTCTTGCATCTACTTATTAGATGCAAGACCTGGCCTACCAAACCGAGATATTACGCATTACGCGATACGCGCAGAATAAAAAAGCGGACAAAAAAATTTTGTCCGCTTTTCTAAATCCCGGCAAAAGGAGTGGAATAACTATTTCAGGGAGAGTACCGGGCCTCTCAGCCGCCCGGCTGGAGCCTTGCCCTCAATGTGCCGAAAACTCTGTTGACGACATTTCGTCTCGGAAGAAAAGGTAGTATAGGTGATTTTCTTACGCCGAGTTTGAATACTTCATCAAGTATCGCCCTGTTGGACTCGTCGTACTTGAGCCCTCTTCTAAAGGATTTAATAGCCCTCAACTTCTGATTGCTTATAAGAAAGACCCTGCCGAGATTCAGGTATATTTCAGGGTTATAGAATTCTTTTTCCGCCGCCATGAGGCAAAAAGAGACCGCCCTGTCGTAATCGCCCTCTTCAAAAGCCATGGAAATGGCGTAATAGGACATGGCCGTCGGGTTCTGTGTGAAGCATATGTTCTTGTCGAAGACCTTAAGTGCCTCGCGGAAATACCCCTCTTTGGCCAGCCTGATTCCTCGATTCAAGGTATCGTTGTCCATAGACCCTCCTTTTATCTCATTTGCGTCTTCTGTGATGAGTATAAAATATGCCCGCATTGAGGCCTGTGATTTGAATCACAAAAGACACCTTCTGCACGAAAAAAACTTACTTTATGTGGTTAAACATGGGGGAGGGGTGGACATGCTGATTACTGAAGCCTTATGCCCGTAGAGAGGGTCTTTTGCTCCACGCCCCATCTTATTGACAGGGCGCCTTTTTCATCAACTGCGAAGGTCAATTCAACATCCTCTTTTATGGGCGCCCCAAAGGGCAGGGCCACGGTCTTTAATCCCGTAAGGGAAACATTTTTCACGTCGTTTATCTCCTGTTTCAGGAACTCCACTCCGGCCTCCTCAACCCATCTGCGCGCCACAAGGCTTTCGGGGACCTCAAAAAGCTCGACAAATATCTCCTTTTGAAGCCCGTGTTTTCTCGCCGGCCTCACTCTGAAGGTCCTTTCAAAGGGCAGGCTCGTCCCCTTCTCCAGGATTATGGTGTAGGTAAAGGGACTGTCCTTCGAGTCGGTCACGTGCCTCAGAGCGTAAGGCATGCCGAGGTGCCTGTCTACCACTTCTCTCGTACCATAAAGGGCCGCCCCCTCACCGACGGCCGAAAGCGGGCTGTGGTCGAAGATACGGTTCCGCTCCCTCAAGTCCGGAAAAAGATGGCCTATCTTATCCTTGAAGGAAGGTATCTGTGAAGAGCCGCCCGTCAAGATGACGGCCCCGACGGCGTCTTTTTTAAGACCTACCTTCTCCGCCTTCCCCATTACATAGGATATGGTGCGGTCCACAAACCTGTAGAACTCGTGACTATCGAGAATCTCCTCAAACTCATATCTCGAAATAGATACGCCCTTGCCGTCCCATTCAAACTCCGCCTCCTCATGGTTCGTGAGCGCTATCTTCGTCTCCTCGGCCTTCGCGATGAACCTGTAGGGTAGATTTTCAGCCACCATGCCCGCCTTTGACGCCAGATGCCCGGCGAGCCACCTGTCTATGTCATGGCCTCCAAGCACCTGCGCCCTTTCGGGCTTGGCTATAACGTGGACCTCGTCCAGATTGAGCCTCAATACCATGCAGTCGAGGGTACAGCCCCCGAAGTCCACAATCATCACGACCTGGTCCTTTTCTTCGGCTATCTCGTAGCCTACGGCGGCGGCCAGGGGTTCCTCTATAAATTTAACATTAATAACCTTAAAGACCTTCCGGGCTATATTCTTAAGGGCGTCGTTGTAATCGGTAAAGCCGATGGGCACGGTAATATGGACGGCGTCCGGCCTCTTCCTCGAAAGAATATTGAACCAGCCGCCCGAGGAGTCCGCCTCTTTTATATGCCTGTAGAGGGCCTTTAAAAACCTCTCCATGGACTCCCTTGCCTTCTCATCTCCGTCCATAAGCATCTGCTTTATATTGACTACGGGGTTTTCCTCCACCACCTCCGCGCCTATGGTATTCGATTCACGGCCGAGTACCGTTGGGATGACGTAAACATTATCGTACTTCCTCGATATGGAATCCATAACGACAAACTCGGGGAGCGCGCCCTTCTTTTTCCTCATAACAACGGTATTGGTGGCTCCGAGGTCTATCGAGATGGACTCTTCGGCCAGCCTCATACTTTCTTTATCCGTTCCGGACGGAAGTTGTACGGCGGCGCGTGTTTCCTGCAAGAATACCGGCCTTTCCATTTCCTTTCCATGATAGGTGCTTTTAAGGGCCTGGAGCCGGGCCACGGCATTTCTAATCGAATCCCTTAACTCCCTGGGTTGAACCCAGACATGGGCGAAAGGCTTCAAGGCTTCAATGAAACGTATATCCTTCAAGCACGCGCCCTCCTCCTCAAAGACCCTTGAGAGCCTCTTGGCGTACTTCTCCCTTTCGAACCTCCTCTTCTTGGACTCCTTCACGCCGAGTTCCTCGGCGGAGATGACGTAATCAACGACATCGAGGGCATCCACGTCTTTCATCCAGCTTCTCAAGGTGAAAAAGACGAGGGCCTTTTCCATGACCTCAAGCAGGAACTCATACAGCTCCGGGACCTTGGGCGTATCTTTAACTATATCGACGAGGGCGTGCTCTCTGGCGAAGGGGTCTTTTATCTCAAGGGCCGACTTATAAGACTCCTCAAGGCACCTGATGAAAAGATCGAAGAGCTCCTTTCTATCGGCCAGCTCCCCGGCGATAAATGTAAGGGCGTATTTCCTGTAGTAAGGCTCTTCGATAAAGGCCGAGGCGTCAATGGCGAGGCTTATAGCCTCCCTGTACACTTCCAAAAAGGGGCCTTTCTTCGGCATCTTGCCGACGACGCCGAGAAGCGTATATCCCCTGTAGAATGAATAGTCAAGGGTCTTGGGTAGTCTCTTCGCTATCACCTTAAGGTCGGGTTTTTGGAATCTGGGTTTATCGGGAAGCCCCAGGGCGAGCCTCCAGGCATGGAGCCGAGGGGCCTCGAAGTCCTCTGTGGGGGGGAGTTCCTTCGTTATCTTAATGAGTTCGGCGGTCCTGTGGTGGTCATCGGTGATGGCGTCTGCGGCTGCGATGGCCTCATCCACCGCCTTCAGGTATACGGGAAGGAAAGAGCCGAGGAGCGGCAGACCCCTGACAAACTCGAAGAGGAGTTCGCACCTGCGGGCGGGGTCTTTCTCCGCGGCGACAAGCTCAAAGCCGAGCTCGAAGAGCTCCAGGCTCTCCAGGCTCTTTGGAAGCTCCTTTGTAAGATGGCCGAGGACTTCTCTAACGCGAGCCCTGTCCCCGTTAAGCTTAAGGTCGTGGATGGTCTCTTTAAGACGCTCGGCGGAGTAGGTCATATCCCCCCTGTGGCGCCGGGCAGCGCGCCGAAACCCGTGGCGGTTACCACCCCGTCGCCGGCTATCTTCACCTCTAACCTTGCCGGCATATAAAAATCATCTATCCCGTAGCGCGCGGTAAGAAACTGGAACCTCTGGTTGGTTGAGCCCCTTGCGAGAGTCGTTCTCTCCGGCCTTGTGTCGTCATAGGGGCCGTCCACGAGTACGTCCACATAGCCGAGCGCCTCCCGGAGCCTTTCTCTACCCCGGAGCTCCTCCAGTCTGTAACCCGTATAAACGACCGTAGAAAGCCTGTAATCCTCTCTCGCCCTCTTAAGGAGCTCCAAGAGGGCTTCGGGCTGACTGAAGGGCTCCCCGCCGCTTATTGTAAGCCCCTCGACGCCGAGCTCTTGAGCCTCCCTGCAGAGTTCTTCCACCGGGGCGGCAAGGGCCTCCGTAAAGGGGTGAGTGGCGGGGTTAAAGCAGTTCTGACAGCCCCTGGCGCACCCCTGGAAGAATATCACCATCCTCTGGCCCGGCCCGTTTACAGTCGAGACCGGTATCACCGCGTGCAGGTTCAATTTTCTTTTCATTTTTTTGTTTGAGGAAAATTCTTTAATTTAAAAAGCGGACGGACGGCGCCGCGGGAAAGCGTTATTTCTCGGAATCTATCTTAACCCCGATAGTGGTGTCAAGGTCGTCCTTCTCGACGAAGCTCTCGATCTTGCCGAGGTTCCTGGTAAGGTGTTCGGCGACCTCCTTACAATCCTTGAAGATTGTGGAATCTATCTCCACCTTCCCGTCCTTCGTGATACTTATGCGTATCTTTCTGTCCATATCCTGGCTCCCCCGGCGTTTTACAATAATGACGCGAAGACATACAGGCCGCGCGAGATTCCGGCTATCCCTTAAGGAGTATCTTTATCTCCCCCGTGGCCGACTCCGTTTCAGAGTCTATCTCGAAATCAAGGGGGAGGTTGTCCTTTATGGACTCAAGTGCGTACATCTGCTTCAATCTGTCGGAAAAGACCTTCACAACGCGCGCGTCCCCGGCGACCTCGTAGCCTCCGGTCTTCTCCTTAGACACCTTGATAGCGTCTCCGTCCCTGTCTATCTCGATAGTCTCTTTCTTCTCGTTTATCTTGCACTTTAATATCTCGCCCCTCTTTCTCATCTCCATCAACGCGGCGATGATATATCCCTTGTTCTTTAGCTCAGTCCTGATTACTGTGTAAAAAGACATCTTTCCCCTCCCCTTTCAAACAGGCTGCCCCTTTGCGGTCATGACGAGTTCCAGCGGGTTGGAGGCGAAGAAGGCGTTAAGGGCCTCGCCGTTCATGAGCACGTTTTTCATCATCTCCTCCACGAGCCTTTCTATTACGTCTCTATTCTTGTTAATAATCTCAAAGGTCCTATCCTTGGCCTTGTCGAGTATCGTCTGTATGTCGTCTAAGACCTCCATGCCGGAGGTAAGGGCGAAGTCCTGCAGGCCTATAAGGCTCTTGTTGCTCATCTTGTCGCCGAAGCCGAACTCCACCACCATCCTCCGCGCTATCCCCGTGGCGAATATGAGGTCGTGCGAGGCGCCGACGGTCTTTGAGTCGCCGCCCATGAATTCCTCCTCGGCCACCATGCCGCCGAGCATGACGCATATCTCGTTCTCAAGGTCACGCTTGGTAAATGTGGTCCTCGCCGCCTCGTCGGTGGGCACGAAGGAGGTGTAGTTCCTGAAATTATCGATACTGATAAATACAGGGGCGGTATCGAAGTTGTGCTTCATTACCACGGTGTGGCCCGCCTCGTGGACGGCTATATTGCGTTTCTCCTCCTCGGAGAGCATCTCGGCCCTCTGCATGAAAAGAGACTTTGAAGCGGGGCGCGCCCTCTGGTGGCTCCATTGCCTAAGCTCCTCCACCTCCTCGCGCTTTAAGACCGAAAGAGGCGTTATATTCCTGATGGAGGTAAGTAGCGTCTTCTGCGTAACGTCGAGCGTCAAAAGCCCGTCAACGAGTTCTTCCACATCCTTTGTGCTTCCGCCCTCGTGTATGGCGTTAAATGTGGTGACGACGGCGTCCTTTACGGCCTGCTCGATTTCAGCGCCCGTAAAGCCCTGGCTGTTCTGGGCCAGCTCCCTGATCTTCAGGGCGTTTATATTCTGCACCCTCCTTTCGAGATGTATCCTGTATATCTCCTCGCGCTCCTCGACGCTCGGCAGGTCAACGAAAAAGACCTCGTCGTACCTGCCCTTCCTCCAGAGCTCGGGGGGGAGGTTTTTAGGCTCATTGGCCGTGGATATGACGAATACGGGCTTTTCCTTTTCCTGAAGCCATGTGATAAAAGTGCCGAAGACCCGGAGCTGCGTGCCGGAGTCGCCCTGATATCCGCCCACCCCTCCGAAGGCCTTGTCTATCTCGTCTATCCACAGTATGCAGGGGCTTATGGCCTCGGCGAGCTGAATGACCTTCCTGATATTCTTTTCAGACTCGCCCACGGTGGAGCCGAATAGCCTGCCCACATCGAGCTTCAATAGAGGCAGGTTCCAGATGCCCGCGAGCGCCTTGCAACAAAGACTCTTTCCCGAACCCGGCACGCCGATAAGGAGAAGCCCCTTGGGCACGTCAAGGCCGAGGGTGTCTATCTTCTCTCTGCTGAGCCTGAAGACCTGCTCGCGCTCGATGAACCACTTCTTTATCTCGTCGAGCCCCCCTATGTGCTCTATCGCCTCCTTGTGGGGGTAGTAGTCGAGTATCTTCTGCTTCTGTATTATCTGCTTTTTCTCGTCCTGTATGTAGCCGATGCAGTCCTCGTTCAGCACGCCGTTGTTAATGCTCACGGCCTTTCTTATAACGCGTTTTACGTTGTCCATGGAAAGGCCCTGCAGGGACTTATAGAGTATGGACCTTGTTGTGGCATGCCAGGAATCTGGCATCAAGTGCCCGTAAGTGGCCGATACCAGTTCCGCTATCTCCTCGTAGTCAGGCAGACTCAATTCAAGTACGACTATATCTTCTTCCAGTTCCGGGGGTATCTCGCCGAGGGTGGGCGAAAGTATGCATATGGAATTCAGGGCCCTCGAGTCGTCTATAACGGCGGGCAGGTCCCTGAACCTCCTTAAAAACTCATGGGAGCGGAGGTACCCGGCTATGTCCTTCAGGAGAAAAAGGTTATTCAGGTCTTCGTCCCTCTGGATCTTCTCCTCGATGTTTGTGAGTATCTTCTCCTTGCCCATCTTCTCGGTCTTCTTCTTCTCGCCGCCGTAAAGCCCCTTGGAGACCGACCACTTCCAGAAGACGAACTTCATGGATTCAGAGAGGCGCTCGAGTATCTTCTCGACTCTGCGCTCCTCAAAGGATACGAGCCAGAGCACCGGATAACGCGCCTCTATGTGAAGCTTGATTTCATTTTGAAATTCAGTCGCGTTCATTTCGTTTTATTGGACCTTCCAGTAGTAGTTATATACAATTAATCATAACACAATTACATAATCCTGTAAATTGGCAGGGAAAAATTAATCGGTGGAGACGTTTTTTGCCGGACCGAAGGCGGCGCGCCGGCCCCGCGAAAGGCGCCGGAGGTAAATCCTGTTGTGCCGGCCACGTTTTTCTGGTAATTGTTTTGTGCGCCGCGGAATTTAACCCCTAAAGACAGGGCGCGTGTAAAGGTCATGAAGCCATTTATTCAAAAAAAATCCCTTTTGCTTTCAGGCGTCCTTCTTCTCTGCCTTCTCCTGCCGGGACACTGCCCGGCAAAAGGCGGACAAGGGGCGGGTGGGCCCGGTGGCGCGGCCCTGAAGAAAATCGCCGGCGGCCTTTACGCCTTTATCGGGCCCGCCGGGGCGGCGAACTCGGGCTTCGTGGTAACGGAAAATGGCGTGGTGGTCATAGACTCACAGGGTCCCAGACCCCTCGCCCTTAAACTCAAGGAAAAGATAAAAGAGGTCAGCGGACTCCCCGTAATATACGTCATAAACACACACTACCACGGCGACCACACCTTCGGGAACCAGTATTTTAACGCGGCCCGATCCATTATAGCCCACAGGGAGACAAGAAGGGCGCTCATTGAAAAGGAGAAGGAGCAGAAAGCCGTCTTCAAGAGGTTCTTCGGACCGGAGAGCCTTGACGGGTTTACCCTGACGCCTCCGGACATTACCTTCTCGGAGAAGATGACCCTTAAAATCGGCGGAAAAACCCTCCTTTTAATCCACACCGGGCCGGCCCACACCGGCGGGGACATCTACGTCTACATGCCCGGCGAGAGGGTCGTCTTCACCGGCGACATCCTTTACAGGAAAAGGCTGCCCTGGCTCGCCGACGGCAATTTCGAAGGCGCGTTAAAGGCCCTTGACGAACTACTGGCCCTTGGGGCCGAGGTCTATATACCGGGCCACGGTGAAGTGGCGTCAAGGGAAGACGTCGTCGAGTTCAGAGGCTATCTCACGGCCCTTGAAGGCGCGGTAAAAAAAATGATGGCAGACGGCGCCGCCCTCGCCGAAGTAAAAGAGCGGATAAAACTCCCGGCATACGGCTCCTATATGAAATACAGGGAGTGGCTCCCCCTTAACGCTGAAAAGGTGTATAATGAACTGAAGAAAGAGAGACGCCGGTAATCCTTTCAACCCTTCAGGCGAAGCGGTACAGGCGCCGGTTCCCGGACAAAGACATCCCCTCTTAAGGGGTTTTTTTAAGCGTTTTTTCATTACGTTGTTTTCAACCTTTAATCCATCACGCCCTATTTATGAATACATGTTTAGAGGTCCGCGGGCTTACAAAATTTTATAACGGCTTCAAGGCCGTGGACGGCATCTCCTTTGATATGCGCGAAGGCGAGATACTCGGCCTCATAGGTCCCAACGGCGCCGGCAAGACGACGACGATACAGATGATCCTCGGCCTTACCACACCCACGAGTGGAGAGATAAAGATATTCGGTCTTGACGCGGCGAGGGACAGGAAAAAGATCCTGCCGCGGGTCAACTTCTCGTCCTCCTATATATCCCTGCCCTATTCGCTCACCGTGGTGGAGAACCTCAAGGTCTTCTCAAAACTCTACGGCATTAAGGACGCGAAGGCCAGGATAGACTACCTCTTAAGGACCTTCGAGATAGAGGGGCTGAAGTATGTACCGACGAGAAGGCTCTCTTCGGGCCAGCTTACCCGGGTATGCCTCTCAAAGGCTTTCTTGAACGACCCGAAGATACTATTTCTTGACGAGCCCACGGCCAGCCTCGACCCCGACATCGCCGACAAGACGCGCAAGCTCCTGAAGAGGATAAACCGCGAGACCGCCCTCTCCATACTCTACACGTCGCATAACATGGCTGAGATGGAGGAGATGTGCGACCGGGTAATATTCCTCGACAGGGGCAAGATCCTCGCCGTTGACGTGCCAGAAAAAATTCTCGAAAGGTTCCAGGAAAAAACCCTTGAAGAGGTCTTTTTGAAGATAGCGAGGCAGGGATGACCGAGAGGGGGACTTCCGGTGGTTTTTTAAAATGATAAACCCTAAACGCATACTCTCATATACGCTCCGCCATATATATCTCTACAAAAGGAGCCTGCCGAGGCTCATGGAGATATTCTACTGGCCGCTCCTCGACCTGCTGCTCTGGGGCTTCGTTGGCATCTACCTCGCCAAGACGGGAGCGAGGCTTCCCAACTTCATATCCTTCTTCCTTGGCGCCCTCATACTCTGGGACATACTCTTCAGGAGCCAGCAGGGGATATCCGTATCCTTCCTTGAAGACCTCTGGTCACGTAACCTCGTAAACCTCTTCATAAGCCCCTTGAGCCCCGTTGAATACGTCCTCTCGCTCCTCGTCATGAGCCTTATAAAGCTCATGCTGGCAACGACGGTAATGATAATCCTCGCCCTGTTCCTCTATTCCTTCAACATATTCACCATCGGCTTTCCCCTTATCTTTCTCGCAATGAACCTCATTATCATGGGGTGGTCCATAGGGATAATAACCACGGCGATTATTCTCAGGTTCGGCCAGGAGGCCGAAGTCCTGGCCTGGGGGCTGGCCCTCCTTTTCCAGCCCATCTCCGCCGTATTCTACCCGGTATCGGTACTCCCTCTATGGCTCCAGCACGTCGTGGCCTTTATCCCCTCGGCAGAGGTCTTCGAGGGGATGCGCTATGTTATCGCCGGAGGGGGCTTCCCCTACGGCTACCTGACGAGGGCCCTTGCACTTAACGCAGGGTATATAACTGTATCGATACTTTTTTTCTGGTGGAACTTCCAGGCGGTAAAAAGAAAAGGGATGCTCGTAAAGACGGGGGAATAAAAAAAAGACGCCCCCCTTTCAGGGAGCGTCCGTTTAATTCAGCGCCATGATAATCTCATGAAAAATCCTTCAGCGCCTCCTCGTAGACCTTCAAATCACTTTGTGAGAAGAGGACGAAGCGGACGAGTTCGAGGCCATTCTTTTCCCTGACAAAATCGATGACGGTCTTAAGGGCGGCGCGCGCGGCGGCGTCAATGGGGTAACCGTAAGCGCCGGTGCTTATGGAGGGGAACGAGACGCTCTTAAGTCCCCTGTCGAGGGCCGTCTCAAGGCAGCTTCTGTACGCCCCCTTAAGGAGCCCCTCTTCCCCCTTGCCGCCTCCCCTGTATACGGGCCCCACGGCGTGTATGACGAAGCGGGCCTTGAGCCTTCCTCCCCCGGTTATGACGGCGCTGCCCGTGGGGCACGAGCCTAACTTACGGCACTCCTCCATAATCGAAGGGCCGCCTGAGCGGTGGATGGCGCCGTCCACGCCGCCTCCGCCACAAAGGCCCGAGTTGGCGGCGTTTACGATGGCGTCGGTATCCTCAAGGGTGATATCGCCCCTTTTTAGCTCGATGACAACGGAACCAACCTTTAACTCCATAACAAAATCCCCGGCTAAAATTTTCTCTTATTATTAACAGCGGTAACGGCGTAATGGGACACGTTCAGAGAGGAGGATTTTATGCTCCTAAAACCCGCCTCCCTTAATAATCCCTTTACGGCCTTTATGGTAAGCCTCTCCTCAAAAGGGGGGCCGTGCTCCTCTTTCCTTATCTTCCAGTCGATAATAAATATCTTCGCTCCGGCCTTCAGGACCCTCCTCATCTCCCTCAAAAATTTTTTCCTGTCCGCCGTCTCATGGAGGACATAGGCGACGAGCATGAAGTCCGCCGTGGAGGCGGGGGCGGGGATACGGTTTTCGCCGGACTTGATGAGCAAGACGTTCTTCGGCGGTCTTCTCTTCTGGAGTTCAGAGAGCATCAACTCCTCGGTGTCGACGGCATAGACTTTGCCCTTTCTTCCAACGACCCTTGCGCCGGGTATGGCGAAAAAGCCCGGCCCCGAGCCGACGTCGAAAAAACTGTCGCCCGCTCTTAGCCCGGCCTCACGCAGCACCTCTTCGGGCCTTATCTCATCGTAACGCTCTTTTCTGATGAGGCGTGCTATATTATTTGGATCGAATTTATGCATTTTTTATTACACTCAAAACCCGCCGGCGCGTAGTATTACGGCGAAGATTACTATAAAGAGGGCGACAATGAGGTTGGAGCGCCCGAATATCTTCGCTATTAAGGAAAAATGCGGCGAATTTCTCGCCTTGGGGCCGAGCCAGAAGTCATGGACGAAGCTCGAAATGACTATTATCGCCACGAGGGTGAGTTTTATTGTAAGGGCGCGCCCCACCGGCGTGGAGTTGAATGCGTGGGAGAAGACGGCCTGAGGATAGACGCCGTAAAAGTTGAAGAGTATAACCGGGCCCGTGACAAGGAGCGTTATTATGGCCGCCCAGCCCCAGAGCCTGTATTTCTTGCCCACCACCTGGTATATCTTCGACCTCTCCTTTGGGTCTGGCATTGTCAGCAGGAACGGCGCGATGATGAGAGATATAAAGAGCATGCCGCCTATCCATAGGATGGCGGCGACGATGTGAAAGAAGAGGGCGGCCTTGACGAGCATGAAAAAAACTCCTTTTTAAAATTATAATCAGGACACAGGAAAATTCCATGACGGAAATCATTTTTCAGGCGGATTATAAGATATTTACGTTAAATGGGCAACCCCGCCGGCCTTTTAATTTAAAATTACCAGCGGGCAACCCGCCGGGTGCGGTTTGCTCCGCCTGAAATTTTAATCTTTCCGCCCTCCTTCAAGGCGCCCAGAGCCTTGCAATAACACCTGCCCTGTGTTAAAAAATTATAATACAACAAAACCATAATCTACCCGGATAAATTCATGATAATAGAGTGCGAAAAGTGCCGGACGCAATTCCGGCTCGAAGATTCAAGGATATATGAGAGAAGCCTCAAGGTGCAATGCTCCAAATGCGCCCACGTATTTATCGTCCCGTCCTTAAAGGACGGCGCGGCCGATGAGACGGAAGGGTCTTCAGCCCCGCCCCCGGGGGAGGGCGAAACCGCCGGCGCCGCCTTTATGAAGGGGGAGGAGAAGGAAAAAGAACCGGAAGAGGAGCCCGTAGACGCCACCGCCGAAGAGAAGACCCCGGCCGGACAAACCTCAGGCGCCGGCGCGAGACATCGTAATGAGTACGCGGAAGAGCGGGGGGAAGAGGACGGGGGCGGTGAAACTCCCCCCGCCGATTACGAGCCGGGCGGCTTCAGCACCCCCGTTACCTCGGGGACATTTCTCTTCTCCAGAGAAGAGGGCGGGCAGGAGCAAGAAGACTCCAACCCTGAGGAGGAACGGGGGGAAGAGAAAGGGGGGGAAGAAGCGCGCGAAGCACGAGACGGCGGCGCCGATACTGAGCCCACGGAAGAGAACCCTGAGCACGAAACCCTCCACGAAGACCTGACCAAAATAGTGCCGGGAGAAACACCTGAAGAAGACGCCCCGGCTCTTTTGCAGGAAGGGGACGGAGGAGATGAAACCGAAGAAGAGGTCAGGGAAACCCCCGCCCCGTTAGATACCGCTGAAGAGGCCGGAGAGGTCGAAGGTACTGGATACGGTGAGGCGGAGGAGATGGAAGAGGAACCCGGAGAAGAGACGGGCAGAGAGGAAGAAGTCGTAGAGGATAGCGTTGACGAGGACTGGCCTACGGAAAAAGAGGAGCCCGGAGAGGCTGACGGGACCGGGGCGGATGATTTCTTCGCTGATGCGGACCCGGTTGGGAAGGTCGGATCGGGAACGCGGATCAACATAACTTACAATGAAGCCTCCAGAGACGAGGACCGAGAAGTAGAACGAGAAGTAGAAGAAGAGGGCGGGGTAGAAGGAGACGCGGGAGAGGGAGAGGTTGTCTATGACCTCGACGCGTGGCAGGATGAATTACGGAAGTCGGCAAAAGAAAAAGATTTTTCCATTGATTTACCTCTGTCTGAGGAGGAAGCTGGCGACGGGCCGGAAGAGACTGACGACGATGGGCTGGAACCCGGCCGGGCCCTGACCTTTGAGATTAACGGGACCGGCGGCGAAGAAGCCGCCGAGACGATTAAGGACAGAGCTCCGAAGAAGGACCTCGGCCCTGAAGAGGCTGAGCGGGGCGGCTCATCATCATCATCATCGTCGTCATCATCAACAACAGGGGGAAAGGGAAAGGCCTTTGCCGCCGTTATAGCCGCTCTCGCCATCGGGGCCCTGGTTGCATGGGGCCTCGTGTCGGGAAAATTCCCGGGGTTTGTCTCAACGCGGGCCGCTCAAGAAAAGATAATGGAGGTTGACGCCTTAAAGGGTTTCTTTGTCATAAATAAAAACATGGGGAAGGTCTTTGTCATTGAGGCGCAGGTTAAAAATATCACCGATAAGGCGCAGGAGACCGGCGGCGTAAGGGGCGTAATATACCACGGCAGGTTCAGCGGGGCCGAGTATTCTCCGACAGTATCCCCGGGCAGGATTTTTTCAACGGAAGAGATCAAAGACCTTTCAAAAAGAGACCTGAAGCGGCTCTTCAACGGCGCGTCCAGGGCCGTCATACCCCCAAGGGGCAGGGTACCGGTCATGATAATTTTTACAGACCTCAGCCGCGCCGTCTCTGAGTACGGAATAGACGTCATGAAATAGCGAGCCCTTTTCCGAAGGCATAAGGATGCGAAATCGCCCATGGAAAGACTCAATGCGCTTGTAGAACTTGTCTTAAAAGAAGTCCCGGCGCTGCCTGAAGAGCCGATGAGACTCAAGCACCTGAACAAAAAAATAAAGGACCTCGACCCGGAAGAGACGGCGCGGTTCTTCGACATATTGTATAAAAAAGGGTCAACACATAAACCCGTAAGGATTGTCTTGAATCTCCTCGTAGACCCCAATGGGCTCAGCCGCGAACTCGGTAAAAAGAAATATAACGCGATTTACCGCGTCTCCGTTAAACTGGGTCTCGGCAGGATAAGCAGACTTTTTACCGAGGCCGAGCCTTACAAGAAAGGGGTCTTTGGCTACGACAGGGAAGAAGAGGCGGCCATGGAATTTATAACACTCGGCCAGAGACGCACCTTGTCAAAATCGAACGACAAGAACACCCTGGACAGGCTCCTTTCCGACCCGGACCCGCATGTAATAACAAATATCCTGAATAACCCCAGGATAACCGAGCGGGAGGTCGTGAGGATAGCCTCAAAGAGACCGAACTCCCCTGAGATATTAAAGACACTGGCCCTTCACAGGGTCTGGTCCAAGCGCTATAGCGTAATAAAGGCCGTCGCCCTCAACCCCTACGCCTATCCGAGGGTCTCGGTGGTACTTGTGGAATTCATGCACACCATGGACCTTAAGACCGTAGCCGAAGACGGCTCACTGCACCCCCAGGTAAGACTTTCGGCCATGGAAATCATAAGAGAAAAAACTGGCTCGATGTGAGCCCGGCCCGTCAAATTGCCCCACCTGTCTATTCCGGATATCGAAAAGACCCGGCCTCCCGGCCTCATTGGAACAATATACCGGAACAATATACCAACGGTTCTATGTACCGACGGATCAATATCCAACAGGATTATTGCAAGAGAATCTTTGCGAGGCAGTAGGGCGCGGGATGTATGGTTAAAAAAGGCCTGCGGGGGGGGTTATTTCTTTTCTTTTTTTGGGGTAATGTCGATTTCGCCCTCTTCCGAGGCCTTCTTGAAATTCTTTATGGCCCTGCCCATACCAGAGCCTATTTCAGGAAGCTTTCCTACGCCGAAGAGTATCAGTATAATAGCGAGTATGAGTAAAAGTTCGGTAGTTCCCAATCCAAACATTGGATTTCTCCGTATTTTTGTGAAAAACTAAATATATTACATCCTTATTGAAATCTTGACAGAATTGTACCGCCGTGTCAACTAAAAACTTCATTGACGAAGGACCGACAAAATTAAGGATAAGTCTCCTCATATCTATCTGCGTGCACGCGGTGCTCGTATGGTTTTTCATTGCCTCCGGGCCGAAACTCGACTGGCTATCCAAAAGGGCCCTTCCCTACAAAAAACCCGCCATTATCCAGATTGTCGAACTCCCCCCCGGCTATAAGCCGCCGAAGACAACAAAAAAGACGGCTAAGAAGCCCACAAGGTACGCCGACAGGACGAGTGTAGTGGAAAAGGAGAGTATCCCGGAAGGAATAACGGTCAAAAGGCGTATTAAAGTCGCTCAACGAGGCGCAAAAAAGGCCGGAGGGGGCGCGCCTGAGAGCGGGGCCAAGGGGTCGATACTTAAAAAGTCCTCAGGCGGTGAGGCGCCGGAGAAATCCGCCGTTAAAAAAGCCCAGGCTGGCGCGCCGAAGAGCGGGGCAAAGGGCGCGCCTCTGAAAAAATCCACCGGCAAAGAGCCCGACGAAAAGCCTTCCGAGCCTGCCGGGGCCGGGGAGGCTAAGGTTACAACACTTAAAAAACCGGGCAGAGAGACCCCGGCGGTTACGGCTTCGAAAAGGGCTGGAGAAAAGGCGGCGGCGCGGCGAGGAGGCGGCGGGCCAGGTCGCACAGCGGCGGAAAAAACCCCCGGGCCGGGCGCGTCTACAAAGGGGCCGAACCTCCTTCTAAGCGAGGAAAAGGTCGCACAGCTCGAGAGAGAGTATCAGAGCGCCGCCCCAAAAGGGGAGAAGAACAGGACGCTCCTTCTAAACACGACGGAACTGAAATATCAAAAATATTTCATAGACTTAAAACACAAGATAGAGCTTTACTGGGAGTATCCGCCGGTAGCCGTAAGGAACGGGTGGCAGGGAAAACTGGACATAAGCTTCGCTATCAACAAAGACGGAACGCTCAGGTTCGTAAGGACGAAAACCTCTTCACGCTACGCCGTCCTCGACGACGCCGCCGAAACGGCCATCAAGCTCGCCGCGCCCTTTCCGCCCTTCCCTGAAAACTTCAATGTAGAGGAGATCAAAATAACCGGACAGTTCGTGTACCACATAGTCAATATACCCGACCGGAAGAGGTGAAGCCGGGGTCCTACGGGCGGCGGCCGCCGAAGACGGCGAGTTCAAAGACCTTGAAGTAGCAGTCCACGTCCACGAAACCCGTATCGCGGAGCCAGCCGCACTGGGCGTCAACACTTGAGAGAAAGTGTGCCTCCCTTGTCGCCCTTTCCGTATAACGCTTTTTCACATCCTCATAGGTCTTTGCCTTCCCCTTCGCCTTGAGCACGGCGTAAAGAGAATCCACAAAGAGTTGGTCGGAAAGGGCCTTTATCCTCTCAGAGGAGCTCGATGTGCGGTCTATATTTATAAAGACCCCGCCGGCGCCAAGGATTGAAAATATTTCCCTGTAAAGCTCCCTTTTCCTCTCCTCTTTCTGGTGGTGGATGGCATAGCCGGAAATAACGAGGTCAAAGGGAGGCTTGCCCTTTACGGGCCCGAGCCAGCCGGGGTCCGCGAAATCCCCGCTGACGATATCCATCTTTGAGGCGCGGCCACCCAGCCGCTTACGGGCCTCAGCGAGCATGGGTTCGGAAAAGTCAATAAGCGTAGCCGCGGCTTCGGGGAACCGGGCCAGAACAGCCTCGGAAAGTATCCCGTCTCCGCACCCGAGGTCGAGAAAATTCTCAACGGGCCTCTCCACAGAACCGGCGAGCCTTATCATTACGTCTATCTGGGCGGCCCCGAAGGGCACTGCGGCGCGCATGGCCGTAACAAAGGCCTTTACGTGTTCAGGCTTCTTCCATTCTTCTTCTATCCTCTCAACCAAGATACCTTCCTCCCGTGACTTGAAAATTACCCTTCCCATTAAAGAGCGGGGCGTCAAAACCATATCAGGACGCGCCGCCCCCTAATCTCCCATTGGAAGAGGCCGGCAGGCACGCTAATATGTTAACCGGACGCCGCCCCTTTCGATGTCTCCATGGACGGCCCGCTGATAAGCGGGCCGGTAGCCCGGAAAAACCCTGCCGGTGAGACCTTCGCCCCGCCCACCTTGACCGTAAAGTGGAGATGAGGGCCCGTGGCCCTGCCTGTGGCGCCCACGTGGCCAATGACCTCGCCCTTGTCCACCGCCTCACCGGGCTCAACATCTATTGCGCTCAAGTGGGCATAGAGGGTAAAGACCCCGAGGCCGTGGTCGATTACAACAAACCTGCCGTAGAAGAAAAAATCCCCTGTAAAGGCCACGGTGCCGCTGTTGGAGGCCTTAACAGGCGTGCCCCGTGGGGCGGCGATATCCACGCCCCCGTGGGGACGCCTTGGACTTCCGTTTAATATCCGCTTTTTCCCGAAGTTGCCCGTGACCCGGCCCTCTACGGGCATGATAAAGGGGCCGCTCCACAGGGGCCCTTCTCCCTGTTTTTCACTCGAAGGTGACCACAAGGCGCTTAAGAGCGCCTTCTCCCTTTTAATACGTTCGAGGGTCTCGCCGCTGAACTCCACCATATCCGGCGGCAGTTTGAGGCGCTGCATGCCGTAATCCCCTTCCACTACATCCACCGTCGCGGTGATTTTAGTGCCGCCCCTCTTTAGTATCAGCTCATAGCTGCCCGGCTCTGTTTCAAGGTCCGCCGCCACCACCCCCCAGCTTCCGCTCTCCGCCTCCAAGACAAAGGCCTCGCCGCCGGTAAAGGAGGCAGAAATCCCCTCTGCAGCGCCGCCAAGCCGGAAGACCTCGACTCCACCCTGGGCCAGGTTCGTATCACTTAACTCAACGACGAAACTCCTCGTCGAGGCGCAGGAGTTGGAAATTACAAAAATGATAAATAAGAAGAGGGCGCGGAAGGCCATGACAGGGTCTCCGGAATTTTTATTTCAACAAAAACGTCCGTACCTGTACGGAAAGAAAAAATCAGTCCTTAGCGCAAAAAAAAACGCCGGTTCGCTGATTATAACCGATAGGCGCGTGGAAGGGTATTTTTATTTCAAACCCGCCGTCAATTATAACCGGTATAACCGGCCTTTTTCTGGAAGTCTTTATAGTTGGCCAGGACCTTGCTGGCGTAAGTCCTTGGCAGACTGCCGCCGTCCCTTATAATCCTTGAGAGTCTGGAAGGCCCGGCGTTATACGCCGCAAGTGTCAAAAAGGTGTCTTCCCCGTATTTTTCCCTGAGGACAGAGAGGTAATGTATCCCCATCTTTACGTTTGCATAAGGGTCGAAGAGCGTATGGTCGCCTTCCCACTCAAGGTCAAGCTCCCCGGCTACCCATCTGCCCGTCATGGGCATTATCTGCATAAGCCCCTTGGCGCCCTTGTAAGACCGGGCCCAGTTATAAAATGTGCTCTCAGTCTTTATAAGGGCCATCACCAGGAGCGGGTCCACCTTATAGGACGAACTCTCATTGAGGATAACACGAGCGAGTTTTGCCTCGTCATCATCGCTCAACCCTGTTTTGCTCTCGTTTAGAATGCCCGATATGTAATCAAGCCTGGAAGTGCCCTCAAAGGAGTATGGTTCGAAGGCCGGGAGAAGTACCGCGTCTGCGAGGACGAGGGCCCCGAAGAGTACCGCGGCGCTGACGAGCATCTTTTTGTTTTGAGAAAAATACATCTTATGCCTCTCATTTTTCAAAGGGCCGCAAAAACCAACCCGGTTTTTACAGCCTGTCTCCGCGGTAAATACCCTGCTGAATAAACCTCTCCAAAAAAAAGTGCCATCAGTACAGACTGGACACAGTCGTACCGTGGCATTCATAACCAATGCTTTTGGACCCGTCACGAGTCGCTATGAAATTTTATAGCACATATTATAGCAAATCTTCGGAAAATGTCAAGAGAATCTTAAAGCGCGAAAAAACTCACCCTTTTTACACA
>JBHHVI010000007.1:0-50218 GCA_046754225.1 Thermodesulfobacteriota bacterium | reverse complement strand
TAGTCCTGAAGGACATGCTTCAAGAGCTCCCTTATGTTGAGCTCGTCATCGACTACCAGGACAACTGGCTTTTTCATACCCTCGAGTGCCTCATAATCCTCTTCAAGAAACTTACAGGCCACTTCAGTCCACTTGATGAAAACTCGTGATGTTATAGGATTTTGCCTTTGTCTGCGGCAATTTTATTATACAAATCAAAGACAAATAATCTGTAAGACGTCTTACATTTGGTGTTGAAAGCCCTCTCCATTAAAAATATCACTATACGTTTATCTAATTACGAATTTAGCATCGTTTTAAACCTATGTCAAGTTTTTATTTAATTAATCTAAACTTTTAATTTAATAGCGGGGGAAATCTTCCTGCGCCGCCATAAAAAGCCATTAAAAATCAAGGATGAATTTTCTCGAAGGGTTCAGCGGACCGACAAGTTGCTTATTCAAAGGTGCGGTTTCAGGCCTGCAATAATAGTGCTTGCAATATCAATGAATTAAAATACATATAAGCTCTAAAATCAACAATAAAATAAAAAAACCTCGATGATTACGATTCCTCGTACTCTATGCCGTAACTCTTTATCTTCCTGTAAAGATGGCTCCTCTCTACGCCTATCGCCTCTGCGGTCCTGGCTATGTTACCGCCGTTGGATTTTAGTTTTCTGAGGATAAACTCCTTCTCGAAAACCCTGCGCGCCTCCTTAAGGAGCGAGTTGTTGAATATCTTTTCGGAATAACCGGAGCTCTTTGTGCCGCTAATGTAATCGGGAAGGTCCTCCAGGGTTATAGTGTTGCCGGGCGTCATTATGACAAGGCGCTCCATCAAGTTCTTAAGCTCCCTCACGTTTCCCGGCCAGTTGTAACTCAGGAGCTTCTCCATGGCCCCCCTTTCCACCTCCGGGACCTCTCTTGTGGTCTGGCGTGAGAATTCATTGAGAAAATGGCCTATAAGGAGCGGTATGTCCTCCTTCCTCTCCCTGAGCGGCGGCACATGGAGCGGTATGACGTTCAGCCTGTAGAAGAGGTCTTCCCTGAAAGAGCCCCTTGATATCTCCTGCTTCAGGTCCTTGTTTGTGGCGGCTATGACACGCACATCCACGTTGATAAGTTCCGTACCTCCCACTCGCTCGAAGGACTGCTCCTGCAATATCCTCAAAATCTTTGCCTGAGTCTTCAAGCTCATGTCCCCGATCTCGTCGAGGAATATCGTCCCGCGGTCGGCGATGTCGAACTTCCCCTTTTTACGCGCCAGGGCCGTTGTAAAGGCGCCCTTTTCGTGGCCGAAGAGCTCGCTCTCTATCAGTTCCTCGGGAATGGCCGCGCAATTCACCTCGACAAAGGGCCTGGCGGCCCTGCCGGAAAGCAGATGTATGTTACGCGCCACAAACTCCTTGCCCGTGCCGTTTTCACCGGTTATAAGCACCCATGAGTTGGCCGGGGCCACCCTCATGATACCCTTTTTAAGCTCCTGCATTACCCCGGTGAGGCCGATAATCTCATACCTCGAAAGGGCCTTCTCCATAAGCTCCCGGTTTTCAACGGCGAGCCTTTTATGCTCAAGGGCGTGCTCGGCGGCCAATACCACCTTATCGAGGGATATGGGCTTTTCCAGGAAATCATAGGCCCCGAGCTTTGTCGCCTTTACGGCGGTATCTATATTGGCGTGTCCCGATATCATTATTACCTGAACATCGGGATAAGAGGACTTTATCTTTTTCAGCGCCTCAATACCGTCCATGCCCGGAAGCCAGATATCGAGAAGTATCAAGTCGGGCAGGGAGGAGCTCAGCCCATCAATAGCCTCCTCGGCGGAAGCGGCCGTGGTGACGCCGAAACCCTCATCGGCGAGAACTCCCGACAGGGCCTCCCTTATATCCTTCTCGTCGTCAATGATAAGTATCGTATTCATATGGCGGCCGCCTTAACGGGAAGCTCGATGATAAACCTTGTCCCCGCCGGGTTATTGTCCTTCACCCGGATGTAACCGTTGTGGTCGGATATGATATTGTTCACTATGGCGAGTCCGAGCCCGGTGCCGGAGCGTTTTGTGGAGAAATACGGCTCAAAGAGCCTTTGCTTTGCCTCGCCGGATATGCCGGCGCCGTTGTCGATGACCTCGAGTCTCGCCACCTGAAGGTCCCTCATGAAATGGGTCTCAACCCTTATAAGGCCCTCTTCGCCCACGGCGGCCGCGGCGTTGTCAATGAGGTTTATGATTACCCTTTTCATCTGGTCGCGGTCTATGTCGAGCACGGGCAGGCTCTCATCGGCCCTCACCTCATAGGATATCTTTTTTTGGCCCGCCTTGTAAAGGGCCACCGTCTCGCTCACTATCTCGTTTAAGTCGTTGGGGGCGGGGTGGACGGCCGGCATGCGGGCGAAATTCGAAAACTCGTTCACAAGGCTCTTCAATTCGTCGACCTGCTTTATGATGGTCCTGGTGCAGTCTTCAAAGACCGTGGCCTCGGGCAAGGCGTCGTGGTATTTCTTCCTCAGCCTCTCGGCCGAGAGCTTTATGGGCGTAAGGGGGTTCTTTATCTCGTGCGCTATCCTCTTGGCGACCTCTTTCCATGCCTGCATCCTCTGGGTCTTCAAAAGGTGGGTGAGGTCGTCGAGGACCGCCACCATACCCAGGTAGTTGCCCCTCTCGTCGCGGAGCGCGTTGAGGTTCACGAGCACCATGAGGGTCTTGTCACGGACCTGAAGCCTTATCTGCCTTTCCATTGTCTCGGCGCCTATCTCGTTCATGTGCCTTATCATATCCCTGAAGACAACCCTGTCCTCCTCCCTCAGGACGTCGCGGTAGTTCTTTGAGAGAGCATGGGCCTCTTTTGTGCCGAGGACCTCGGCGGCGACCCTGTTTATGGACGTAATCGTACCGAGCCTGTCGATGGAGATAATGCCCGCGGTGACGTTATCGAGCACTATCTCGATGTAACGCCTTCTCTGCTCGAGCTCGGTATTGGTCAGCCTCAAGTCGATATTCGCCTCCTCTATCCTGGTTTTACCCGCCTTCAGGTCCTCGGTCATCCTGTTGAAGGATTTCACCAGGAGCCCTATCTCGTCGTCGGACTCTATGTTTATCCTGTAATCGAGGTTGCCGCTCGCCACCTCATGGGTTCCGTCGGCAAGCTTGTGAATGGGCACGGTTATACCCTTGGCGAGGTATCTGCCTATCCATATGGAAAAGAAAAGGAGAAGCAGCGTTATTATGAGGAGTATGACGAAGTAGCTGACCTTTACCGGGTTCTTGAGGAGCTTAAGCTGCTTGTACCCCTCGAAGGCGGCCGATATCTCCTTCATCTTTTTAAGAAGGCTCCTCGGGACATAGTAGCTTACCACCACTACGCCCATAACATCGCCGCCGCCCGGGGAGAATACAGGGTAAGCCGCCCTCACCACGTCGCCCAGGTCCATTGCCTGGACAAAGCTCGACGCCTCGCCGCCGATGGCCTTTTCTATCTGGTCATACTCCGCGTCAGGCACCATGTTCTTGTTGACGGAGCTTGCCAGTGATGAGATCAGCCTCGCGCCGTCAGCCGAAAAGACCTCTATGGAGGAGTAATCGTTCTCCTCCATCTTGGTCTCAATAAAGGCGCCGAGCCGTTCGTTGTCGATGACAATGGCGTCACTTCCCGCCTTGGCCGCGATTATCCTCGCCCCGGAAAGCATCCTGTCCGTTGTGTCCCTGTAGTAATTCTGGGCGAGTTCCAGTGACTCCTTCAGGGAATCCTCTATCTTGATATCGAACCAACCGTCTATGCTCTTGTTTATGAAGGCTATTACCACGAAGAAGAGGATAAATGTGGGTATGATGGTAAGAGTGACAAAGGCCGTTGTCAATCTGGTCATGAGCCTTGAGCCCATGACCTTGCTCTTTCGCTCGAAGAAAAGTTTTACCGAGTTACGGAGCACAAGGAAGATGACTACTATAAGCAGTATTACGTTCAGGTTTATAAGGCCCAGGATAAATATGTTGGTGGGTATGGGGACGTCGCCGCTTATTATCGAGATATGGGACTCGATATAGGTGAGTAGAGCTATAAGCGGTATTACGCCGAGGATTATCAGATACTCCCTCAGGCGCCTCTTATGCTCGGCTTCTATCTTCTTCGTACTGTCCATTAAAAAATTCAAAGAGAAAAGTTATAAACAAACCACTCTGTCTCCACATCCCAGAGCTTCAGGAAAAAGAGCAGGTAATCGAGACGGAACGGCAGTCGTACCGTGTAAAGCTCCGCCTTAACCTTCAGTTGATAGTTATATCCCCCGGAGAGCCGGCCTGTGGGCTCCAGAGTCACGGAGTCGGCCGTTGACATTATCTTTTTCATCTCGGAGAAGTCCTTGGTCCTCACCGGGCCGAAACCCTTCTCCTCAAGGATTATCTTATACTCCTCCTTCAATGTGTCATACTTGACGGTATGCTTGAACTCCCATCTGCCCGCGTCTTTGTCAAACCAGAACCTCCGGCTTCTCTGAAGCTCCACAACGAATTTAAATGACGTGGGCACGCCGCTTTTTATCGCCTCCTCAATATTGGCGGTGAAGGCGTTCTTCACCTCAAAAGATACCCCGAAGTCCGGGGCGAGGCTGATATTAACATCATCTATATGGGCGTCCCGGGAAAAGGCGGTCGTCGGGATTGAGAATAAGAGGATTAAAATTACGTAAAACAAAGTTTTTTTCATCATTTTTCATTATACAGGTTACATACGGAAAGTTGGCGCCTCTTACAGGAGTAGAATAGAATTTCGGTATTGAGCGAGTTGAAGCTCACCGGAAAAAAAGGCGGTGGAACAGAATATTCCTCAACAATATAGACAATTTCAGGCGGAATTGCAAGACGGCGCCTCTTTAATGGCGGCCCTGCACGCTCTTATGGATGTGGGGGGTCGTACAGAAGGTATTGTCATAAAAACACTCCCTGGCGGGGGTGCTACAAAAACTGACTCTCTTTTTTGGTCCCAATGCGCTTCAGCCCGTCCTTTATCAATTCCTTTTTGACCCTCTTTCTGAATTCGGCTTCATCGACCTTGAACTTGAAGGCCTTTTGCCCGTTGATAAAGACGGTGGGGATATCTTCCCTGTATCTCCTGAAGAGGTCATCACTTGTGCATATATCCACTTCCCTCATCTCAAAGGGGATATCGCTCATCACCCTGTTTATGACCTTCCTGGCGTCACAGCACATCTCACAGCACGCCGCGGCGTCCAGCCTGTTAAGGCCTTCGCAGGCCGAGCAGTCAGTCCTCGCATAGACCTCTACGAGCAGTTTGCTCATCGCCTATCCTTGTTTAACTGAATTGAGGGATGATCCTGTTAAGATACACGGCTATCATACCAAGTGAATTTGAAAAAATCAAGACCCCTGTTACGATAAGGAAAAGGCCCGTTACGACGGATACGATCCTCATATGTTTTTTCAATCTGGAGAAGTGGGTCAGGAAGGTGTTTATTCCGAGTGAGGTGAGCATGAAGGGTATGGCGAGGCCCAGGGAATAGGCGAGGAAAAGCTCCATGCCGGACCACGGGTTTGTTGAAGTGGCGGCCACGGCGAATATGGCTGAAAGTATGGGGCCTATGCACGGAGTCCATCCCGCCGCGAAGCCGATGCCTACGAGGAATGAGCCTAAAAACCCGGCGGGCTTGTCCTTGAAAAAATGCAGCCTCTTGTCCCTCTGGAGAATCTTCAGGTTGATTATGCCTATTATATGTATGCCGAGAAGTATGATGATGAGACCCCCGACCTTCCTGACCACATCCTGGTACTTGAGAAAAACAGAGCCGAAGAGCTGCGCCGAAGAGCCGAGGATTACAACGAAGACGGTGGAAAAACCGAGGATGAACATGAGGGAGTTAAAGATGATTACCTTCTTTAACTGGCCGCTGTCTTCGCTCGTAAGGTCCTCAAAGGAGATACCGGTGACAAAAGATATGTAGGATGGAACAAGGGGAAGCACGCAGGGTGAGACGAAAGAAAGTATGCCGCCAAGAAAGGCGAGTGGTATGGAGACCTCGGTATTCATCTCTTATAACCTGTCCCTGGACCTTTCAAGAGTAAGGGTCTTTTGATTTCTTCAATTTCTTCTTGTAAGAGTCCATGGGCCTGGGGCCGTTTTCCAAAAGGTCGAGTATGGTTATGAGGCTGCGCCGGTCAGACCAGTCCCTGGGGCCCCATACCTTTTCAGCCACAACGCCGTTCTGGTCGATGATAAAGGTCTCCGGAACGCCCGTCGTCTTGTAGGTGTCCTTTATCCTGCCCCTGCGGTCGTGAAGCACCGTAAAGGTTATCCCGTATTCAACGGCGAAGGCCTTAACCCTCTCAGGCGGGTCTTTATCAATGCTTACGGCGACTATCTCGAAGGGTTTACCCTGAAGGCTTTCGTACATGGCCTGCATTGAAGGTATCTCCTCCTTGCAGGGGTCGCACCAGGTGGCCCAAAAATTCAGGAAGACCACCTTGCCCCTGAAATCAGAAAGTTTCATCTCAGTGCCATCAAGGTCGGGCAGAGTAAAATCAATGGCCTCGGAACCCTTCACCACGGGCTCGAACTTCTGGCTCTGGCTCATGACTATGTAAGCCACAACAGCCACAACCACCACGACTATCCCGGCTATGACGGGCTTCGGGAGCCCCTTGTCTTTTTCCTCTTCAGCCATATCCTCTTAATTCAACCCGATTTAAATCTTTTATTCAAGGGTTTTTTGTGCATTCCCGCGCCGACGTTACAGCCTGACTCAACGCGCAGGCGCTGAACCCTCCTTTTCCGCTAAAATCATCAAAAGACCTTTTGTGCAATCCCACGCCGACGTTACAGCCTGACTCAACGAGCCGGCGGTGAAGCCGGCCTTTTTCGCTTATTTATTAAGCATAGGCGTGCAGGCCCGGCAGGATGAAACTCACGCCCCAGTAAAGGAATATAACGGCTAAAAAGCCTCCTATGGCGATGTAGGCGGCCTTTTTGCCCCTCCATCCCCTCGTTACCCTTGCGTGGAGGTAGGCCGCGTAAACAAACCACGTTATAAGCGACCAGGTCTCCTTGGGGTCCCAGCTCCAATATTGGCCCCAGGTGTAGTTGGCCCACATGGCGCCGGAGACTATCCCTATGGTAAGGAAGGGAAAGCCCCACGCTATGGCCCTGTAACTTATCTCGTCCAGAGACCTTGATTCGGGGAAGGCGGATACCATGAAGTTGACTCTGCCCCTCATCTCGGCCCTGTTCTTTATAAGGTACATCAGGCTTAATGCAAAGGCTATCGCGAAGGCGGCATAGCCAACGAAGGTGGTGAAGACGTGAAAATCGAGCCAGCCTATGGCGTACTTCTCAAGGCCGAATTTTGAAAGGAGGTCCACCATCCAGTGCCATTTGCTCTGCAGGGCCGGGTTAAGCTGGCCGGAGCTCTTAAACCTGTAGGGGAGCATGGAGGCGGCGACCATGGAGATAAAGGCCACACTCATTACAAAGGCCCCTATGGCCTTGAACTTCTGCCTGAACTCCAGGAGCAGGTAGCCTATGTTTATGGCCCATACGAAGAGGACCATGGACTCGTAAAGGTTTGAAAACGGCGCGTGTCCAGATTCACCCGCCCTTGACACAAGGATCATGGTGGTGGAAAGGAAGGCCACCAGGGCCAGCGTCGTGGCGATCTGGCCGAGCCACTTCTTCTTGAAGGCCGCGTGCCCTATGTAAAATATCGCGCTCAAAAGATAAAAGGCGAATGAAAAACTGAAAAAGACCAAAGAAAGTATCATACACTACCCCCCGGGCGTCAAATAATCTACTATGATTTTAACTCTTCCACTATATCTTTAAGCTCTTTCTCAAAAGCAAACTGATTTTTGTTGATAAGGCCGCCGACCTTAAGCTCCGTGGACCCATCGGTCTCCTTCAAATATATCCAGACGCGCCTGTGAAAAATAAAGAAGGCGAGGATGAAGCCGAGGCCCATTACGATGGACCCGGCCCATACCACATTGGTGCCGGGGTCCTTGTTTAAAGATATGCCGGAATACATTATACCCCTGAATCCGGCAAAAACAAGGTCGTCTTCAGAATCGGGGATGCCCGGGAAGATCCCGGGGTACTTCAAAAAGAGCCAGGGTGTGGAAATGAGCTTCCCCTTCCTGTAAACCTCTACGCTGACGGCGGGGTTTTTAGCCTCGGCGGATTGGGAGAAGACCTGCCTTGTCCTCTCATCGTAGGCGAAGTCGGCTGTATAACCCACCAACTTTACGGAATATTCGCTTTCGGGGAGTTTTTTCAGCTTACCCCACTCGGCGGTGGCGGTGGAACTCAGGGCCTTGCTGTTCTTCCTGACTATGCCTATGCTGGCGTTTTTGATCTTATTCCACGCCGCCCCGTAACTACTCTGATAAAAGCGTACGCCCTTGAAATAAAGCGGCTCGTTTACCCATATCTGCTTCTTCATAACCTCTTTTCCGCCCTCAAGGACGGTAAGGAGAGAATTATACTGCTTTACCTGGCCGTTGTCATAATATTCCATCCAGAATTTATCGAGCCTTACCTTGAAGTCCGCCTTGGGCACCTCCATGGTGCTGCCCTCGTAGACGACCCTGAAGTCCTTGTAGCCGTATACGCCGCCGAGTATTGCGCCGATGAGAATCAGGAGCAGGCTTATGTGGACTACATCCGAGCCCAGGCGCCCGACCGTCCCCCTCCAGGCGTAAAAATAACGCTCCCCGTCGGCTGGATAGGATGCTACCTTGTATCTCCTCCTCCTGAAGACTTTCCCCACCTTTTCCGAGACGCTCTCCAGGCCTTCGTCAAAGTGTAAGGTCTGGTTGTGGGAACAGTTATCTATAATCCTGGGCGCGAACTTGCCCTTTGGTTTCTGATTTAAGAGGGACTTCCATTTGGGTGGGAACCTGTCGAGCGTACATATGATTATATTGATGACAAGCAAGCCGGCGAGGCCGATAAACCACCAGGAGTAGAACATGTTGTCCAGGCCGGTAAATAATATAACCTTGGTCCACCCGGGCCCGTATGTCGACAGGTACTCCTCAACGGGTTTGTTCTGCTCGATTACCGTCCCGAAGATGGAAACAGCGGCAAAGGTAATCAGGACGGTAAGCGTAAGCTTGAGTGAATTAAAGAAAGACCGGATCCTTTGAGGTACTGTTTTTCGCTTTTTCCTGGGGGTTTCGCGCACCCCTGCCTCGTTAACTTTACCGTTCATTTATTTTATTTCTTGTCGGCTTCTTTGTTTATCTGTACGAGGTAGTCGGCCGCCGCCTTACCGACATTACTTGCCGGGTCCAGGGCCTTTGCCTTCTCCCATGCCTTTGCCGCGTCTTTAAGGTCGCCCACGCCGTAAGCGAGGATAAAACCCCTGGTAAGCCACATCCTCTGATGATAAGGGTTTTTCTTCAGCCCCTTTTCGATATACTTCAAGGCCTCCCCGGACTCTCCCTTATAATGGAGGGACAGCCCTATCTCGTTATATATGTCGATGTTTTCAGGGGAAAGGACGGCAACCTTTTTGTAATAATTAATGGCGTCGTCGTAGCGTTTCATGGAGAAGTAGGTATCGGCAAGGGTCTGGAGCGCGTCGATGTCGTCGGGGTTCTCCTTTAACCTGGCCTCAAGGTCTGAAACAAGCGAAGAGTGGTTCGCGGGCTGGCTTACCGCCTTCGCCGCCCCGCTGTTATTATAAACGCTTGAGCCGGCCATGTCGCCGGCAGACCGTTTACCGGCAATGTAGCCGCCTATGCCTACAATCAGCACTATTACCGCGACTACTATTCCAATAACCGTGTTTTTGTTCTGCACTGTTATCCCCCCTTCCGTCTATATTCTTGAAAACCTTTCATCGACGGCCCTTCTTATAGACCTGACGTCGCGCCCCTGTTTGAAGAGGTCGTAGGCCATGAAGGCCTCGTCCTGACAAACGTCGCAGCGGGCGGCGTGGCCGTCGACATAACACGTAAGAAGGCTCTTATGGCCCATGTGTTTTTTACATTCGCAGTAGCAGTGTAACGAGTCGAGTATCTCCGGTATCTCCCGGGCGATAAAATAGGCCTTTGCCGTAGGACCGGAAAAAAATCCAGGAGAAAGCGTGGCGCGCGTCTCCCCTCCCCTTAGTGAAGGGGCGTCCCCTACTGGCTCGCTCGAACTCCCGCATGAAACAACAGCCGCCATGAGCATGAGGGCCGCCGCGCCGGGGAGTATCTTTTTAAAAATACGAGTCATGAACGTTCCATAAAAAAGGTTACAATAGTTGCTATATCAAATGGTAGCAAAGATTAATTAAAAGATTATTAACACCAAATTAGTAATTATAAATCAACACCAGGACGCGCCGGCCCTTAAGGGAACCGGCACCGTCACCATTGGGCCGATAAAATTTCGGGGAAGGTTTTTAAGCCAATGTCAGGTTTTCTCAAATGTGACCGGCGGGCCGTCCGTGCCGTCCTTCTTCATCAACCGGCCTACATTATCAACCTGCCTTTTTGGGGAGCCTGGAGAAAAAGGACTTTCTCGTAACCTTCTCTTCCAGACCGTTGTGGATGCACTTCGTGGGACACCTCTTTATGGACTCGTCGCTTTGCGGGGCGAGCTCAAAGTTCACTTCGGCAAGATTATTCTTCAGGACAATGCCGCCCGGAACGCTACAGTCTTTTGTACAGAGCCCGCAGCCTATGCACGCCACGTTGCATACCTTCTTCGCCTTTGCGCCCTTGTCCCTGTTCTTGCAGTAGACAAAGAGGGTATGTTCTTCGGGGTGGAGTTCTATGAGGTCTCTCGGACAGGCCCTCGCGCAGGCCCCGCACCCCACGCACTTGTCATGGAAGACCACGGGAAGACCGTTATCGTCCATGGCCATGGCGTCGAAGTCACACGCGTCAACACACTCGCCGTATCCCAGGCACCCGTATACGCAACCCTTGCCCCCGCCGGTAAGGTCCGCGGCCGTGCAACTCAGGGCCCCCCTGTACTCGGCGCTCCTTACGGCCTCCGCGTTGCCGCCCTTGCATAGTACTACGGCGATCATCCTCGAGGCGTCGCCCACCTCTACTCCGAGGATCTCGGCGAGTTTTACGGCCGTGTCGTTACCTCCGGCCACGCAGGCCGTTGGAGGCTCCTCGCCCTTCAGAAGGGCCTCTGCAAGGGGCCTGCATCCAGGATGGCCGCAACCTCCGCAGTTGGTGCCGGGCAGTATTCCGGCAATCCTCTCGATACGGGGGTCCTCCTGGACATGAAATTTTTTGTCGGCAAAGGCGAGGACCGCGGCGAGAAACGCCCCTATGCCGCCCATGCTCACCGCCGACGCTACTATTATTCCCGAAGCCAAATTAATCAACCTCCGTTTATTGCACTTTTTTTATTATACCACGACTCAAAAGGGAAACTCATCAAAAAAAGAGCGTACGCACCTCTGTATTCCCCCGGGGCGCCCATTACCTCAAGAGCCCTGCGAAGCCCATGAAAGCGAGGGCCATCATGCCGGCGATAATCATCGTTATGGCCGTACCCTGAAAGTGCTTTGGTATATCGGCGAACTCGAGCTCCTCCCTGATGCCCGACATCATAAGGAGCGCCAGGGTGAAGCCCACACCCGTGCCGAAGCCGAAGATAATGCTCTTTATATAGTTATAGTCCCTGAGGACCATGAAGAGGGCGAGACCGAGTACGGCGCAGTTGGTGGTAATGAGCGGGAGATAAATGCCGAGAGACCTGTAAAGCGAGGGGCTCGATTTCCTTATATACATCTCAACGACCTGCACGAGGGCGGCTATTATTATGATGAAGGAGACATACTCGAGAAAGGGTATGTTGTATTTGACGAGGATATAATGGTAGACGGGCCACGTGGCCGCCGCCGTCAAGGTCATGACAAAGGTGGTGGCGAGCCCCATGTTAAGGGCGTTCTCCGTCTTGTTGGAGACCCCCACAAAAGGACATAACCCGAGAAAATAGGTAAGGACGAAGTTGTGTATGAGGGACGCCGATATGAATACGACTATTAGACCCAACTAATCCTCCTACAGAGCATTCTCTCTTGATTCCTTTCTGTGGGTAATATAGTTTACAAGGGCTATGAGCCCACCCATTACAAGAAAGGCCCCGGCGGGCAGTATCATCACTATCCATGGTGTGAACCAGTCGCCGAGAAGTTTTACGTTTAAAATGGAACCGAAGCCGAGAAACTCCCTTATTATTCCCATTATCGTCAGGCCCGCCGTAAAGCCTATGCCCGTTCCGAGGGAATCCATAACCGTGGGTAAAACGGGGTTCTTCTGTGCGAAGGCCTCCACCCTTCCGAGAATTATGCAGTTCGTTATTATCAGCGGGACATAGGGGCCGAGCGCCTTTGATATGGGCGGGAACATGGCCTGCAGAAAAAGGTCCGTCACCGTAACGATAATGGCGATAATCACGACGTAAGCGGCTATCCTTACCTGCGGGGCCACGTATTTTCTCGCAGCCGACACAACAACGCTCGACGTGAAGAGGACGAAAAGCGTGGCAAGCCCCATGGAGAGCCCGTTTATTACGGAATTTGTGACGGCAAGGGCCGGGCAAAGCCCGAGGACGAGCCTGAAAGGTGCTATGTCCTGCCAGAGGCCCTTTTTAAACTCATGAGACAGAGACGGGCTATCATCAACTGCCATCTGTCTTCTCCTTTAAAGTTTCGTGGACCGCGCCTGGTTCCTCCACGGCCCTCTGGATGTCTTCCTTCTTGAAAAGCCCCGTAACCCTCTTTACGGCCCTGTTAATATTGCTTACAACGGCGTCGGAAGATATGGTGGCCCCTGTAATCGCCTGTATCTGGTTAGGCTTCTCCGGTTTTCTGTACTTAATATATTCTATCTTCGGTTTTACCTCAACACCTTTGAACTGCTCTTTGAACTGAGGCTCCACAATTCTATTGCCGAGCCCGGGGGTCTCCACCTGGTCGAGTACTTCTATGCCCTTCAATTTAAGATAATCGAGGTCGAGGCCCACCATGACGGCCACATTGCCCTGAAAGCCGTTGCCGTCGGCCTTGAAGGCTATCCCTATGGGGGTTTTTTCAGCGCCGAGCCCCACATACACGACGGCCTCCTCCTCCTTCCCCTTCCCATGCCCCTTCCCAATGGTCTTCCTTATCGTCCTGTAGTCCCTGGCCCCGGGTAGCACGGTGAAGATGGCGGACTTTAGCTCCTTCTCCTTGTTGGCCTTGATAAGGGGGTCGGCCATCCTGAATACGCCGGAAAGGATAAGCCCGGAGATGACGCCGAGGACCGTAAGGGTCAAAAACATTTTAACGAATTTGCTCAATCCGTAGTCCTTTTATTGAAAGATTAAAGGCTATTTTACGGCGTAGCCCTCTCCGAATATCTTCGGCCTTGTGTGCCTGTTAATAAGCGGCACAAAGGCGTTCATAAAGAGTATGGAGTACATCACGCCTTCGGGAAGCCCCCCGAAGTTTCTTATAATAACGGCGAGCATGCCGGCGCTTAAGGCGAATATCCATTGGCCGAGGGGTGTGACGGGAGACGTAACCATGTCCGTAACCATGAACCACGCCCCGAGCATGGCCCCTCCGGCGAAGATATGAAAGAGTGGGCTACCGTAATGGGACGGGTCGTAGAGCCAGAATATGAGGCCGAAAAAGGCCATGGAGCCGAGGTAGCCAAGGGGAAGTTTCCAGTTTATATACCCCTTATAGCGTAAAAATAACCCGCCTATGAGTATGGCGATAACCGATGTCTCACCCAGTGAGCCTGCCACGTTCCCGAAGAAAAGGTCCATAACCGGGGTGGCGTGCCCCTCGAACTTCATAAGGGCGAGCGGGGTGGCCGCCGATACCGCGTCAACGGCCTTTGCTATTGTGCGCGGCTCTGCCCAGGTGGTTATGAGCACCGGGTATGTGGCCTGCAGAAAGGCCCTGCCTATGAGGGCCGGATTGAAGATATTATAGCCGAGCCCGCCGAAGAGCATCTTTCCCACGACTATGGCGAAGATAGAGCCGAGGGCCGCCCCGTACACGGGAAAATCAGGCGGAAGCGTGAGGGCGAGAAGTATTCCCGTAATAGCGGCGCTCCCGTCGTAAATCTTTACCGGCTTCATGCGAATCCTCTGCATGGCGAACTCTGAAAGTAGAGAAAAGAAGAGACAGACGACAATAAGCAGGAGCGCCCTCAGGCCGAAGAAATAGACGGCGAAGCCCATGGCGGGGATGAGGGCCAGTATCACATTGTGCATTATCTTGGGTATGTTCTCGTCAGTCAGGAAATGGGGAGATGAGGAGACGACAAGCTTTTTCTCAGCCGGCAAGTCGGCGGACTTTTTCTCATCCGGTTTTTCAGGCGGTTTTCCAGCGGGGGACTTTTGCTCTGCCTTTTCAGGGGTCTTTTCTTCCATGGCCTCTCTATCCGGCAAAAACAAATTTTACAACAATTATAGGAAGTTACAATAGAAATTTAATAAAATATGTCAAGCCAGAATCAGGCGCTCACCGGCTGCGATTCCTGACGCACACGGAGCTTGCCCACTCTTATCCACTGCAGTAGCGGCCTCCTCGAAGGGCAGACAAATGAGCAGCAGCCGCACTCTATGCACGCCATACCCCCCCAGCCCTTGAAGTCGGGGGTCCTGTCCGTTATGCCGTAGTCGCCGAGCCTGTAGGGCATAAGCCCCATGGGGCAGACCTCGACACAACCGGAGCACCTTATGCAGGGCTCCAGGGGGACGGCCTTTATCTTATCCTCGGCGAGGACGGTTATTCCGGAGGTCCCTTTTATCACCGGCACATTGAGGGAACTCTGCGCAATACCCATCATCGGCCCGCCGTTCAGGACCTCGAATTCTCCAGCGCCCCCCTTAAGCCCTCCGCACTGGTTTATAACATCCTCAAAGGTGGTACCCACGCGGACAAGGAGGTTTTTAGGCTCATCAATACCGTTGCCGCTAACAGTGACCACCCTTTCAAAAAGAGGTTTGCTATAATGAAAAGCGTCGTATACCGCCGCGGCCGTACCAACGTTATTTACGACTACACCCACATCAAGAGGGAGTTTGCCGAGGGGGACCTTGCGGCCAAGGGCCGCCTTTATGAGCATCTTTTCAGCGCCCTGGGGATATTTTGTCTCAAGGACTATGACGTCTATCTCCGGCGAACCGGAAATCGCGCCTTTCATGACCTCCACGGCGTCGGGTTTATTGGCCTCTATGCCTATAAGGCCTTTTTCGGCTCCCGAGGTCTTCATGAGGGCCCTTAAACCCCAGATAACTTTTTCAGGGGCCTCGACCATGATCCTGTGGTCTGCCGTGAGATAGGGCTCGCACTCGCATCCGTTAAGGAGCACCGTGTCTATCTTTTTGCCCTTGGGCACGGAGAGTTTTACGGAAGTGGGGAACGCCGCCCCTCCCATGCCCACAATGCCGGCGTCTCTTGTCCGGCCCCTTATCTCCTCTGGCGTCAGAGCGGCGAGGTCAATCCCCTCCACCCTGGGCCACTCCTTCGAGGTCCCGTCGCTCTCTATGACTACGGACAAGACCTTCATCCCCACGGGGTGCAGATATGAGTCTATCTCCTTGACCTTTCCGTTTATACTCGAATGCACGGGGGCGCCTATAAAGGCCTTTACGTCGCCTATCTTCTGGCCCTCCTCCACCACGTCCCCCCTCTTTACAAGGGGCTCGCAGGTCGGCCCGGCGTGTTGCTGAAGCGGTATTATTACGCTGCCGGGAAGGGCCGCCCTCTCGACGGTCTTCTTCTCCGTAAGCTCCTTATGGTCATCGGGGTGTATTCCGTTTTCAAAGGTCTTAAACTTCATAGCCTCATAAAGTTTTCATGGAAGCAATATTTGGATGCTCATATTATTTTTTATTTGCCGGACCTGCCCCTCAAAAGTCATGTCCCAAAAAAACCGCCGCGACATATAACCGCCTTCAATTTATTGAGGCGGTATTGCGGAGGGCGGATTTTGTTCTAAAGACCCGGCGCGTGGTCTCTGCGCCCCTGCCCGGCAGGGTAACAGATTTCGAAATATCCTGATCAAACGTGCATTTTATATATTAATTTTAAAAAACCTCTATTGTCAAGATGTTTTCGTTAATATAACGCCTGGACGCCCTCTTACGAAAAAAACCGCGCCCATTGACAGTCCCGGAAATACTGTTAGACTGAAATAAATCCTAAAATATCCCTTTAAAAAAAGGAGGCCGTCATGAAGATTTCAAGTATCTTTAAGGTTCTTTTCTTAACAGGGCTCGCCGTGGCCGTACTTTCGGGAGGTTTTTTGGCCGGAGAGGCCGTGGCGTCGTCAAATGGGCCCATGGTTGTCGCTGAGGCCGCGCCGGACGGGGTGGTGAAGATCAATTCGCCTGAAGACGGCGCAGTTATAAAGGACAGTTCCGTCGTCGTCTCTTTCGAGATACTGAACAAGGGCTCAAGGGGCGACCACGTGCACCTTTATCTGGACGGCAAACTGGTAAAACCGCTACGCGGGGTGAAGGGCGAATATACGATAACGGGGCTTACAAAAGGCGAGCACCAGTTAGAGATTCGGCTCTCCACTAAAGGCCACCACGTACTCGACATAAGAGACGGCGTTACCATAACTGTCGAGTAACCCCCTTTGAGCAGTGGGGCTGACTTAAGTGGTCAAGGAGCGCCTTGATGGATTTCAATACCATACTGTCCATAAACCAGTCCGTCCACAACGCGGGGGCCGCGCTCTTCGGCGCGGGCCCCTTCTATTTTCTCCTTCTCCTTTCAAGAGGGCGGGCAGTTGAGGGCGATTTTTCATTCGCCAGGGTGAGGACCTTAGAGGAGGTTTTCGGGGTCTCGCTTAATATATGGATTGTATTCCTTATTATCCAGGCCCTGAGCGGCGCCGCCTTCGGTTTCCTGAGCCTCGCCTACGAGGGCGCCATACCCGAAGTCTCCGCCATAGCCATGATCGCGCTCCTCGTAAAGGTCCTCTCGGCAGCCGGGGCCTTCTTCATCACCGTTTATCTGAAGTTATCCGTGGCTCCGAGACTCAGGGCCCTTGTAATGGATGGGGGCTCCGGCGAGGAGAACGGGGGTACTAAAATATCCCAGTACCTTGCCCTCGAAAAACACAGGACCAACCTCATATGGGCCCTTACGCTCCTCGGGGCGCTGGCCCTTACTGGCGCGGCCTTCCTGAGATGGAATCTATAAAACCGCATCTTATGTTTCTGATGTAAGTGGCGGTTATTACAATTAAATCATCCTGCCTGACTAAAACTCTTTACTGAGGTCCTCATATCTTTTCCACCTGTAAGGCAGGTCTATAATAGTGCCCGGCTCCTTTATTTCCCTGAGCGCGCGCAGGGCGCTCTTAAGGACGGTCATCTGCTGGTCAACCCTGTCCGGCTCCCCGAAGGGGTGGCCCATGGGCCATTTCAAAAAGACCGCCCTCGGGGAGTTGACCTCTTCTGTAAACTTCCTCAAAATGGAGACGGCTATGGTGGGGATGCCGCTCTTTTCTATCTCTCTCTGTATCAGTCCCACGGACCGATTGCAGATGCCTCACCCGGGTGTGAGAAGGACGACGTCAACACCCTCGCCTTTAAGGAGCGCCGCCACCTCGGGGGCAGTCTTCTTCATGAGCGTCTCCACATGGGCCCCCACAATGTGGCCCATAAAACCATAGTTACTCTCCGCCACCGCTCCGATTAATCCCGCGTCAGCCATCCCGGCGAGCCTCTGGGCGGGAAAGACGATATTCATGTCCCTGTCGGCGTCCTTGTGGTCGTAGTAGTCGTGGGTTATCATGAGTTCGCTTACGGGTGTGGCGGACGGGAGAACTCTGTACGTGGGGTCTCCGTCGGGGTCTTTCATGTCAAAGGGTTTTTGCCCAATGAGATGGACGCCGGCGGTGGTGACTATGGCGACGGTAGACTTCTCAAGCGGCTTAGTAAGGGGCGTCCACGGCACACCTTCCACCTTGACGGCCTCAACCTTTTCCGAGTACTTCTCAAGGTCGAAGAGGCGTGGAAACCTCGTTATGAGCGCCGCCATTATGCGGTTTTTGAGCCTTCCCATATCTTCCCTTTCACTGCTTGGACCGGTAAAGGACCTTTGATTATATTATTAACACATACTCTCTGCATGTCAAAGACGAGGGGATTAGTTCAAGATTAAGAAATTTTAAAAAAATTGTCTCAACCCCGCATATATGTTAATCTAATTGAATAAGATATGCGTAGTGGAGAAGACAATAACGCTTCAGGGAAAAGGGCTTGGACAGGTTCAGAATAGACAGCCATAAACTCATGTACCATGTCGGGAGGGTCAGTGAATGGCTCAAGGGGGACGACGTATACCCCATATATGTAGAGGTATCCCCGTCAGGGGCCTGTAACCACCGGTGCACCTACTGCGGCCTCGATTACATGGGCTACCAGAACCGCTTCCTTAGAACGGAGACGATAAAGGAGAGGCTCACGGAGATGGGGCGTCTCGGCATAAAGAGCATAATGTACGCGGGAGAAGGCGAGCCCTTCCTCCATAAAGATATCGCCTCCATAATCAACCACACCAAAAGCTCCGGCATAGACGTCGCCGTAACCTCAAACGGCGTCCTCTTCAGCGAAAAGATAATAGAGGCCGCCCTCCCTTCCATTACCTGGATAAAGATTAGTTTCAACGCGGGAACTCCCGCCACATACGCGAAGGTCCACAGGACGGCGGAAAAGGATTTCAATATCGCCCTTGAAAATATCAGAAGGGCCGTAAAGATGCGCGACTCATCGGGACTGGCCACGACCATAGGGATGCAGATTATACTCCTGCCGGAAAACGCCGGCGAGGTGGCCGGCCTCGCGCGCCTCGCGAAAGATACGGGCGCGGACTACCTCGTGATAAAACCCTATTCCCAGCACTTGAAGAGCATCACCAAAGAGTACAGCGACTTCAAATACAGCGGTTATTACCGGCTCGAAGAGGAGCTGAAAAAAATATCCGACTCGAGGTTCAAGGTCATCTTCAGGTTGCGGACGATGGAAAAATTAGAGGAGGAAGAGAGGGCCTACGAGAAGTGCCTGGCCCTGCCCTTCTGGTCCTATATAGATTCAACGGGCGGCGTATGGGGCTGCAGCGCGCACCTCTCCGACGAGAGGTTTTTGTTCGGCGACATCAACAAAAACACCTTCGAGGAGATATGGTCCGGCGAGAAGAGGAAAAAGACCATGAGGTTCGTAAGGGAAGAACTCGACACGGGAAAGTGCCGCGTAAACTGCAGGATGGATGAGATTAACAGGTTCCTCCATGACCTCGTCACACCCCCGGCGCATGTCAATTTTATTTAGGGTATTTTTTAATGGCAGATGAACCTGTGAAATTTGATGGCATCGAAGCCCAATCCTCCGAACTCCTTATGGGCCTGTACAGGAGCATGCTCAGGATAAGGATGTTCGAGGAGCGGATAGTGGCGCTCTATCCCGAGCAGGAGATGAAGTGTCCGGTCCACCTCTGCATAGGCCAGGAGGCTATACCGGCCGGGGTCTGCCACGACCTCGAAAAGTCTGATTACCTCTTTTCCAACCACCGGGGCCACGGCCACTGTCTCGCCAAGGGCTCTTCCATGGGCCCCCTTATGGCGGAGTTCTACGGCAGGACAACCGGTTGCAGCCGCGCCAAAGGCGGCTCCATGCACCTTGTGGACACTTCAAGGGGCATCCTCGGCACCTCGGCCATAGTGGGCGGCGGCATACCCATGGCAGTGGGCACGGCCCTCGCCTCTTCGATCCGTGGTGACGGGCGCGTCTCCGTCGCCTTTTTCGGCGACGGCGCCTATGACGAGGGCGTATTCTTCGAGTCCTTCAACTTCGCGGCCCTCAAAAAACTCCCCGTCGTCTTTGTGTGTGAAAATAACTTTTACGCCACCAACTCACCGCAGGAAGTACGTCAACCCCTTTGCAGGATAGCGAACTCCGCGGCCACCTTCGGCGCTCCGGGAGTATGCGTTGACGGCAACAACGTTTTAGAGGTATACGGCGCCGCGCGCGAGGCCGTTAAGCGGGCGCGCGAAGGAGCGGGGCCGACCCTTATAGAGGCGAAGACATACAGGTGGAAGGGGCACGTCGGCCCCGAGGTCGATTACGAGAAAGGCGCCAGGCCCATGGACGAACTTTTCCACTGGATGAAGAGATGCCCGGTAAAGAATTTTGAAGAGGCCCTGAAGGAAAATAAAATTATCGATGAAGGGGCTTTAAGCGGACTCGCCTCGGAGACTTCAGCTGAGATTGACGCGGCCGTAAGCTACGCTAAAAACAGCCCTCTACCGGAAGAGGGCGAACTCCTTGAAGACCTCTACGCCCCGGAGAACTGAGAAAATGCCCTGGACAAAGGTATACAGCGACAGGAGCGAATTTGACAGGCGGCTCGGCCGTGAGCCGGGTCTCAGGGGGCGCACTTACAGGGAGGCCCTCCTTGAGGCCCTTTCACAGGTCATGGAGGCGGATAAAGACGTATTCGTCCTCGGCGAGGGCGTTGACGATGTGGGCGGCGTATTCGGCACCACAAAGGGGCTTCACGAGAGGTTCGGTAGAGTTCGCGTTATAGATACGCCCCTTGCCGAAAACGGCGTCACAGGGGTAGCCATAGGCGCGGCGCTCGCCGGGATGAGGCCCGTACTCGTCCACATGAGAGTCGATTTCCTTCCCCTCTCTCTCGACCAGATCGCCAACCACGCCGCAAAATGGCATTACATGTTCGGCGGCAAGGTCAGAGTGCCGCTTACCATAAGGGCGATCGTCGGCAGGGGCTGGGGTTCGGCGGCTCAGCACTCCCAGAGCCTTCAGGCCCTTTTCGCCCATATACCCGGACTCAAGGTGGTCATGCCCTCAACGCCCTATGACGCCAAGGGGCTCCTCATATCGAGCATCTACGACAACAACCCCGTCATATTCATTGAGCACAGGTGGCTTTACGAGCATACGGGGCATCTGCCTGAAGAGGTCTACAGGGTCCCCCTCGCCGAGGCCTCTGTTCGGAGAGAGGGGGCAGACGTCACTGTCGTAGCCCTCTCGCATATGGTATACGAGGCGATGAACGCCGCTGAAGAGCTCGCCGGAGAGGGCATTGAATGCGAGGTCGTAGATCTCCGCACCCTTAAACCCTTGGACTCGTCCATTGTTTTTCAGTCCGTTAGAAAGACGGGTCGCCTCGTAGTGGCGGATACGGGTTGGAAAGAGTACGGCGCCGGCGCGGAGGTGGCGGCGAAGGTGGCTGAAGACGAAGAGACCTTCAGGGCCCTTAAGGGGCCTGTTACGAGGGTGGCGCTGCCCGACGTGCCCACCCCGGCGAGCCATGTCCTTGAAAAGGCCTTTTACCGGGGCCGCGCTGATATTATAAAAGCGGTAAAAGAAGCCCTCGGCAGGCAAATATGAAAAAGAAACCGAGCATATCCATAATCGTGCCCTGCTATAACGAGGAAAAGAATATAATGGGTACGGTAGCGAGCATAAAAGAGGCCATGGAGGAGACGGGGAGGTTCGCCGGCTACGAGATCCTCATCTTTGACGATAAGAGCACGGACAGGACCGGTGAGATAGCCGGGGAATTGAAAAAGACCGAAGACGGCGTCAAGGTAATCCATAACAGGCGGAACATGGGTTTCGGCTACAACTACACCGAAGGCGTGCGTCTCGCCTCAAAAGAATATATCATGATGGTGCCCGGTGACAACGAGATACCCGCCCCGGCCATAAAAAAAATTTTTTCCGTTGTGGGTTTGGCCGATATCATAATCCCCTACACGACGAACATCGAAGTCCGCCCTCCAATGAGGCGGATAATTTCAAAGGCCTTTGTGCTCCTCTTCAATACGCTCTTCGGGCTCCGGCTCAGGTACTACAACGGCCCCTGCGTTATAAAGGGCGCCATGCTCAAGAAGGTCCCCATGACGACTCACGGCTTCGCCTACATGGCCTCCATACTCGTAAGGCTCTTGAAATCAGGCGCCAGTTTCTTCGAGGTGCCCATGGAGATTCGTCACAGGCAGTCGGGGACGACCAAGGCCTTCAAGGTTAAAAATATCGTGAGCGTGGGCTCGGAAATACTAAAACTCTTCTGGGAGGTAAGGGTGGCGAGGAGGTCTCTTTACAGCGCCGCGGCCCGCAGGGTCGACACGGCCATGCCCTCTGCGTGAGGATGACATTTACGGGCGATGAAGATACTTTTTGTTATAAAAGACGTTGAGTATATAGACCCCATGGGGATAATGCTCCTCTCTGCGCTGGCAAAGGAGAAGGGGCACGAGACCTTTCTCTCCGTACTCGCCGACGGGGGTCTCACCAGGTCCGTCAGGGAGATAAGGCCCGACGTTGTCGCCTTCAGCGCCAAGACCGGTGAGCACAAGTACTACATAGCCGCAAACGAGACGGTCAAGGGCATGGACGGCGGCATAAAGACCGTCATAGGCGGCCCGCACGCGACTTTCTTTCCCGATATAATCAAGGACCATCCCTTTGACGCGCTCTGCGTCGGCGAGGGAGACGACGCGTGGGGAGAACTCCTCGACGCCTTCGAGTCCGGCTCCTCCCCCGACAATATCCCGAATATCGTCACTGAGGCGAACTACGCCGATGAGATAAAGGAGAGGATACGCCCCAGGAGAAGGTCGCTTGACGACCTCCCCTTCCTCGACCGCGAACTCGTCTATTCCTCCACACGGTTAAAGAGGTTTCCCATGCGGAGTTTCATGATTAGCCGGGGATGCCCCTATAAATGCACCTATTGCTTCAACCACAAGTACAACCTCCTCTACAAGGGTAAGGGGCCGCTCCATTCGAGGATGAGCGTAGAGAGGGTCGTAGCGGAGCTTAAATACCTTAAGGAGAATTACGCGACGCAGTTCATAAAATTCTATGACGACATATTCGTCTTCAAGGACGACGAATGGCTCGATGAGTTCGCCGCTAAATACAGCCGTGAGATAGGCCTCCCATTCCACTGCCTTATGAGGGCCAACCTCCTTTCCGAGCCCATACTCATAAAGCTCAAGAAGGCGGGGCTCGCCTCCATGAGCATGTCCATCGAGAGCGGCAACGACCACGTGCGTAACGACATCTTGAAGAGGAACATGACGAAGGAGACGATGATCAAGGCCTTCGGCCTCTGCAAAAAGCATTCAATACCGACCTTTTCGAATACCATATTCGCCGTACCCGGCACCTCCATCAAAGAGGATATCGAGGGGCTTGACCTCAATATCGCCTGCGGGGTTACCTTCGGGGAATTCCCGCTCTTCTTCCCCTACCCCAAGACCGAACTCGCCGAGTACGCCATAAAGAAGGGCTATTTCGACGGGGACTTCGATAACCTGCACATGAGTTATCAGTCCACGTCGCCCTTGAAGGGTTTCAGCGACCGTGAAAAACTCATGCAGCGTAACCTCTCGCTCCTTTCAACGTTATGTCTCTGGAAGCCGTCCCTGAGGAACCTTACCGTAAAGAGGCTTATAAAACTGCCGCTCCCGGGCCTTTGGTTCGTCCTCTACTTCCTTGTGAAGGCCTATCTCGTAAAAACAAGGATATACCCCATGAAGTTTTCCTTTATAAATACGGTCCGGGGCGTATACGAGAGTTTCGTGCTCGAGAGGTTCAAGCACACAGAGGAAGTATTCAAAAAAGAGGGGCTGGAAAAATTTTAGCGGCCCGTGAAAAAAACCGCGTAAGCCGGAGATAAATAAAAAAGATGAAAGCGAGAGACCACATAATAATCGGCGCCGCCGCCTCGGGCGCGCTTTACCCGGCGCTCGGCCTTAACACCCTGTGGTTCTTCGGCGCCTCTTTTCTCATAGACATAGACCATTACCTCGATTTTATCTTTCACAACGGTTTTAGTGACCTGAGCCTTAAGGGTATGTTCAGTTACCATCGGCGCCTTGTAAGATACTGGAACAGTCCGGCGTTTTTAAGTCTTGAGGTCTTTCATACCGTTGAATTCATGGCCCCGCTCTATCTCATCGCCATGGCCCTCGGATCCGCGGCGTTAAAGGCCGTCTTCTGGGGGGCCATGTTGCATATATTGCTTGATATGGTATTTCTTTTAAGGCATAAGATATTTTTCAAGCGCTCCCATTCCATCGTCGGGTATTTTATAAGCAAGAAAGGGCTTAAAAGACGGGGCTACGACCCCGGGGGCGTTTACATAAGCGCCGTCGAGAGCGTCGCCGACGGCGGGGGTGGCGGGGGCGCTTTAACATCAAACCTTACAGGGGACCGGAGAGATGTCTAAAGAAAAGGTCTTGATCATAAAACTCGGTTTTTCAGAGACCCTCGTCGGAGAGATAAGCCGCACCACGAGCCTCGGGGACGTGCTCCGCTCTACGGTGCTCCTTCCCCTCTACAAGGACGCCCATGTCACCTGGCTTGTGGACGAAAAGGCTGGGGCCTTATTAAAGGGGAACAAACTTATAAACAGGATAATTCCCTTCGACCTTACCACGGTCCTCCAGCTTCAGGCCGAGCGTTTCGACACCGTTATAAACCTTGAAAAGGTGGCCGGCATATGCGCCTTCGCCGATTCGCTTAACGCGTGGAGGAGGTTCGGTTTCAGGTTCGACCCCGAGGCCGGGGACGCCAACGCCTATGACGGCTCCCAGCACGCCCTCGAGCTCTGCACGAGCCAGAAGGACAAACTCACAAACCCGAGGTACTGGGAGGACGTCCTCTTCGACATGGTGGGGGCCAAATGGGACGGTGAGATACCCACCATCGGTTACAGGCCGAGGTCGAAGGTCAAGTACGACATAGGGTTCAACCACCACGTCGGGGAAAAATGGCCCATAAAGGCATGGCCCGAGGGGTACTGGAAGGACCTCGAGAAGCTCATTGACGGCAAATACACCATCTCCTGGCAGAGGGGGCTCAAGTCCATAGAAAAGTACATCGAATGGATAAATTCCTGCGGTATGCTCGTCACCAATGACAGTCTGGGCCTGCACATAGCCCACGCCCTCGGCAAAAAGGTGGTGGCCCTCTTCGGCCCCACCATCTCCAGCGAGGTATACATAAAAGACGGCGTCAAACTCCTGCCCAGAGGAGATTATGACTGCCTGCCGTGCCTCAGCACAAAATGCATCAAGAAAAGGCCCTGCATGTACGATATAAAACCAAAAACCGTTTTCAGGAATATAGAGAAACTTTTAGCTGGCAAATGATGGAAAAGGCCAAACCCGTAATAATCCCGGAGCACTACAACTACATCGCCGTATTCCTCACGCTCGCCTGCAACCTTACGTGCAGTTACTGCATAAACAGCTTCGGCGAGGTGGGCTCCTCAAAGGGGCATCTTAGCGGACCTGAGTGGGCCCGCGCCCTTAACAGGATTGTGTCGAGGGATAATCTCCCCATTACGCTCCAGGGAGGTGAGCCGAGCCTTCACAGGGATTTTTTCTACATCCTGAACCACATAAGGCCCGAACTCAATATAGACATCCTTACCAACCTCCAGTTTGACGCCGACGAGTTTATGGAGAAGGTCAGTCCCGAGCGCGTTAAAAGGGCCTCTCCCTACGCCTCCATAAGGGTCAGCTACCACCCCGAGGTGATGGAACTCAAACCCCTTGTTGAAAAGGTCCTGAAACTCCAGGGGGCCGGCTACAGCATAGGCATATGGGGCGTAATGCACCCGTCACAGGAAAAAGAGATACTCGATGCTGAGAAGTACTGCCGGGGGGCAGGCATCGATTTCAGGCTCAAGGAGTTTTTGGGGGAATACAATGGAAAGATGTACGGCACATACAGGTACCCCGGAGCCTGCGACAAAGAGTTCTCGAAAGAAGTCCTCTGTAAGACGACTGAACTTATCATCGGGCCTGACGGCGCTGTATACAGGTGTCACAGCGACCTCTACGAAGGCAGACCCCCTGTCGGCCACATCACCGACCCCGCGTTTGAGATAGAGGACGTCTTCAGGCCCTGCAGCGTATTCGGCCACTGCAACCCCTGCGACATAAAGGTAAAGACGAACAGGCTGCAGGAGTTCGGCCATACCTCGGTGGAGATAAAGGGGGTAGAAGAGATAGAGGAAAAGAGCGTTATTTAGGCGCCCCGCGCCATAGCGCAGGCAAGGGACCGGCTCCGTCCGGCCCCTTACCCCCCGCCATTTATCCTCCGGAGAAGCGCCCTTGCCTTTTTATTCCCCGGATCCAGTCTGAGCGCCTCACCGAGTTCGGCCCTCGCCTCTTCGGACATCCCCATCTTTATATAGAGTACCCCGAGGTTGAAGTGCGGTGAGACCCTGTCGGGTCGGAGCCTCGCGGCGGTCCGCAACTCTTCGGCCGCCTCGGCGTAGCGGTCTAGAGCCGTGTAAGTATAACCGAGGTTATTGTGTGCGGGATAAAAACCCGGTTTTTTATCGAGAACCTTTAGAAACTCTTTTACCGCGTCCTGGAGACGCCCCTTTTTAAAGTAGGCTATCCCGAGAAGCAGATGGAGGTCCGCCTCGTGGGGGTTGTTTTCAATGTCCACCTCATAAAGTTTTACCTCGTCTCTCCATACGGCATTTCTCATAAAGGCGGCCGCTCCAAGCGGGGCCGTTGCAACGACCGCAAGCACAAACGTAAAAAGAGCCGCCGGGAGTTTCATGGAAAATCTTTTTAACAAAATTTTCCTCAGATAAAAAAGGGCCGTTACGGCCGAGAGGGTTAAGCCCATTCCCGGAAGGTAGACCCTGTGCTCGTTTATAACGTCTCTTATGGGGATGACCGAGGACTCCACGGACAATGTCACGAAAAACCACATTAGGCCAAGGCTGATTAAAAAGAGATAGGGCAGGTTCCTCTTAACGGAGCGAAAGAGGCCGTAGGCGGAAAAGGTTAAAAGGGAAATAATAAAAAGACCCAGGGCGAGCACAGGGGGCTCGAGAACGGATTTCCTTAACGGCCAGTAATAGTTGAAATGCTGGTTTACCGGCAGAAAGACCATCCTTATATACGCGGGTATTACGGTAAATTGAGTAATGAGGTACTGGTACGAGGAGACCTGAAGGTCCTCTATCTTTTTGCGCCTCATGAACTCCTCGGCCCTGTTGGCGGCTCCGTAATCGAGCGCCTCGGGCCTCAAGAGGCTCAGGGGTATTATGAGGAGGGTCAGGAAAAAGGGCAGGAGAAAAAGGAGCCGCTTCTTAAGTCCTCCCTGGAAGAGGGTCACCTCAAGGAGGGCCATTACAAAGGGGATTGTAAAGGCTATCTCCTTGGTCTTCATGGCGAGGACCGTAGAAACAAAGGCGCCGAGGTAGGGGAGTGAAAAAAACCCGCCGCTTCGGGCCCCCTTCGAAGGGAGTGAAGAGGTCCGCGCCTTCACGTAAAGGGCGAGGGCCGAGAGGTAGAAGAGGGCTGAGAGGGACGTATAACGCTGTGATACATAGGTCACGGCCTGCGTGTTTATGGGATGAACGAGGAAGACAAGGGACGTTAAGAGCGCTACGGAAAGAGCTGCCTCTTTCATGGAGTTGTCCCTGAAAGCGGCCGCAATAAAAAAGGGCGTCCTGAAGATGAGTTTTATCAGGGAGAAGACAAGGGCGGCGTTAATAATGTGAATTATTACGTTTACAAGATGAAAAAAAAAGGGGCCTGGGCCGAAGACCCTGTAGTTGAGGGCGAAGCTCAAGTCGCCAATGTACCGGAGCGGCGTGGTATCCCAGAGGCCGCCCGGGGAAGAGACCCAGGTGTTCTTCGCTACGTAAACGGAGTCGTCAAAGACAAAGGGTGCGTAAAGGGCGTGATAGTATACGATAAACCCTGTAAGGACAAGTACGGCGTAAAAATACCTGCTCTTTAGCTGCGTGGGCTCCACCATGTCAGTTTAATAGAAAAAAAAGAGGGGCATTGACAGCGCGCCCCTCCTTTTTATTCTCCAGAAGTCCTTCAAATGACATCAGGCAAATGACATCAGGGACTGTTTGCGAACTCGAAGTTTCCGTCAAAGAGCACCACGGAGTTGTTGTCCGTAAGGCCCGCGGCGGTGGTCTTGAGCTCGATGTTTCCAGCGGTAAGTGTCATGGCGCCGTTTACAAAGGATATGTTCTGAGACTGCTGGTATCCGCCGGCATTGAGCTCGGCGAGTGTGTCTACAGTTGCGGCGGGGTTGTCTGTAAGGTAAGCCTGCGCGGCTGTGTAGGCGTTCTTCGTGTCGGAATCGAGCTCTGTCTTATAGGCCCTCAGTCTGTACTTTGTGAACTGGGGGATGGCGATAGCCGCGAGGATTGCTATAATCGCGACGACGATGAGGAGCTCGACAAGGGTGAAACCCTCTTCTCTCTCTTTAAAACTCGCCATAATTCTATTGATGGACATCTCCTACCTCCTTTCAAATATTCTTTAGCCGGCATTACTGCATCCACACCATATAATAGCAATTCACATGCCAACAAGAAAACTCTGATAAAACAAATGGTTATATAGTGGGGAGAGAGAGGGAAAACCGGCTTTGTGACAAATTTTGTCACTTTAATGACATTTTATGTCCATATGATTGTGCGCAGGCCGGATAAAAGGCCTTATAACAGGAATTTTCAGTCATTAAAAAGAGAGCTTACTTTTTTCGCGTCTTCTACCCTTCCCTTTTTTTGAAACTCGGCGGCGAGCTTCTTTAGCACAACGGCGTATTCTGGCTTTACCTCAAGGGCCTTCTTATAATACGCAAGGCCGGCGGCGTATTCGTTTTCCTCAAAAAAGGCGTTTCCCAGGTAATAATATTCCTCTGAAAGCTCCTCCTCGTCGTCTGTGAGGAATGCGGCCCTCTTTAACGCCCTCTCAGCGCATGTAAGCCTTGAAAGTTTAAAGCACGCCATCCCCAGGGCCTTATAGCCCAGGTATTCGGCCCTGTCGTCGGCGAGTTTTGTATATTTCTCAAGCCATTTCACGCTCCCTTCATATTCTCCCATATCGAAGAGCGTAAGGCCGACGGCGAGGTATCCCTTGAGGAATTTTTTATTGGCCGCTACAGAGGCCTTGAAGTATTTCAGGGCCGAGCCGCGCCTTTTGAGTTTTCCAAGGGCTATTCCCATGTCGTAGTTTGTGTAACTGTCGTCCTTTATGGAAAGGGACGCCTTGAACTGCCCGACGGCGGCCTCAAGGTCCCCTGGCCCGCCAAGCTCCGTCTCCACAAGGCCGAGGAGCCTGTGTGGCCTGGCGAAGGCCGTCCCTTTACCGTCCCCTTCAAGGGCGGTTATCACCTTTTTCAATTCACCCTCAATCTTCTTGAGTTTTGTCCTGTCCCCGGGCAGTTCGACCTTCCTGTTCGCCGAGCATGGGCTCATGTCAAGGCCCATGGCCTCTATCATATCTCTATTCAGGGTATTCTTCTTCAGGTACAGCACCGAGACGTCGTCAAAGACCACCGGGACCCATTCATTGTCGCTGTAAAGAGCGTCGCAGAAGGGTTTTTCAATCTTTACCAGCGCCGCCGTTAGACCATGCTCTCCGGCGAGCCTTCCCCACCTTCCGCCGCTATTGGCGCGTCTCGCCGTCCAGAAAAAATAAGGCGAGTAGACGGTGGGGGTTCTCCCGTCTATAAAGACGCCTCTTTCCTGATTATTATATATAAGATAACCGCCGAAGACGTAACTGTTGTAAATATTTCCGCCTATCTTCTCTCTTTTCAAAAACTCCGTGGTGCCCACCGGGTAATTGACCCCGTGTACGCCGAGGCCGACATTTACCCTGAATTGCCTGCTTGAAAAAACGCCTATCATGAGAAAAAGGACGAGGGAAGCGGCGCCGAGGGCGCATATTTCCACCCCTGCCGAAGGCCCTTCCCTTTCGTCGAGGTATCGGGAAATATTAGAGGCTATTAGGGGGGCGGCGAAAAAGGCGAAGAGCCCTATCCAACGGGCATGCGTCGCCGCCATGTAGGACGCCACCGCGAAAAAGATTATCTCACGGGCCCTTAAGCGGCGGTAGTTGGCGAAAAACGAGATAACACCTCCGTAAAAGATCAGCCTGAAGGCGAAGAGGTTTACGGGAAAAGGGTAAAGGGAGAAGAAGAGGTCTTTAATGGGCAGGCTCATCCATTCGCTGATGTGCCTTAAGGCGTCGGCGTTCGCGCCGGCCTGATGGATGAACGGGAAGAGGACGAGTTTCAGCCCATAGGGGTTTATAAGTGAGACCACAGGGAGGAGCGCCGAGGCTATGAGGAGCCTTCTCCGGGAGGCGACAATTCCGCGAAGATAACCAAAACCCCCCTTGATAATACCGTCTATAATCTCCCCTGAAGTATAAGCCCATATAATGAAGACCCCGAGTACGGCGCTTGAGTGTATATTGACCCACAGGACCTGCAAGGGCAGGAGCATAAAGAGAAAAAACGGCCTCTCTCTCTTCTCATGGAGGCTCAGAAGGAGAAGATAGAGGGAGACGAAGAGATAGGCGAAGAGATGGGGCCTTATGAAGAGACGCGGAAAAACGTCGGCAAAGACAAGTATAAGGAGAGAGGCGGCGAGCCATCCCCTTTTTGAACTCAGGGTGTGCAGGTTACGATAGAGTACGGCGAAGGTCAAGCCGGTAAGCAGCAACTGAAGGACAAAGAGACCCCGCCACCCACCGAGGAAGGTGAAAAATACGTGGGCTATTACCTGAAACCCCCACGTAAAATCAACCCATTCAGAGCCCGAGAAGGTATAGCTGAAGGGGTCCGTCGCCGGAACCTTGAAGTGGCCTACAATCCACTGTCCGGCCCGGAGGGCCCAGAAGATATCTGAGTCCCTGTGCTGGGTCTGATAAGTGGCAAGTAGTATGAAAACCGCGACAAAGATGAGCAGTAAACCGGCGCATATTCTCTTAACGCGTTCATTCTTCCTGTATGTCATACTTACTCAGCTTATACCGCATTGACCTGAAGGATAACCCGAGGAGCTCGGCCGCCTTTTTCTTGACCCCCCCCGTCTTCTTAAGGGCGTCGGAGATAATAGCCTTTTCCATCTCCTCGATGGTCTTTTCGAGGTCCATACCCTCTTCGGGTATCTTCAAATTGTGAGGGTCCGCCCCGCCGGAGGGCGCGCCCTGAGAGAGGTCGGCGGGCAGGCCGGCAGGCGTCAGGGTATTCGAGCCCTCGAGAGTTACGGCCCTTTCTATAAGGTTTTCAAGCTCGCGTATGTTGCCCGGATAATCGTGGGCAATGAGAGACTTGAGGGCGTCTTGTGAAATCTTTTTTATGTCCTTTCCATGGACCTTGCTGAACTTGCGGATAAAATGGCCCGCCAGGAGCGCTATGTCCTCCTTCCTCTCTCGAAGAGGCGGCACTCTGATGCCTATTACGTTCAACCTGTAAAAGAGGTCCTCGCGGAACCTCCCCCCCCTAACCTCCTCTTGAACGTCCTTGTTCGAGGCGGCTACTATCCTCAAATCAACGGGGATATCCTCAGTGCCGCCCACGCGCCTGAACTTCCTCTCCTGTATGAAACGGAGGAGTTTTACCTGGAGGTGCTGGGGCATCTCCGTTATCTCGTCGAGGAAGAGGGTACCGCCGTCGGCCTGCTCCACAAGCCCCTCTTTTTCGGCTACCGCTCCCGTAAAGGAACCTTTCATGTGGCCGAAGAGCTCGCTTTCAATGAGGTTTTCCGGTATTGCGCCGCAGTTTATGGCGACAAAGGGCGAGGTCGCGCCGTCCACCTCATAATGTATGGCTCTGGCCACGAGCTCCTTGCCCGTGCCGCTTTCGCCTGTTATAAAGACGTTCGCCTTTGTGGCGGCCACGCTCCTCACCGTGTTGAATACCTCGGCCATGGCCTCACTTTCCCCTATAATGGAGGAGAGGCCCAGAGTCGACTTTATGTCTTCCTTGAGAGCATGATTTTCTTTTTTAAGATTAAGGTGTTCCAGGGCATTTTTGATATACAGCCTTACCTCATCCACATTGAAGGGCTTTGTGAAGTAATGAAAGGCCCCGGCCTTCATCGCCTCGATGGCCGTATCAACTGAAGCATAGGCGGTTATCATAATCACCGGCACATCGGGGTCCAGCGCCTTGACCTCCTTCAGCAGTTCAACGCCGTCCATCCCCGGCATCTTGATATCCGAGATGACAAGGTCAAAGGCGTTGGCGCGCATAAACTCCAGAGCCCTCTCACCCGAAGGGAAACTCTCAACGCCGTAGCCCGCCTTTCGGAGCATGATATCAAAAAAGGTCCTCATGTCCTTCTCGTCATCCACCACTACAATCATATTCTTAGCGTTTTTTGTTTTTTTTGACATAAAAAAACACCTGGAATAAAAAAATAATCGGAACTCTAATGCACCACGGCGGAGGCGGCAGGCAGTATCACATTAAATACCGTGCCCTTGCCTACCCTGCTCTTCACCTCTATGGCCCCGCCGTGGCTCTCCACAATCCTGTGCGCTATGGCGAGGCCGAGCCCCGTTCCATTCGACTTTGTGGAAAAGAAGGGGTCGAATATCGTAGCGAGCCTGTCCGGCTCTATCCCCTCGCCCGTATCCTTTATCTTTACGCCTACAAAGCTGTACTCCCTGTCCTTATCACCATCGAACTTTGAACTGACGTCCGTCTTGCTCCTCAGCCCCTCGTAGCCTGTCCTGAAGGAGGCGGTTACCGTGAGCCTGCCGCTGTGGTCCATGGCCTCGGCGGAGTTAAGGAGGATATTCCAGAAGACCTGGCCAATCTGGCGCGCGTCTCCCTCGATGAATATCTCGCTGCTCAGATAACTCTCGATATCAATCCCCTCGGCCTGAGGGGAATTTTTAAATATCTTTAAAGTCTCGCTTATAACGTCGCCGAGGTTCACCATCTGCCTCTCCTGGCGCGCCGGCTTGGCAAAGACGAGAAAATCCGTTATGAGGCTGTTAAGCCTCTCCGTCTCCCTCATTACGATCTCCATAAGAGAGCGGTCCTCTTCCTCCAGATTCATCTGGTCGTTAAGGAGCTGTATGGAGCCGCTTATTGAGGCGAGGGGATTTCGTATCTCGTGGGCTATGCCCACTGAAAGCTCACCGAGGGCCTTGAGCTTCTCGGCCCTCCTGAGTTGCTCCTCCATGGATTTTAATTGTGAAAGGTCCTGAAATATGGCGATATTCGCCGCGTCGCCCCCCTGACCCCTGGACATCATGAAGCCTAAAAAGACCTCGCCGCCCCCCTTCTTCTTAACCCTCTCCTCAAGCCTCAGGCCCGCCCGCGTAAGGGCGTGCGTATCTGAAAGTATCCCCGGGAATATCTCCTCCACCTTCCTGTAATAGACGTCCCTCAACGAATAGCCCGTGATGGCCTCGGCCGCCCTGTTGAAGGAGGTTATCCTCGACTCATCGTCGAGCGTCATTATTCCGCTCGTTATGTTCTCGACTATGAGTTTATTGAGCCCTTCGAGTTTTTCGTAATCTATGCCCTTCTCCTCAAGTTCGCGCTCGAACCGCGCGGTCCTCTCGGCAAGATACCCCGTAAGGAGCGCTACGGTGAAGTAGGCGAGGATGTTAGTCGAAACCGTTGTAAGGGCCTCCTCCCAGGTATGCGTGAAAGAGGTGGCGAATACCTTTTGCCCGGCGGGCAGCAGGCCGTAAAAATCCGCGTCGATTATGACACCGTAACATATGCTCGAAAGCGAGGCGGCATAGTAGCCGCCCTTTCTGCCGAGCATAATAGCGCTCCCTATTATGCTCAGGAGGTAGAGGACCTGGAGATAACTCTCTATGGCCCCGGTGACGTAGATAATATAACTGATGAGAGCTATGTCGAGACCGACCTGTACGTATACGAAGAGCCTTAAGTTCCTCACCCACCTGAGGGCGCTCGCATACAGGATTGTGAATATGCTTATGGCGACCACTATCGCGTAGAGCGGATAGAGGTTTATCTGCGAGAAGGAATATTCCCTTACCTGGAACCATGTGGTGGTGCCGAGGAAGACGAGGGCAAGGACGGCCCTCAGGAACATCATGGTCAGGACCTTGACCTTAAGGGCCTTTGGTGGGGTTGCCTGTTCCATCATGACAGGTTCCGGTTATCCGCCGCTGGTCACGCCGGCGAGCTGGAATATAGGCAGGTATAGGGCTATAACAAGTCCTCCCACAACCACGCCCAGGAATACCATGAGTATGGGCTCTATGAGGGACGTCAACGCATCGACGGCGTTATCCACCTCGTCCTCATAGAAGTCGGCGATTTTATTGAGCATGGAGTCGAGGGCGCCGGTGGACTCGCCGACGGCGATCATCTGCGTGACCATGCCGGGAAATATCTTTTCCTCGATAAGGGGGTCGGCAAGCGTTTTACCCTGACTGAGGCTCTCCCTGGCGTTCATAACCGATTTTTCTATAACGGCGTTCCCCGAAGCCTTTGAGACTATCTCAAGGGCCTCGAGTATGGGCACCCCGCTTGATATCATCGTGCCGAGCGTCCTTGTAAACCGCGCGGTAGCCGTCTTTCTCAAGAGGTCGCCGAAGACTGGGGCCTTCAAGAACAACTTGTCCATGGTAAAGCGCCCCTTTTCCGTCTTATACAACCTGTTCAGGGCGATCCCTATAACGATTATGGCCCCTATTAGGATATACCAGGAATTCTGCAGGAATTTGCTCAATAAGACAACTATCTGTGTGGGCGCCGGCAGGGCCTGGCCGAAGTCCGCAAACATGCCCTCGAAGATCGGCACGACCCACATAAGGAGCCCGGCTACCACAAGCGTAGCGATTACGATTACAACCACGGGATAGGTCAACGCGCCCTTTATCTTGTTCTTGATCTTTTCCGTCTTCTCAAGGAAGAGGGCGAGCCTGTTAAGGATGGTGTCGAGTATGCCGCCCACCTCGCCGGCGTTCACGAGGTTCACATAAAGGCTGTCAAAGACCTTCGGGTGTTTCTTCAGGGCGTCGGCGAAGGTCGAGCCGCCCTCAACGGCGTTCTTTACCTCATTGAGCGTCTTTTTGAACTCGGCGTTGTCGTGCTGGCTGGCGAGGATGTCGAGGCACTGCACGAGGGGAAGTCCGGCGTCTATCATGGTGGCGAACTGACGGCTGAAGATGGCCAGGTCTTTTGTCGTAACTCCCCTGGTGAGCCCGGGTATGTTTATGCTGTTAAGGGTGGCATAAAGACCCTTTTTCTGGGAAATGGAAACGGGTATTATCTGCTGGCGCCTCAGGGACGCAGTGGCCTGAGCGAGGTTTGAGGCCTCGATCTCCCCCTTCCTCAGTTCCCCCGCGCTGGTCTTTCCGTTATAGACAAAGGTCGGCATCCTCTACACCTTTCTACCCAGAGGCATGTTGGAGACCATGGCGCCCGCGTTTTTGAGCATCTGACGGAGTTCGTCGGGCTCCTGGCTCCGGCCTACCGCTTCGTCGAGCGTTATAAGCCTTCTCGAATAAAGCTCCATGAGGCTCTGGTTCATCGTCTGCATCCCGAATTTGGTCTGCCCCACCTGCATCTGGGAATATATCTGATGGACCTTGTCCTCCCTTATGAGGTTTCTTATGGCGACGTTGGGGATCATTATCTCAAGGCTCAAGACCCTCCCCTTGCCGTCGGGCCTGGGCAGAAGGAGTTGAGAGAGCACACCTTCGAGCACGAAAGAGAGCTGCGCCCTCACCTGCTGTTGCTGGTGCGCGGGGAAAACATCTATCATCCTGTTCATCGTCTGCACACAGGAGTTGGTATGTAATGTGGCGAAACAGAGGTGGCCTGTCTCGGCTATGGTAAGGGCTGTCTCTATGGTATCGGTATCACGGAGCTCACCGAGAAGCACCACGTCGGGGTCCTGGCGAAGCACATATTTAAGCGCCTTTTTAAAACTGAAGGTGTCGTAACCCACCTCTCTCTGGTTTACGAGGGCAAGCTTAGACGTATGGAGATATTCGATGGGGTCCTCGATGGTTACGATATGCTCGGGCCTGTGCTGGTTTATTTCATCGATCATCGAGGCGAGGGTGGTGGATTTACCGCACCCCGTCGGGCCCGTTACAAGGATAAGCCCTCTCGGCTTCTTACTCAGGTGTTCTACAACGGGGGGAAGACCGAGTTCCTGAAATGTCTTGATCTTGAAGGGGATGGTCCTGAATACTCCGGCCACACTGCCCCTCTGGACGAGGAGGTTGCCCCTGAAACGGCTCAGGCCCTTGATGCCGAAAGAGAAATCAAGTTCGTTCTCCTCCTCGAACTTCTGTTTCTGCATATCGGTAATAATAGTGTAGCAGAGGGCTTTCGTGTCAACGCCCGTCAATACGGGACCGTCCACAGTGGTCAGCACGCCGTTCAGCCTCATCCTCGGCGGCGAGCCGGCCGATATATGGAGGTCCGAGCCGTCCTTGTCTATCAAAATCTTCAAAAGCTCCTGCAGGCTTAACTTGTACTGTCCTCCAACCGCCATAGCTTCTCCTCTCCTATAAACAGGCCGGCCCCGGCCCGGTCCACCTTTGCATGTTTTTGAAGTATGTCTCTAAGATATTAATTTATCTAAAAAAGGAATGTTAGGATAAAAGTTACAAAATCAGGCCGTCCAAAATTTTTTAACATGGGGGGAAAACGTAATCAGTCGGACATTGTGACCCTCAATATCTCCTCTATGGTCGTTTGCCCTTCGAGGACCTTGTTTATGCCGCTCCTCCTGAGCGTCATCATGCCCTCGCCTATGGCCGCCTTCTTTATCTCCGCCGAAGAAGCGCCGTTCAAGACGAGCTCCTTGATAGTCTCGGTAAAGGGCATTACCTCATAAAGCGCGATCCTGCCCTTGAAGCCGGTGCCGCTGCAGGTGGCGCACCCCTTGCCCTTGTAACACTCGGCTTTTTTAGCTTCCTTCGGCGCCACACCCAGGTCAACAAGGGCGTTCTCCGGTATCTCTACCTTCTCCTTGCATTCCGGGCATATCAACCTCGCGAGCCTTTGAGCGAGGATGAGGTTCGTGGCCGAGGCCACGAGAAAGGGTTCCACACCCATGTTAAGGAGCCTGTTTACCGTGGAAGGGGCGTCGTTGGTATGGAGCGTGGAAAGGACGAGATGGCCGGTAAGGGCGGCCTTGATGGCTATCTCGGCGGTCTCGTAATCCCTCACCTCGCCGACCATTATTATGTCGGGGTCCTGGCGCAAAAAACTCCTCAGGGAGGCGGCGAAATTAAGACCTATCTCCTCGTGCATCTGCACCTGATTTATCCCCATGAGGTTGAACTCAACGGGGTCCTCGGCCGTTGAGATGTTATCCGCCATCTTATTTAGGTCAGAGAGGGCGGAATAGAGCGTCGTCGTCTTCCCGCTCCCCGTAGGCCCCGTTACAAGCACCATGCCCCATGGTTGGTGTATGGCTTCCATGAACTCACCAAGGGCCTTTTCCTCGAAACCGAGCTTCGTCATGTCCAGCTGGAGGTTGCTTTTGTCCAGGAGCCTCAAGACCACCTTTTCGCCGTAAAGCGTGGGAAGCACGGAGACCCTGTAATCCATCTCCTTGTTCTTTCCGAGTTTGAGCTTTATCCTGCCGTCCTGGGGGAGCCTTCTTTCGGCGATATTCAACTGGCTCATTATCTTTATCCTGGAGGCTATGGCGTTTTTGAGCTTCAAGGGGGGCTTCATCACCTCGTGGAGTATGCCGTCTACCCTGTACCTGACGCGGAAGAGCTTCTCATAGGGTTCTATGTGGATGTCGCTCGCCCCCTTTTTGATGGCGTCGGTGAGTATGAAATTAACGAGCCTGACGACAGGGGCCTCCTCTACGGCCCGTTTAAGGTCCGATACATCTATCTCCTCCTCCTCCCGTACGACCTCCATCTCATCCTCGTCCATATCGCTCAGGACCCCGTCCAGGCCGTAGTCCTCGGACTCATAATAGTTGTCTATGGCTTCCTTTATGGCCTCGTCAGAGGCCACAATGGGCTCCACGTTGTAGCCTGTAAGAAATTTTATATCGTCTATGGCGAAGATGTTTGAGGGGTCGGACATAGCCATGACAAGGGTCGCACCGGTCCTGCTTACCGGGATTAACTGGTATTTTCTGGCCACGTCCTCGGGGACGAGTTTTACTATTTCGGGGTCAAGTTCCTGACCTGAAAGGTCTATGGTGGGTATGCCGTACTGCTTACTCAAGAAGACGGTTAAATCCTTTTCGCTGATAAAACCGAGTCTTGTAAGATTATATCCGAGCCTGCCGCCGCCCTCTTTCTGGGCTTCGACGGCCTTTTGAAGTTGCTCAGTTGTTATCAACTTCTCTCTTAGTAGGAGTTCCCCGAGCCTGTCTGTCATCATATTCCGCGTTTAGTGACAATTTTTGTCTCTAATCTTATATAAATTATTTCTCCATGTCAAGGGCATTAGTCGTGTATAAAAAAAACGGCCGCCCGGGTTCTTACGCTGCCGAATCTCATTGAAATCTGGAACAAAAACAGGCAAGGAGGCCGTAATTATTCTCTTACAATCCTTACAGATACCGGGTGGTGGATGCGGGAACACCCGGCCGCCAACCTTACGGCTCAGGGGTTATCCGTGTACTTTCTGGCCGCCTTTACTATCTCGTCAGCGAAAAAGGGTTTTCTTATGGAAAGGTCTATCATCCCTTCCTTTACCCCCTCGTATATGGCGCTGTCCACATCCCTGAAATAACCCGTAAAAAGGACCACCTTGACATCGGGGTTTATCTTCTTAATCTCCCTGAAGGTATCAAGGCCGTTAAGGCCAGGCATCATCATATCCATGAAGACAAGGGCCTGGGGAGACTCTTCCATGCTGTCAAGGGCTTCTCTGCCGCTCGTCACATAGTTTGCGTCGAAGCCGGCGTCCTTCAATATCTCCGCCATTCCGATGCCCACCGTCTCCTCATCGTCCACTATAAGGACCTTTTTCTTTTTACCTTCCCTGTCAAGTTCCGCCATCGTTACACTCCCTTCGCCCCCGGGTCCAATTGAGATTAAACAAAAGACGGGGATTAAAGAATTAGTGCGAAAATTTTTGTCCTACCGCTTATTACCAGCCTTCTTCGCCCGGTCCGGGGCCGCAGGAAGGACAATCCTGAACAAGGCCCCCCGGCCCTCGGGATTCTCCGCCTCTATCCTCCCCCCGTGCTCTTCAATAATGGACTGGGATATGGAGAGGCCGAGGCCCACGTTCTTACCGCCCCCCTTTGATTTGGTCGAGAAGAAGGGGTCGAAGATCCTGTCCTTTATTTCTTCGGGGATTCCCGGCCCGGTGTCCCTCACCTCCACCACCACCCAGGTCTTACCCTCCTCCTCTACAGACCTCGACGATATGGAGATCGTGCCGCTTCCCGAGAGCACATCACGCGCGTTTTTTATTATGTTGAGCATTACCTCCATAAGCTGGCCCTTAACGCCCGGGACAGGCGGAATGTTGGGGTCGAGGTCGAGGGTTACCTCAAGGGAAGTTGATTTTATCTCAGAGACGAAGAGGGAGAGAGTGGACCTTATGACGGAATTCATGAATATAGGCGACACATCGTCTTTAAAAGGCCTGGAGTATGTGAGCATATCGAGTATGATGTACTTGGACCTTACGGCCGCGTCCTTTATCTTCTCAAGGAGGAAGTAATTCCTGTCGTCCCTGGCGAGCCTCCCCATGAGGACCTCCACTATGGAAAGGATGCCCGCAAGGGGGCTGTTGAGTTCGTGGGCGATACCGGCCCCCATCTCGCCGAGGGAGACGAGCTTTGCCGAGCTTATAATCTGCTTCTGGGAGTCTTTCAGCTGTTTGTAAGCCCCGTCGAGTTCGTTAAGGGAGTTATTGAGTTCGGCCGTCCTCTCCCTGACCCTGTCCTCGAGCTCCTCTATCTGTTTTCTGAGCTTATCCTCAAACCCCTTGCGCTCGGATATGTCCCTCCATATCTCCTGGATGAACCTCTTGCCGTCAATCTCAAGGAGCGACGCCGAGATGTCGATAGGCACCACCGCGCCGTCTTTTCTTATAAAGGCGCTGTCATTGGAGTAACCCTTTCCGTCAAAGACCCATCTTTTAAACCTGCTTGTGTATTCGGGGCGCGTATCCTCCGGATAGAGGTCGGAGGAGCGCATGGCGAGGAGTTCGTCCTTTGAATATCCGGTAAGGACCGAGGCCGCCTTGTTGGCCTCGGTGAACCCCATGGTCAATACGTCTATGACCACTATGGCGTCGGCGGCGGATTCCACGAGCATGGAGTATTTTTTATTCATATCGCTGAGCGTGGAGTTGGCCGAGTGGAGCGAGCCGGCCATATTATTAAAGGCCGTGCCAACCTCCTCGAGCTCGTCGCCCGTCTTAAGATCGACCCTGTGCGTCAACTCGCCCCCTGAGAGCGCGCCGAAGGCCTTTTCAAGCCTATTCAGAGGAACGATGAGCCTTCTTTTCACCGCCATAAAACCTGTAAGGGAAACAAGGCCCAGCATGAACGCGATCCATAAAAACTCCTTTTTCCTGTGCGAGCCGATGATCTTCTGATACTTCTCCAGAGATAAACTCACCGAGACGGCCCCGCTTATTGTGCCCACGGGAGCCTCATGGCACGAGGTGCAGCCGTCCTTTATATCTATAGGCAGCACATAACGGGCCAACATGACCCCCGTTCCAGAATCCTCTAACCTCTCGACGGACTCGCCCTTGAGGGCCCGCAAATCGAGACTGTCCACGGCCGCCTCGTCCGCTTCGGTTCCGAAGTCCCTGTTGACAACGTCGCCGTGTATAACCCTTATCTCGTTCACACCCTCTATCCCCTCGTACCTCTTTATAATCGCCCTGCCCTGCACCCTCCCCCCGCCGAGCATCATCGTTGTATAAAGTTCGTTGAATACGGCATTGGACAGGCGCCGGGCCTCGCTTAACCCCATCTCTCTCAGGAGGGTTGAGTGATGGAAGTAGTTCAGATAGGTGAGGATGGAAAGGCACAAAAGCAGAACGCCTCCCACGTAAAGACCAATCCTCAGCGATATATTTATCTTCATAACAAAAAGACGGTAAAATGCCAAAAAAATGCGTTAAACGCCGGCGAGGATGGGGTTTCAAGGTTGAATCAAGATGGGTAATACTTAGATGCGACCTGGGGAATGAATTTATAAATGAAATTTTAACTTATTAGAGCTATTTGTCAACCATTATGAGCAGGATATTCATTTTTTTAGACAACCCGTTTATTCAGGTAATTTTTAGTTTGTATTCACTCCAATTCGTGGCTTTTAAAAAACTTCACGAAGTAGTCCACGCCCGACAAGATGGTGAGTATAAAGGCGGGCACGAGGAATAGAATTCCCACCATATGGAAATTGATACCCAGCCATGAGTAGTGAAGAAGGAGGGCAACGAGACACACTATCTGAATGACGGTCTTGTATTTACCGAGGCTCCCCGCGGCTATGACCACGCCGGTGTGCGTGGCCACGGCCCTCAGTCCCGTTACTGCGATCTCGCGGGCCACGATAAGGGCGACGACCCACGCCGGGACCCGCCCGAGGGGGATGAGCATTATAAAAGAGGTGTTTATAAGGAGTTTATCGGCAAGGGGGTCGAGAAACTTGCCGAAAGAGGTGACGTCGCCCCTCGACCTCGCGAAATATCCGTCGAGCCAGTCGGTGATGCAGACAAGAACAAAAAAGAGAGCGGCAATGACGCTTAAGCGTCTGCCCGGGGAAATAAGGAGGACGATAACGACTGGAACGGCGGCGATCCTCACTATGGAGAGGGTGTTGGGAAGGTTCCATATACCCGCCTTTCGCCGCTCTCGCGCGCTCTCCTCGTTAAGTGTCCCCTTCATAATCTCTTTTACACCCTCCGGCGGCCTCGTCTCAGGTTACCGTTTCGAGATGAAGGATTAAGTCCCGGGCGGCCGGGTGAGCCTCAGGACCGGCGAAAGCCCCCTTTTATTCATCGGCCACCCTGTATTGGTCATAGTAACGGAGCACCTTTTTAACATAGCTCCGTGTCTCTGAAAAGGGCGGTATCTCTCCATACTTCGCTACCGCGTTCTCCCCGGCGTTGTAGGCGGCGATGGCGAGAGGGAGGTCCGAGTTAAAGGTCTTAATAAGACGGCTCAAATACTTTGTCCCGCCGTCTATGTTCTCCACGGGGTTTTTGGGGTCCCTTACGCCCAGGTCCCTCGCCGTCTCCGGCATAAGCTGCATAAGCCCCATCGCCCCGTCCTCGGAGACCACGCCGGCGTTAAAGTCGGACTCGGCCTTTATTACGGCCTTTACAAGCGTGGGGTCCACCCCGTACCTCGTTGACGCGCCCTTGATTATATTCTCGAACTTCTCTCCCTTTACGCCGGCTCGGGAGGGGGGCCTTGTTTCACGCATTATCAGTTTTAAGCCGGCCCTTGCCGGTACGTTTGTCACATGGAATACGCCTGAGGCGTCCCTGTATCCGTAGAAATCCGCGAGGCAGGGCCTCTCGGCCCAGAGGACCACCAGGGTGAGGCAAAAGATAATAAGAGTAAACTTTTTCATATAGATAATATGATAAGGTTTTTCTACAAAAATAGCAGTAAAAGAAAAAAATTGCAACCACTGCCGTCACATCGACCCCACTCTCAGGACCGGGAAAAATTTTTCGGCCCGGCCTCAAGCCAAACAAAACATTTAAAAATAAAAAATTGACAAAGGGCCGTCCTTTTCCTAACCTTAACTGAGGCCGGCGGCAGGCAAAGACAAGTGCGGCCCTAATGAGCTTAAAACCCGGAGAAGAGGAAAAAACCCTTTGGAGATAAGGTCTGATTTTATTGTCATAGGGAGCGGCATAGCGGGGCTCAGCTTCGCTCTAAAGGCCGCCAGGGCCGGCACTGTTACGGTCATCACCAAAAGGGCCGTCGAGGAATCGGCCACATACTACGCGCAGGGAGGCATAGCCGCGGTAGTGGGCGGCGCCGACTCCTTTGAGTCCCATGTAAAGGATACGCTCGTGGCCGGGGCGGGGTTATGTCTGAGGGACGTAGTCGAAATGGTGGTGAGAGACGGCCCGGCGAGGATAAAAGAGCTTGAGGCCCTCGGGGTCAGCTTCTCGAGCAGTCCCGCCGGCGACCTCGACCTCGGAAAGGAGGGCGGGCACTCTAAAAGAAGGGTAATACACGCCGGGGACTTTACCGGCAGGGCCCTTGAAAGGGCCCTTGTGGAGGCCGTTCAAAAAGAAAAGAAGATAAAGGTCTATCCCGGCCATATAGCCGTTGACCTCATAAACCACAAAAAATTCATAGGTCCCGTGAAGAGGGACATGGTGTGGGGCGTATACGCGCTCAATAAGGACTCGGCAGAGATAGACACCTTTATTTCAGAGGTGACGGTGCTGGCCACCGGCGGAGCCGGCAAGGTCTATCTTTACACAAGCAACCCTGATGTGGCCACCGGCGACGGCGTAGCCATGGCGTACCGCTCCGGCGCAGAGGTGGCCGACATGGAGTTTATCCAGTTCCACCCCACCTGCCTCTACCACCCCGAGGCCAAGAGCTTTCTTATTTCCGAGGCCGTAAGGGGCGAAGGCGCCGTATTAAAACTCTCTGACGGGACACCCTTTATGAAAAAATACCACGCCATGGCCGACCTCGGCCCGAGAGATATCGTCGCCAGGGCCATAGACTTCGAGCTTAAAAAGAGCGGCCAGGAATGCGTATACCTCGATATAAGCCGCAGGCCCGCCGATTTTATAAAAAAAAGGTTCCCCAATATATATGAAAGATGCCTCGGTTTCGGCTTTGACATGACGAAGGAGGCGCTGCCCGTGGTCCCGGCCGCGCACTACACATGCGGGGGGGTTAAGACCGACACTTCAGGCAGGACGAACATAGAGAGGCTTTACGCCATAGGCGAGACGGCCTGTACGGGGCTTCACGGCGCAAACCGGCTCGCCTCCAACTCGCTCCTCGAAGGGCTCGTATTCGCCGACAGGGCCTCGGGGGACGCCGTTAAACTCATAAAAAACAGCCGTGGATTAAAGGCGCCGAAGATACCTTCCTGGGAGCCGGGCACGGCGGTACCCAGCGACGAGGCCGTTGTCATCACACATAACTGGGATGAGATAAGGAGGTTCATGTGGAACTACGTGGGAATCGTCCGCTCCAACAAAAGGCTTGAGAGGGCGACAAGGAGGATTAATCTTCTCAAAGACGAAATCAACGAATATTACTGGAACTTTACCATCACCTCCGACCTCGTGGAACTCCGTAACATCGCCACAGTGGCCGAAATAATAATAAAATCAGCCTCCATGAGGAAGGAATCAAGGGGCCTGCACTACAACATAGATTACCCCGAAAGGGACGACGCGAACTTCAGGAGGGATACGGTACTGAAGATGGGTGACTTTTAACCTTTAATTCAGGGCATAAAAACTCCGCCCGCGGGGCGTCTGCCGGTCCGCTCCGGCCCGCCTTTCACGCCTTGACTTTCTCTTCCCCCTGGGCGCCTTTCATGGGATGGAGCCAGATGTTCATCACCGTCCCCTCCCCCTTTTTGCTCTCCACCGTTATCTCCCCGCCGTGGTCATGGACTATCCTGTAGGTTATGGTGAGCCCTAACCCGGCGCCCTCAATCTTTGAGGTCTGGAATGGGCTGAATATCTTCCTTATTTCATCGGGGTTGATACCGGCGCCGTTGTCCGAGATCCTCACGAGCACGGTATCTCCTGAGTAGGGTAGAGTCTCCACCTTTATCTCGCCCTTCTCCTCAATGGCCTCTATGGAGTTCTGAAGGACGTTAAAGAGCGCGGTTTTAAGGTTGGAGAAGTCCATCTTTACGGGCGGCGGGCCGGACATAAGGGCGGTTTTTATCTCTATATCCTTTCCGTCAACAAGGTCAGAAGCGTCTTTCACCGCCGCCTCTATGACCCTGTTTATATCCCCCTTTTCGAGCCTGGAGACAAGTATCCTCTTATACTCGTCTATCCTCTGCATCATCCTCTCGAGGCGCTCGACACAGGTGATGATCCCCCCGGCGTACCTCTTGTGCAGGGGGTCTGTTTCGTGGTCATAGAGGCGCCTGGCCATGCCCCCCATGGCCGTAAGGGGGTTACGTACCTCGTGGGCTATGCCGTCGACCATCCCCCCGAGGGCGGCCATCTTCTCTGTTTCCCTTAGACGGGTCTGAAGGGCCCTCATCCTCAGGAGCGACTTTACCCTCGCCGATACCTCCCGGAGGCTGAAGGGCTTTGTTATATAATCCTCGGCGCCCACCTCGAAGCCCATGACCTTGTCATCCACCTCGCCGAGCCCTGTGAGCATTATAACCGGTATGTAGCGTGTCTCTTCTTTTGACTTGATCCTCCTCAAGGTCTCGTAGCCGTCTATCCCGGGCATCATAACGTCAAGGAGTATTATGTCCGGGTGGAAGGTGTCCACCTTTTCAAGGGCGTCGAACCCGCTTGACGCCGTCTCGACCTCGTAGCCCTCCCTCTCCATCTTGACGTTCAGGAGGATAACATTCTTTTCGTCGTCGTCGACTATGAGCACCCTGGGCTTCATCTTTTCAGAACCGTTATTTTTCAATGTCCGCCATGATGCCTTTTTTCAAGGTGGTATAGTAGACGACCTTTTCGCGGTCGCCCATTTTTTCGTAAACGCCTATAAGCCTGTCAATGTCAACTGACGCCGCGCCGGCGAACCCGCCGTGCATATGAACGGCATAAGACCTTTTAAGCAGAACGACTGCGTCGTTGTAACGCCCCCGCCTGATATGGAGCCCGGCCATTCCCCTTAAGTCCCGGGCCATCTTACGGAAGCTCCCATGGGTTTTATCCAGGGCGTAAGCCTTGTTGAAATAAATAATACCCTCCTCCACCATATTCTTTCGCGCCATAAGCCGGGCCAGTGCCCTGTATGTGTCAGCAGTTGCGGCCGGGTCGCCGGCTTTTTTATTCTCCCCGAGGGCCGCATCAAGCACCCGCGACGCTTCCGTAAGCCTTCCGGACTCGATGTAAATAAGGGCCATGAGATTGAGGGCGCGGCCTTCGAAGCGGCCGAGCCTTCTATCGATGGAAATGGACTCGTCTATATCCTTAAGCGCCGCGTCATAATTACGCATCTGGAAGTGGGTCATGGCCAGCGCCGCATAGGTCGAGGAAAGCCTCGCCTCGTCCTTTAGTTCGAAGGATAGTTTAAGGGCGCCGTTCAGGAAAGAGAGTGATTCATCATGTCTTCCGAGGTACACGAGGGCCCTACCCATATTCACAAGGTCCGTTATCTCTCCCTCCAGGTTTTCCATGCTCCTGTCAAGGACGAGCGCCTCCTTGAATTTATAGAGGGCCCCTTCGTAATCCTCCCCGTCATATGCCCTTATTCCCTCCTCCCTTGCGATTACGGCGCTCTCAAGGAGCGTGGGCTCTTTTGTGGTTCGGACCGGGGCGCATCCGGCAATGACAAGGATTATGGGCAAGAAAAACGCCAGCGCGCCTTTTTTAAATATCACTTCAGTTATCTCCTCTCATCCTTAAAGCAAAAAAAAGTTTTTACCGTCCGCCGCACCCCGGTCCGGCCCCTGATGTCTTTCCTGTTGTCTATAATGAGACCGCCCCGGCCCCTGCATGGCTGCGACGCCCCTCAGCCCCGGGCATCTACCCCTTTAATACAATAACGCGGCCATGTTTTCAAGTATTCTTACAGAGGGCGCATCAATGCGTAACACCACGGACTCACCTGCGCCCCGGAGCGCCGGGGCAGGCCAAAGAGACAGGCCAGAGCGCTCCCTGTCCATACAAAAAAAAGACAGGACACCATACAAAGTAAACCCTATAAAATCCAGAAAACTTTTTCAATCTTTAATTTCCGGGTATCTTTTTTAAGGGGATGAAAAAAAGCAACGGAGGGCCGGAGAGAGTTTTTTCTACTTTAGAACCCTCACCGGGCGTTTCTGTCAGGTCGCCGGCCTGAAATGTCCTGAATTTATTTTTAAAAGGAATAAAAAAAAGACCGGATTAAAAATCGGCCTTCAGCGTTATAAACGGCCCCTGAAGTCTTATGTCTACCTGGTTGTCGTTCTTTTCCACATGGAAGTCCATGTACCTGTAGCCTGCGGCCAGCACGACAAAGGGCGCGGGCTTGAAGTTCACGGCGACCTCACCGTCGATGAGATAGGCCTGGCTGCCGAGAGTCAACCCTGTAACCTCACCGCTCACTTCCACGAGGAAGGGAAGGCCCACTGAAGCGGCGACTCCGATAGTAGGTATGGGGATATCCAGACTCTCTGTCTCGTCAAGGCCGAGGGCAGAGTCTTTCAGGTTAATCTGAGCATCAATGTATTTCATCTCAATAATGGCGCCGATCTTGTTATTGGCAAAATCAATAAAATCATATTCATAACCCAGGCGGTGTAAATTGATTTCCACTTCCGTGTCGACGCTTGTGGAAGCCGAAAAGGTCTGGCCCGCGAAACTTATTGACTGGGTAATGGTCCTCGTGCCGTCCCATGTCATGGGCATATAACCGTATCTCACCTTGTGGCCGCCCAGCTCGAAGGTTATCCTGCCTTCAACAAAACCCTTGTTTTCTTCCATGCCCAGGTCGTCGACAAAGTTGACGTTGGTGCCGATAACCGCTCCGCTCGTCGCCGTCGCCTCACCATCGATATTCGTGAACCAATACCTTGCCTCCACATCAACAACAGCGAAAGCCTTCGTTTGGAACAGAAGCAACGCCGCAAGGGTTACAAATAATATGGCAAGCCTTCTCAACTGAGCACCTCCCTTTATAATGGTTACTGTTTCCATGGTTATAATATACAATAAATCCAATAATATTGGTGTGACCGCGGTCACAGGTGGAGCAGGTTATTTCAAGACAAATACGACTCTTCTTTTCTTCAGGAAGTTGTTTTCCTGGCTGGACGCGAAGATCTGTACGGCGTCTTCGGCGCTTACCGTAACATCAGTGGGGCTTGAAAGGCCGCTCGCCTCTACGATCAGGGGGTTGGATGAGCCGAGGTCCTTAAGGCGCTCTCTCGCCTTTTCAATACCGTCGGTGTAGAGGGCGCCGCCCCCACCCTCACCATCGATGGGGCCGCCGGTGACGGCCGCCGGGTCATAAAGCACAGCGCCGCTGGCCGCGAAGACCCTGTTGATAAGGGCTGGCCTGAAAGGGTAATTCCTGCAGTCCACGATAAGCCCGTCATGGGCCGCCGTGGACGCGCCGGGATATGGCTGAAAGTAGGACGGCGCGCCGGTGGTGGCCATGGGCGCCACTTCAGGAAGGAGCCTCGCCGTAAGCCCTCCGGGGCCCGTCAGGGGTATGGAAAGATAGACTGTAGCCTTCTCGCTCACAGGGTCGTAATCCTCTTTTACGATGCGGGCGCCTTTTATCACTCCCTGAACTGAGGCGTAAATGTCGTCTGACTCGATGGAGGCGTCCTTCAAGGTCGTTTCCCCGCTTATCACGACCCCTTCTATTATCTCCGCCGCCTCCCTCAAGGCCGTGACCTTTGCGGCACGCAGAGCCATTATCCTTCTCTGTCCGGAAGATATGCCCCTCCCGGAAGGGCCGCTTCCCTCGCCCTTCACCGTTATGAAACCCTCGACAAAGGCGTCCCTTTGATCCGTTAGCGTACCGGACGAAGCGGGTGTTTGTGAAAAAACTGTAGTTGAGAAAATAAGAAAGAGTACGGTAAGAATGGAAAAGATTTTTTTCAATACCCGCCCTCCTGAGTTTTTCAATACTCGCCCACCTGAGTTGAAAAAAAACTTAAAAAAGCATTTAACTTTAAGTATACCACATTTTTTACGAATTTCATGAAATTCAGCATAAATTCATAAAAAAAATGGTTTTAATATCAAAAAAAAGCATATCTTTTAATTATATCACATTTTACGTCTTTTTATCAGATGAAGGGGAATTCAATGAATCGTGAAAAGATTACGGTCCGGAACCGCTCATTGTTCCATGGATATCAGGGGATATTGAGGTGGTGGCTCAAAACACGTACGGCAAGTATAAGGTCGGGGCCGTCCAGAGGCTCATCGGGCCTGAACTCGCCGGAAAGGCTGGTCTCCATAATGTTCCTTGTGGCGGCGTTCATTACGGCGTTATACCACGGCGCGGTCGTCGCCACATCGGGGAAGGGGGATTTTCTGTGCCCCACAAAGGCAGTGGCCAGCTTATCATCACCGGTAATCTTCATGAGAATATCCTCCACAACAAAGGCGAAGTCCTTCCTTGAGACAACGCTCCCGGGCCGGAAGAGGTAAGCCTTGCTGGAGGGGTCATAGACTGGTTCAAGCCCCCTTATCCCCCACTTCATAACGGCGAGCAGCTCTTCCTTAAAGGGGCTATTTGCTATATCAACGGGCGAAAAAGCCCCGCGGCCTTCCCGCTTTTTCACGGGAACCCTCGCCGAAAAAAGCCTGTCTATCTTCAACTCATCGTATAGAAACGCCGCAAGGGCCGCCCTCGTAACAACCCTGTTCACCGCCAGGAGCCTGCCCACATCGCCAACGGTCATCCCGCCGAGAGCCCTCACAACGCGGTCTGCCCTCTTCCACCCTTTGTCGGCAGGCCCGTTCCATTTGCCCCCAGGACCCGCCCTCAAAACGTCATTGAACCTCTCAGCGGCGCTCTGGTAGCGGCCCCCTTCAATATAGGCCAAACCCATAAAGTAGCTTGCCGCCTCACTGTCATGGTAATAACGGAGCCTCTTCTCATCCACCTTGAGGCGCATAGCCTTCTTATAGTCTCTCTCTACCTCTTTAAGCCATTTTTCAGGCCGGAGCGCGCTATTGACTCTCATACGCGCGAGCCTGAAGGCGAACTTCTCCTCCGGTAGTTTTGAAAGCTTACGGGCCTTTTGAAGCTCCGCGTGGGATTTGGCAACAAGTTTGGCGTCCGGGGGAGAGCCGCTCTTCACTGCGGCCGCCGCGTCAGTAATGGCAAGACCCCCGTACGAGGGGGCGAACCCCTTATCGCAGAAGACGGACCTGGCGAACTTGGCTCGGGCTCCGGCGAGGTCGGCGTCTTCAAGCAGCTGCATTCCCACGAGGTAATGGTGCGCGGGGTTATCCTCGGGCGACGGACACCTCACTTCAGGCCCGGCGCACCCGGCGACGGCAATAAGGATAAGACCCGCCAGAAGATATAACGGCCCGACTCTCTTTTTCATGCTAAACTCCAACCTTTAAGTATGGGGCGGCGGAAAAACCCCGGTAAAAATGTTTTTTTACTTTCACCTACGAGGCTTCCCTCTTTAAAAGAGCCGTTTTCCTTAAGTGGCGTGTCCTGTAAAACAAAAATTTTTTTTACTTTCACCCGCGAGGCTTCCCCATGAAAATAGCCGTTTTCCTGAAGGGGCGGGGCTGGTAAAGAGCAGGGTCTCAACCAATAAAAGGCTAATAAGATTCTTTTATAACATCTCCGGCCTCGAAGCCGGCGCC
>JBHHVI010000006.1:0-50942 GCA_046754225.1 Thermodesulfobacteriota bacterium | reverse complement strand
CCGGGGGTGCTTTAAACGCCTCTCAGGGCGGGGTCTCTTCCGGGGTTACCGCAAAAAAGGCGGCCTTCTCTATGGAGAAGGGCGCCGCAAACCACAGGGGCTTTAAGCCCGCCTCCCCCAAGGGCTTTAAGCCCGCCCCCCCCAAGGGCTTTAAGCCCGCTCCTAAGTTGAAGACCGGGGATTACCCAAAGTTAAGGGGCGTTAACAGCAGGCTCATGGTCTGGATGGCGGCGCAGATGCATCTATGGTTCGCCGCCTTCGTGTTATCCGTGCCCATGTTTGTCCTGATACTCGAGGCCATCGGCATGGCGAAGGGGGAGCGGCGCTATGACGAGGTCGCCTATGAGTTCATACGGGTCAGCATAACGGCCTATTCCATTACCGCCCTGACGGGCGGGCTGCTCCTACTCTGTCTCCTTGTATTCTATCCCCAGGTCATGGGTTATCTTTCCCGAATCTTCGGCCCCACGATGCTCGCCTACGCCTTTTTATTCTTCCTGGAGAGCGCGGCCCTTTATATATACTATTACGGGTGGCACAGTATGCGCTCCGGGACGCTCAAGTGGCTGCACCTTACCACGGGGCTTGTGCTGAACGCCGCCGGAACGACCCTGATGTTTATAGCAAACGCCTGGATGACCTTTATGATATCCCCCCGGGGCGTTGACGCGCGGGGGGTCTTTGACGGCAATATATGGCACGCCATACACACCGCCCTATGGAACCCCCTGAACCTGCACAGGGTGATATCCAACTTCGCCTACGGGGGCTCCATCGTGGGGGCCTACGCGGCCTATAAATTCTTAAGCGCCGCGTCGTCCCATGACAAGGCCTATTACGACTGGATGGGTTATACGGCGAGCATCATAGCCGTGGCGGCGCTCCTGCCGCTGCCCTTTGCCGGTTACTGGCTTGCCGTGGAGATTTATTCCTACAGCCAGCAGATGGGCGTAACCCTCATGGGCGGCGTATTCGGCAGGATATTCATAATGCAGGCCGTGCTCATAGGCTCACTCTTCCTTTCGGCCAACTACTACCTCTGGTGCGGCATGCACAGGAGCGACGGGGCCTACAGGTACACGGGCTACATAAAGTACATAGCCTTTGTGTTGTTCCTGTGCTTCCTTGTCTGGTTTACACCCCACACCCTTATCCTCAAGGCCTCGGAGGCGCGCGCCCTGGGCGGGCAGTACCACGCCCTTATAGCGCCGCTGGGGCTTATGCCGGCCAAGAATACGGCGATAAACATAATGCTCCTCTTTACGTTCTTGAGTTTCCTTCTTTACAGGAGGGCGAACAGGGTGGCGACGGTAAGCTGGGCCCCAGCCGGGAGCGCCGCTATAACGGCTCTCTTCGCCGCCGGCGTGATGAATATAATTTACCTCGGCGTCTATTACGGATATTTTACCGACACGGTTTACAAGGTAACCTCTTCCATACCGCAGGTCGCGACGACTACGGTGGTAATAACCGTCTCCATGGTCATCGAGCATTTTATCTTCCGGGGCGCTAAGGAGTTCGCTCCTTTCAGGTGGGGCAGGGTGGCCCGGAGAAGCCAGTACGCCCTCGTCCTCATTGCCGTATCCTTTACATGGCTCATGGGCCTTATGGGTTACGTAAGCGAGGCCATAAGGCAGCAGTGGCACATAACAGGCATAATGAGAGACAACTCTCCCGATGCGTTTACGCCGGCCCTCTCCTATGCCGTAAAGGTCGTATCGAGCGGCACCATAATCTTTATGGCGATAATCCTCTTTATATTCTGGCTGAGCCAGTTGAATATCGGCAAAGAGGTTGTGGATTAAGGAGGCGCGGGTTTTCAGGAGTTCTCCCATGAAAGGATTTTCCTGAATGTATAGAGGGACGGGATGAAGAATTTTCTAAAGGTAGTGGGCTTCGGCCTCGCCGTCATAGGCTTTTACACCTTCTTCGGCGTAGAGTATTTTCCCAGGGTGGCCCCCGAAAGGCCCCGCGAAGAGGAAGCCCCATTCGGCCCCGCAGGCCAAATGACGGAAGAGGAGTTTATCGCATATGGAAAGGAAATATTTTTCGGCCGCGGCGCCTGTACCCTCTGCCACCGGGAAAACGGAAGGGCGGACCTCCTCGACAGTGTCGCCGCGGCCGCTTCTTCGAGGCTCAATGACCCGAACTACTCAGGGGCCGCTTTGAACGCCGTTGAATATATATTCGAGTCCATGCTCGAACCCTCGGCCTATGTCCTGAAGGGTTACGGCCAGGCCGGCACCAATGATACAGTTAGCCCCATGCCGGAAGTGAGGAGCCGTAAAATAGGCCTCGGCGATATGGAGATAAAGGCCGTTACCGCCTATCTTGAGAGTATCGCCGGCGTGGAAGTGACGGTAACGCCTTCGACCCCTCTGACATACGGCTCCGGGCCGGCTTCCGGAAAGTAGACCGATGGCCCGGAGATTGGATAGATGAAGATACCGCCGCTTTTACAATTCGCGCTACTTACATCCATAGCCGTTATTGTCTTTTACATACCGGGCCTCTTCGGTCTGCCCCTTCCCGCAAGCCTCCGTGTGCTTTATATCTTCTTTTCCGTATTGATGATACTCCTTGTCCTAACCGTAACGGACCGGGGCGCCGGGGGGCTCGTTATGCCCGTAAAGAGATTTATCGAGGCCCCGGGCTACAGGAGGATAAGGGGCGTTGTCTTTATTGTCATACCTTTTGCCGCGGCCTTTTTAACTTACCGGCTTTTGACCCCGGCCCTGGAGGCCCCCTACGAGCAGAGACATGTCCATCCCGCCCCTCCCGCCTCTTTCCGGGCCTACGGCAAGCGGTTCGTGATACAGAGGACTGTAAACCCTTTCAGGTCCCTTGAGAAGGACGACCCGGCGAAGTTTAAAGAGATGGTCAGGGAGGGCGGGGTTATATACTTTAAAAATTGTTTTTATTGCCACGGCGCACGCCTTGACGGCAGGGGCCACTACGCGCGGGGCCTTAGGCCCCGGCCCCTTCCCTTTAAGGGGCGCGACACCATAGCGCAGCTTCAGGAATCCTATCTTCTGTGGAGGATAGTCAAGGGGGGGGTGGGTCTTCCAGCGGAATCGGCCCCGTGGAACTCGGCGATGCCGTCGTGGGAAGAGACCCTTACAGAGGCGGAGGTCTGGAAGACCATACTCTTTCTCTATGATTACACCGGGAACAGGCCCCAGGAGTGGGAGTAGTTTTCAGCGTAAAAATTTTTAAATGCGCCATTTAAGGCTTAAGCAATGAAAATAATCTTTTTTATTTTAATTTTTTTATTCCTCTCCTTCTTGAGTCCGTTCTCGTCTTTTGCCGGGGACGCGCAAAGGGGAAAAGAGGTCTACGAAAGGTACTGCTGGTGGTGCCACGGCGAAAAAGGCGAGGGGGACGGGCCCGCCTCCGCCTTTTTAAACCCGCCGCCAAGGGATTTTACCTACGGACTTTACAAGTGGAAGTCCACGCCCTTTGAGGAGTTTACCCCGGCGAAGAGGGATTTCTACAGTATGGTAAGCGGCAGTTTCCCCCACGGCGATTCGGGCCGGGACTCGATGGGCGCAAGCGCCATGCCCGCCTGGAAAGACGTCCTGAAGGAGAGGGAGATAACTAACGTTATAGAGTATATTAAGGCCTTCGCTGAAATCAAGGAGCCTGAAAAGGGGCCCATAGATTTATCAAAGAAGGTCAAGGCTTCCGAAAAGAGTATCGAGAGGGGCGCAAAACTTTTTAAAAAGAACTGTTCCGAGTGTCACGGCAAGGCCGGAAGGGGTGACGGCGAGAAGAGGCTTAAGGACGACTTCGGGTTCAGGACCTGGCCGCGTAACCTTACGAAGCCCTGGACATTCAGGGCCGGGAGCACGCCGGAAGCAATATATACGAGGATAACCGTGGGGATAGCCGGGACCCAGATGCCGAGTCTGGCGGACCCTGAAAGTAAGAGGCGCCTGTCGGCGGAGCAGAGGTGGGATATAGCCAACTATGTCCAAACCCTTGCCGAGCCTTATAAAAAACCCGGCCCCGGGGCTGTAATAAATGCTTTACGCGTTGAAGGTGCGCTGCCTGAAACGCCGGAGGACCCTCTCTGGGATAAGGCCCCTTATAAGAGTTTTTATACCGCCCCGCAGGTTCTGGTCCCGGAAAAGGAGTATACCCCGACGATAGACTCTATTTCCGTCAAGGCCCTTTATAACGGAGTAGAGGCGGCCCTTCTTATTGCATGGGACGACCCCACGGAGAGCGTGCCCGGCGATAGAGTTTCCATGAAGATAGCCGGGGGCGAGGTCTTCAGGGACGCCGTAGCCGTACAGTTTCCGTTGAAGAGGGGAAGGGGGGCGCAAAGGCCCTACTTCGGTATGGGCGGGCCCGGTGAGCCAGTAAACATATGGCACTGGCAGGGCCGCGCCTTGACCTCCCCTGAGAGGGTATCTTTTATAAATTCACGGGGCTATAAGAAAATGGAAAAGTCGGAGCCCCGGGGGTTATTCGCGAGGGGTTTTTACGATAGCGGCAGGTGGAGGGTTATAATGAAGAGGAGGCTTAAGACCATGACCCCCGCTAAAGAAGCGCAGTTTCAAGAGGGGGTCTTCATGCCGGTGGCCTTCGCCGCATGGGACGGCTCCAATAATGAAAAGGGATCAAGGCACGTTATGACGTCGTGGTACTGGCTCTACCTTGAGCCGAAAAGGGGCTTTAATATATTTTTATGGTCGGCCTTTGTTTTTCTGGCGGTATGCACAGGTGAGTTTTTTATTGTAAGGAATTTCAAGAAAGGTTGAGGTTATCTGGAGCGCCCAAGCCCGGCAAGTATAAAGACGGCCCCGAGAATAATGGGAAGGTAGCTGAAAAGGCCCATGGACTGACCGGCCTTAAGTGAGAGCATCGTATTCAAGAGCCCCGTAGATACGAGAACAAAACCGAAGAAACTCGCGCCCGCGCCACGTACCGGCCCGCTTTTACCGTCTTTTCCATTAATGTTTTTCATCGTCATAGGAGAATAATTTAAAATAATCTGCTTTTGAGTTCCGACATGACTTCAGGTGTTATCTCTTTTATTCCCTTCGCCAGAGCGTAACGCTCAACCCCTGCGGCTACCATGCCCCTTAAAAACTCCGGCACCCTTTCAAGGCGCTCTCTCGCCTCGTCCGTCCAAACCGCCTCTTCAAGGGTTTGTTCTTCATCCTTTAAAGCCCGGCGGGTTTCCTCTCTGGAAAGGTAGCCGCACGAGGGGTCTTCTCCCATAAGGTCTTTTGAGCCCGCCACGGCCCTGGCCCTGCACCCGCCGCATATCTGTTCATATGCGCACCCTTGGCACGCCCCTTCATGGGCGGGGTCCCGGAGGGAGATGAATTTTTTATCCTCCCGCCATATCTCCACAAGTCCTTTGCCACTAAGGTTGGGAGAATTCTCGTCGGCGGGGATATAGGGGCACGGCGTCACGTGACCATCGGGGGATATACGCAGGTAATTTTTCCCCGCGATGCATCCGGAGGTCGCACCGCGCAGGAGCGGGCTTTCGGGCTGCGTTTCGCTTAAGACCCGCAGGAACTGCGGTGCGCACCGGGCCCTTATCATAAGCCCGTCATGAGGCCCGCTTCGGGCCTCCGCAATCTCTCTGAGTGTGGATTCAAAGGCGCTCTGGTCAAGGTCCGTCAGCTCCTGGCCCCTTCCCGTACAGACAAGGAAAAAGATGTTCAAGGCCCGCGCCCCGCACCTTCTGGAAAAATCTATTATCCGGGGGAGTTCCTTTCCATTCTCTTTCGTTACGGTGAACTGTATCTGAAAGTCGAGGCCCACCCCCTTGAGGGCCTTCACACCATTTATGGCCTTTTCCCATGCGCCCTCAACGCCCCTGAAGCTGTCGTGGTACGCCGGGCTCAGGGAATCTATGCTTACGCCCACGCCCTTTACGCCGCTCTTGACGAGCCTCTGCGCGGCGGCTTCGTCAAGGAGGGTGCCGTTTGTCCCTAAAAATACCGTAAGGCCTCCGGAAGCGGCGTATCCGGTTATCTCGAATATATCGGGCCTCAGTAGAGGCTCTCCCCCCGTCAGGACGAGCATCGCGCCGGGGTTCAAAGAGGTTATTTCGTCGACGAACCTCATGGCCTCTTCAGTAGTTATGTCGCCCGCTCCGTCAAGGGCCGTTGAGTCGAGGTAGCAGTGGGCGCAGGAAAGGTTACACCGCCTTGTAATGTTCCATGAGACAAGGTAGGGGGCGTTTTCCGCCATGGTCTTCATCTTAGCGTCCCATATCCTTTTTTACCCGGCCGGCGAACTCCGCCGTAATCTCCGAGACCCCGGCCTTCCCGGCGGCCTCTTCTATCATCATCCGGGCCACCCCTCTCGCAAATGGAGGGACGCGTTCGAGCTTTTTCCTCGCCTCATCCGTCCATCTGAAAGGGCCCTCTCCATTGAGGCGGGAGCCGGTTTCAGGGGGGGTGAATCTTTGAGACGATATCAGTACATTTGTCCCGGCCCCCCTAAGGCAGTTTTCCGTTACGCTTCCGATATCGAGCCCTTCATCGGCGTGGATACCCGTTTTTCCGAGGACAAGGAGCCGCGCGCCGGTTTTATCTACATACCTTGAGAGTTCGTCAAAGGGTTTGCCTGCAAGGAGCACGGGGCGGGCCCTTACGCCTTCTCTTTCGGCCGCCCCGACGGCGGTATCGACGTGCGCCTGGTAAATCTTCGCGAGTCCCCTGTCTATTATCTCGGAATGGAGTTTTTCCTGCTCCTCGAACCTGAAGATATTGGCCGCCTCTTCGCTTAAAACCCCCGCTATGGAGCGGAAGGCGGAGTAATGGAAATTGGGGTCGTATACTCCGGCCACGGTAAGGGGGCAGTCGAAGACCTTTGAGAGGCTTACGGCCGCGTTCACGGCCCCGAATGAATTGGCGCTCCCGTCAACGGCCGCGACAATCCCGCCCTCTTTTTCGCTCTCACTGTCCTTAACTATAAGGACGTCCGTCTTTATCCTCCGTACCGTCCTCTCAGCGACTGAGCCGATGCGGCTTTTTTCAGTCCTTCCAAGGCCCATGGCCCCCATTACCACGAGGTCGTACTCTCCGCCGCTGGTCTCCTTTACAATTTCGTCATAGTTCTTGCCTTCCCTCTGGACGCTCGATGCCCCGGCGCCGCTTGAGAGGGCTTTGGCATAGAGGACGGCCATGTAAGAGTCTGAGATTGTCTTGAGACCTTTTGTGATAAGGTCGTTATGGATCTCGCGCTGCCTGGCGAGTTCCTCTTCTTTACGGTACTTCTCCGGGAGCCCGTCCTCCATCTGACGGAACCTCAAGGTGTGCAGCCTCGCGGCGTAGACGTGGAGCCCCGTGACGGCTCCGCCCGTAGATGAGGCGATATCAAGGGCGAGGTCTATCCCGGAAGTGGAGTGGTCGGAGTTGTCAAGGCATATCAGTATTTTTTTATACATATTTTTATGGAGTTGAATTGTCAGAATAGGCTTATCTGGCTCGGCCCGGTTGGTCTTATATCCGCACCCCCCGCACCCCTGGAAAATATTTGCACCTTGCCGAACTGGCCGTCGAATCCCGGGGAGATATTCAATTCCCCCCTGCGCACCTTGAGTACGGCCCGTGCCGTCTCTTCTCCGGCGAGCCTTGTGAGCTCCTCTTCGTCCATATCAAGGAGTATGGCGAATTCACTTCCGCCTTCCGCCGTAAGCCTATTATACTCCTTTGTTACCCTTACGGAGTTGGGGCCTACCGCTAATACCTCGGAGATTATCTCCTGCAGCGGCACAAGATGGCGCGCGGGTATGGCGCCGTCGGGGACAAAGCCTTCGGGCCTGTCGGCCAGTTTTTCAACGCGGCTTAAGACCCCCACGGTAAGCGGGCCGCCGCAGACGGGACAGATACCTCCCGCCTTCAGGGTCTCGGCCGGGGTAAATACCACGCCGCAGTCCCTGTGGCCGTCGGCGTGGTATTTACCTTCCTCTGGATAAAACTCAATTGTGAAGAGGAATTTTTCACGGTCCTTCTTTTTGATGACATCCATTATCTCGAAAAAACTCATGGGGCAGTCCAGTACGTTCGCCTCTCTTCCGAGCTTCGAGGGTGAATGGGCGTCAGAGTTTGACAGGAGAGTGATGCCATCGAGGGCCGAGACCCTCCAGTTCATCGCAGGGTTGGAAGAGAGTCCTGTCTCGATGGCGTGGATGTGTTTTGAGTAATCCCCGTAACACTCCTCTATGGAGTCGAAGCCCGAGCGGCTCCCGAAGACGGAGAACCACGGCGTCCAGGCGTGGGCCGGAACCAGCATGGCGTCCGCTGAAGCGTCAAGCACGATCTTTATAAGGTCCTGAGAAGAAAATCCGAATATGGGCCGTCCGTCGGAGTTGATGTTGCCGAGCCCGGAGAAGGCGGCGTTCATCTTCCTCACCGCCTCTATTGTGGGGGCGAAGATAAGGCTGTGAATCTTTCTCGTCCTGTCCCCCTGCTTATAGATGTTACTCACCTCCGCCGTGAGCATGAAACGCGGTGGGTCTTTTTCCGTGCTGCGGCCTTTTAGCGTGAAAAGCCCGTCCCCGGCCGGTTCAAGCTCTTCCTCTATGGACGCGAAGTGGGCGGGGTGTGTGAAGTCGCCGGTGCCGATAAGGTCTATCCCCTTTACGCGGGCCCAGGTGGAAATCTCCTTGAGGTTCATCCTGGGGCTCGTGGCCCTGGAGTACCTGCTGTGTATATGTAGGTCGGCTATGATTCTCATTTTTTTTACGGATTTTAAGGTGCCTGTGCTTAATGACCATTCCGTACGGATTACATGTCCCGGATTACATGCCCCTGGTTACATTCCCCGGGTTACATTCCCATGATGCTGTAACCGGAGTCGACGTGAATCGTTTCGCCTGTTACGCCCCCTGAAAGGTCGCTTAAGAGAAAGAGGGCCGCGCCCGCCACATCATCATGCGTGATGTTACGCTTCAACGGGGCGTTCTTCTCCACCAGGTCGAGTATGGACCTGAACCCGCTTATGCCCATGGCGGCAAGGGTCTTCACGGGGCCGGCGGAGATGGTGTTTATCCTTACGCCCCTCGGACCGAGGTCGGCGGCGAGGTACCTTACGCTCGCCTCAAGCGCCGCCTTGGCCACGCCCATGACATTATAGTTGGCGATGACCTTTTCACTGCCGTAGTAGCTCATGGTGATTATGCTGCCGCCCTTTTGCTCCAGAAGAGGGGCGGCGAAGCGCGCGAGCGCTACGAGGGAATAGGCGCTCACGTCGAGGGCCAATTTAAAACCCTCTCTCGACGTGTTTAAATACTCGCCTTTAAGCTCCTCCTTCTTCGCGAAGGCGACGGAGTGCACGAGGGCGTCGAGCCCTCCCCATTGCCCTTTAAGTGTTTCAAAGACCGACTCAATCTCTTCGTCCTTCGTAACGTCGCAGGGGATTACCAACTTCGACCCCACCGACTCCGCAAGAGGCCTTACCCTCGATTCGAGGATCTCGCCGGCGTATGTGAAAGCGAGTTCCATACCCTCCTCTTTAAGTCTTTTCGCTATAGCCCAGGCGATGCTCTTGTCGTTCGCCACACCGAAGATAACGCCCTTTTTGCCGTCAAGAAGCCCCATAAAAACCTCCTCAGTCGTGCTGTTAAACTGCATATCTTTTTGCATAAGGAATATCATTATTCCCGGCCCGATTCAACCAAAATGCTGAGTTTAATGTTCCGCAAAAAATGTTTCCTTGCCGGGAGACGGTTTTTCTGATAAATTTATAATGCTTGGAAAAATTAAAAAACCGGAGACACCCATGTCCTTTGAGAGGCTTGAAGAGAAAGAGGCGGTAAAAAAGGCCGCCATGATAGAGGTAAACGGGTATAAGTTTTATACTCTCCTTGCCGACAGGATTAAGGACGATGGCGCCCGGGAGGTGCTCAAGAGTCTGGCAAAGGAGGAGGAAAAGCACCTCAAGGTGATAGAGGAGTTGTTCTTTCCCGACGCTGGTTTTTCCGATGAGATTGATGAAGAGGAACTGGGCATTGAGGACCATATAGAAAGAAGCGGCGAGGCGGACATATTCACCTGGCGGATAAATGTGGGGGGGCTCATAGAGGCCCTGGACGACCCGAAGAAGGCCCTTGTTCTCGCCCTCGATACGGAAAGGTTCTCGGTCAAGTTCTTTACCGGCCTCTCGGAGAAGGCCGAGACCCCCGAGGCGAAAAAACTTTACAGGGAACTCGCCGAGGAAGAGCGCTACCATGTGGCGAGGATAGAGGGGCTTTTAGCGAATTACCGGGAGGGCTGAAGTCCGGGGGGAGGGGGGCGCGTGCAAGACGGTCCCACCCCCAGGACGGCTCCGGCGAACGCGTAATAAATAAGATCGAAGAATTCCTTTCTTTTCGCAATAAAAATCCTTTTCAACTTTGAGTTTTTCTAACCATTAAACCTATCCTGATATGTCTGAACTGAGACTCAACCTCATTACAAGGGAGTGGGTGGTTTTAAACACCGACAGGGCAAAGGAGCCTCAGTCCTTCAGGAGGACAGAGCTCCTTGAGGCAAGGCCCGAGTATGTCGAGTCATGTCCGTTCTGTCCGGGAAACGAAGACAGGACGCCCGATGAGCTCTTCAGGATTTCCAAAGACGGCGGCTGGAAGATAAGGGTGGTTTCAAATAAGTATCCGGCCTTCTCAAAGGGCGGCGAGGCGGGCAGGGTCACAGAGGGGATGAGGCGCATGGTGGCGGCCGTGGGGCGTCATGAGGTTATAATAGAAAGTCCCCTGCACAATACCAGCCCGGCCTTTCTCGCTCAGGAATACGTGGAAGACATAATACGCATCTACCGTGACAGGTTCGATAACGCCTGCCTGGACCCCGCCGTAGAACACGTTATTATATTCAAGAACCACGGGGCGGCTTCAGGCACGACGATAGGCCACCCCCATTCGCAGCTTGTAGCCACGCCGATCGTACCCATGCGTTTCAGGGACAGGCTCCTTGACGCCATGCATTATTTCGACGACACGGGGAGATGCCTCCGATGCGATGTCCTGAAGATGGAACAGGACGACGGCGGCAGGGTCGTTTTAGACTCCGAGCACTTTTTGACCTTTATCCCCTACGCGGCGCTCTCGCCTTTCCACACATGGATATTCCCCAAAAGGCATACGCCGTCCTTTTCAAGCATATCTGAGGACGAGGTCAAGGACCTCGCCTCTCACTTGAAGAGTGTGCTAACAAAACTCTACTTCGGTCTCGACGACCCCGCTTACAACTTCGTCATAAGCTCAAGCAGGCCAGGGGAGAGCGCCTCCGATTTTACCCACTGGTATATGACGATAGTGCCGAGGGTCGTGAACTCGTCGGGGTTTGAGCTTGGTAGCGGCATATACTCCAACCCGTGCCTGCCCGAAAAGAGCGCGGAATTCTTGAGGTCCGTTCCCGCCTGACGGGAGGCCTGTTTTTATAATGGAATTTTTCTGATGGAAAAAAAATACAAAAACCCCATCCCCACGGTGGATATAATAATCGAGGTAGATGAAGGCGGGGTTGTCCTTATAAAAAGGAAAAATTCGCCTTACGGGTGGGCCATACCCGGCGGGTTTGTCGACGAGGGCGAGTCCCTTGAGGAGGCGGCAAAGAGGGAGGCCCTTGAAGAGACGGGCCTTGAGGTAAAACTCATCTGCCAGCTCCACGCCTATTCAAGGCCCGGAAGGGACCCGAGGTTCCATACCATTTCAACCGTCTTCGTCGCCGAAGCGAAGGGCGTCCCCGTCGCCGGCGACGATGCCAAAGAGGCGGGCGTCTTTACGGAAGAAAAACTCCCGGAAGACCTCGCCTTCGACCACGCCGAGATCCTGAGGGATTATTTCAGGTGGAAACGTGAGGGGTTCAAGGTCTTTGAGTTGTAAGAGGGGCCTTTACCGGGGAAATCTTCCCGATGAGGATGGGGATGCGTTTGGACGGGTGGTCACCCCTTGAGCCGTTCCTTTAAGACCCTGTTCACCACCTGCGGGTTGGCCTGACCCTTTGTGGCCTTCATGACCTGTCCCACGAAGAAGCCGAGGAGTTTTACTTCGCCCGCTCTGAACCTCTCAGCGCTTTCGGCGTTATCTTCCAAGACCTTGTCTATAATGCCGATGAGTTCGGCCTCGTCGGATATCTGGCTAACACCCTTCTCCTTTACCACCTCCTCGGGGGACTTGCCCGTGGAGTACATCCCTGCGAAGACCTCTTTGGCCATCTTCGTGCTTACGGCCCCTTTTTTTATCATCCCTATGAGTCCGGCCAGCGCCTCGGGCGCCACGGGGCAGTCTTTTACCTCGCGTCCGTCCTCTTTAAGGAGCCTTAAGAGCTCGCCCATAATCCAGTTGGAAGAGGTCTTGGGCTCGCCCGTCTTCTTCGCCACGTCCTCGTAATACCGGGCAAGCTCTTTTGAGGAGGTAAGGACCCCCGCGTCGTAGGCGGGCAGAGCGTATTCGCTTACGAACCTCTGCCTTTTCGCCTGAGGCAACTCAGGGAGCCCTTTCGCCGCCTCAGCCATAAGGGAGTCCTCGACGATAAGGGGCAGGAGGTCCGGTTCCGGGAAATAGCGGTAATCGTGGGCCTCCTCCTTTGTCCTCATGGCAACCGTAATCCCCTTCGACGTGTCGAAGAGACGTGTTTCCTGAATGACCTTTCCCCCGTCCTCTATTACGCCGACCTGCCTCTCTATCTCGTAGGCGAGGGCGTCCTTTACGAACTTGAAGGAGTTCATATTCTTGAGCTCGGCCTTCGTTCCTAACGTTTCTACCCCGGCCTCTCTCACCGATACGTTGGCGTCGCAACGGAAACTCCCTTCCTCCATGTTGCCGTCGCAAATTTCAAGATAGATGACTATGTCACGGAGGGCCTTCAAGTATGCCACGGCCTCTTCGGGAGACCTGATGTCGGGCTCGCTTACAATCTCTATAAGGGGCACGCCAGTGCGGTTAAGGTCCACGAAACTGTATTGCTCGTCCTCGACCCCCTCGCCGTGAAGGAGCTTTCCGGCGTCCTCCTCCATATGGATCCGCGTCACCCCTATCTTTTTCTTTTTCCCGTCAACCTCAATCTCAACGCCCCCCCCTTCGGCGAGCGGCTCGTCGTACTGGGAAATCTGGTAGCCCTTGGGCAGGTCGGGATAAAAATAGTTTTTGCGCGCGAATACGCTCTTTGGATTTATCCCGCACTTTAACGCTAAGGCCATCTTTACGGCGAACTCCACGGCCCTTCTATTCATGACGGGCAGGACCCCCGGCATGCCGAGGCATACGGGACAGACCTGCGTGTTGGGCTCTGACCCGAAGCGCGTCGAGCATCCGCAGAAGAGTTTTGATTTCGTCAGGAGCTGCGCGTGGACCTCAAGCCCCATAACGGCTTCGTATTTCACGATATATCCCTCTTTTTATCCAATCCGGTTACTCAACCTTCATCGAAGGTCAAGCCTTCGTATCTGTTATAGAGAAGGTCTTTTGTCTTTCCACGGGCCCGCCTCCTCATAGGCATAAGCCGCCCTCAGGACCGTCTCCTCGTCCATGGGCCTGCCGAGTATCTGAAGGCCCGTTGGAAGCCCTTCTCCCGTGAGGCCGCATGGCACCGATATGCCGGGAAGGCCCGCGAGGTTACAGGAGATGGTGAATATGTCGGAGAGGTACATGGTAAGGGGGTCCTCCGTCTTCTCGCCTATCTTAAAGGCCGGGGCCGGGGCCGTGGGCGTCACTATGACGTCGCAGGATTTGAATGCCTCTTCAAAGTCCCTTTTTATGAGCGTCCTCACCTGAGACGCCTTCTTGTAATATGCGTCGTAGTAGCCCGCAGACAGAGAGTAGGTGCCGAGCATGATCCTCCTTTTTACTTCGCTCCCGAAGCCTTTGTCCCGCGTCTCTTTGTACATCTCGACGAGACCCCCGTCGCTCTCCGCCCTTGAGCCGTATTTGACGCCGTCGTACCTTGCGAGGTTGCTCGACGCCTCGGCTGTGGCCACGAGGTAATAGACGCTCACGGCGTACTCGGTGTGAGGCAGCCGTATCTTTACCGGCTCGGCCCCCCGCCCCCTGAGGACTTCTATCGCTTCCTGAACGAGGACCTCTGTCTCCTTATCCATCCCCTCTATGAAATATTCTTCTGGTATGCCTATCTTGAGCCCTTTTACGCCCCCTTTAAGAGAAGCAAGGTAGTCGGGAACCGCCGCGTCGATTGATGTGGAGTCCCCCGGGTCGTGTCCGGCTATGGCGCCGAGGATGATGGCGGCGTCGGTAACGTCCCTTGTAAGGGGGCCGGCCTGATCCAGAGACGAGGCGAAGGCTATCATTCCGAAGCGCGAGACCCTGCCGTATGTGGGCTTCATGCCCACTACGCCGCAGCACGCCGCGGGCTGCCTTATGGAACCCCCCGTGTCCGTGCCCACGGAGCCGGCGCATTCGCCGGCCGCCACGCTCGCCGCCGAGCCCCCGGAACTGCCTCCGGGGACGCGCTCTCTTGACCAGGGGTTTAAAGTGGGGCCGAAGGCCGAGTTCTCCGTGGAGGAGCCCATGGCGAATTCGTCCATATTGGTTTTTCCGAGGATGACGGCGCCGGCGTCTTTTAATTTCCTTATAACCGTCGCGTCATAGGGCGGTACAAACCCTGCGAGTATCCTTGAGGCGCAGGTCGTCTTTACCCCAGAGGTGGAGAATATGTCCTTTACAGAGATGGGTATTCCCGTAAGGGGGGGCACGTCCGCGCCCTTCATCAGGCGCTCATCGGCAAGGCGGGCGCTTTCGAGGGCCTCATCGGCCGTGACGGTGATAAAGGAGTTAATCTTCGCGTCGACCTCTTCGATCCTTTTTAGATAGGCCCGGGTAACCTCCACTGAGGTCAATTCTTTCTTCCTGAGCCTCTGGGAAAGGGTTCCTATGGTATCAAAGATTTTATCCACTCAATTCTCCGAAGCGGCAAAAGATATAATAGCCGGAAAAATTTATTCTATAATCTTGGGGACCCTGAAGCATCCCCGTCCTTTTTCAGGGGCGTTTAGAAGGGCCTCCTCCTGAGAGATGGACTCCTTTACAATATCCTCGCGGCCGACGCTTCGAAGCGCCACGGTATATGTCGTGGGCTCAACGCCGGTGGTGTCGACCTCCGAGAGTTTTTCCACGTACTTCAGTATCCGTTTGATCTGGCCGGTGTACAGTTCTATCTCCTCTTCGCTCAGCGCGAGCCTGGCGAGTTCGGCCACGTGGAGTACGTCTTTTTTTGTTATAGCCACAAAGGGACGTCCTTTCCCGGAATTTTAAGATTTGTGAATTTAACACATCCATAGCGGAATTTTCAAGTCTCAGGGTATTTTAGTTTTTGTTTGAGTCTGTTTTGGCGTTATTATAAGATGTAAGTCCTGGGAAGAGGGGCCGTGGAATCCTCTGCCCCGTTTTAAGTAGCGGCGTCCCGGAACCATATCAGGATGGGGCGGCAATTGCCCCGCCGGGAACAATTCAAAAACCCTTAATATAAATGAGGTGCCCTTATGAAGGTTGGCTTTGCGCAGACGGACCCGGAGTTCGGTCGTATTGAAGAGAACGTCGAGAAGGCCGTCGAGATGATATCCGCCATGGACTGTGATCTTGTAGTCCTCCCGGAACTCTTTAATACGGGCTACCAGTTCAGGTCAAAGGACGAGCTCTTTAATCTCGCCGAAGGGGTCCCTCACGGCTTTACCACAAAAAGGCTTTTGTCGGCCGCGCTCTCGCTTAAAAAAACAATCGTAGCCGGCATAGCCGAGAAGGCCGGGGAAAAGGTATATAACACCGCGGTACTTATATCCCCCGGCAAAGTCGTAGGCCTTTACAGGAAGGCACATCTTTTCTGGAGGGAGAAAGAGGTCTTTACCCCCGGAGACTCACGTTACGAGGTCTTCGAGGTCATGGGCGTTAATATCGGGATGATGGTCTGCTTTGACTGGATATTCCCCGAGGCGGCCCGGACCCTCGCCCTTAAGGGGGCCGATATAATCTGTCACCCCTCGAACCTTGCGCTCCCGTACTGCCCCGACGCCATGGTCACAAGGAGCATCGAGAACAGGGTCTTTTCCATAACGGCCAACAGGGTCGGACGTGAAGAGAGGATAGAGGGGGAGCCTTTGACCTTTATAGGCGCAAGCCAGGTTACCACACCGGGCGGTACGGTTTTATTGAGGGCCGGAAAGGCCGGCCCCGAGACCGGCGTCGTTGAGATAGACCCTCTTGAGGCGAGGGATAAAAAGATAACGGCGCGCAACGACCTCTTCAAAGAGAGGAGGACGGACCTCTTTTCGCTCTGAGTCCCTGTAAAAAATACCTGCTGGAAAGCCCTGTTATAAATGCCGCAAGGATTGGAGGAAAAAGGCCCCGGCGCGGAGCGGTAAAAACCGCCTTTTTCCGATATAAGCTTTTGTATACTTTATCCTTTTATCCTTGACAAAAGGGCTGACTTGTTTTATCGTGCCTGATACTCATAAAAGGATTATTTGTAACAAGTAGAACCTTGCAGATATTGCCGCAAGGGTCATTATTTGCTCCAGGGGAGATTTGTCTCAATCTAAGGCCTGTTACGGGGGGCTAAGATGCTTTTAGATTATCTGCCTATACTGATAATGGTTGCTGTCGCCTCCTTTATGGGTGTCATGGCGCTTATTATGAGCGCCGTCCTTCACCCGAAGAACCCCTATAAGGACAAACTTTCGCCGTGGGAATGCGGCGTAGAGCCTATAGGCGACGCCAATGTGGGCCACTTCAGGATACATTTTTTTATAATAGCAATCCTGTTTATAGTGTTTGACGTTGAAACGCTTTTTCTCTTCCCCTGGGCCGTTATAATCTCGGAAAAGAGCATTTCGGCCTTTATATTCGTCGAAATGATAGTCTTTATAGCCGTCCTCGCGGTAGGGCTTGTATACGCATGGGTAAAGGGCGCCCTCGATTGGGTTTAAAGGGCCAAAAAAAGGTGAATTCATGTCTTTAAAAAAGAATCCCACAGAAGACCTCGCGCTCTTTACGAGCCTTGAGAACATCGCGGATATCCTGAGGAATAATCCGCTTTCGAACAAGATGAAGGACAATGTCGTCACGAAGACCGTTGTCAACTGGTCCAGGGCGTCTTCTCTCTGGCCCATGACCTTCGGGCTCGCCTGCTGCGCCATTGAGATGATATGCGCGGCCTGTTCCCGCTATGACACCGACAGGATGGGCATCGTCTTCAGGCCCTCGCCCCGCCAGTCCGACGTTATAGTAATCGCCGGCACTATGACGAAGAAGATAGCCCCCATGGTAAAGAGGCTTTATGACCAGATGTCAGAGCCGAGGTGGGTCATAGCGATGGGGGGATGCGCCTCGGCAGGCGGACCATACAACACGTATTCCGTAGTGCAGGGCACTGACCTCGTCATCCCCGTCGACGTTTATGTGCCGGGCTGTCCGCCGAGACCTGACGCCCTCCTTTTCGGTTTCCTTCAGCTCATGGAGAAGATAAAGAAAGAGCAGCCCTTTGTGCTCGATGAGAGGGGGATAAAGTTAGGTTAAATGCTCACTGAGGATAAAAAGGCTATGCTCGTGGATAAGGTCAAATCCGCCTTCGGCGGCGATATAATAAAGACCATCCTATTCAGGGGTGAGGTGACCCATATCGTGGATAAAAGGGCGATTAAATCCCTTGCGCTTTTCCTGAAATCCGACCCGGACCTCCGTATGGACTACCTGGTGGATATCGCGGGGGTTGATTATTTTACAGAGAGCCCGCGCTTCGAGGTCGTCTACCACCTCTATTCCACGCTTAAAAAGCACAGGATAAGGCTCAGGCTGAGGGTGGCCGATGGAGAGAGCGTCCCGTCGGTGACCGATATCTGGCTCGGCGCGGACTTTCCCGAGCGCGAGACCTACGATATGTTCGGCATCGTTTTTGACGGGCACCCGAACATGAAGAGGATATATCTGCCCGATGACTGGGAGGGGCACCCCCTGCGCAAGGACTACCCCTTAAGGGGCTACAAGGACAGGTACAACCCCTTCGGCGAGGAGAAGTAACTTTTTTACATGGACGGCTTTAATGCCTGAGTTAAAAATGACTAAAGATAATAACCTCATAGAGACAAAAGAGCTGACCCTTCACATGGGTCCTCAGCATCCCTCGGCCCACGGCGTGCTGCATCTTATCCTTGATGTTCAGGGTGAAAAGATAGTCAAGGCTGAGCCCGATATCGGTTATCTCCACAGGGGCACGGAAAAGATAGCCGAGAACCTCCTTTACCATCAGTTCGTGCCCTATACCGACAGGCTGGATTACATGTGCGCCATGAGCAATAACCTCGCCTATGTGTCGGCGGTGGAAAAACTCCTGGGCCTGGAGATACCGGAGAGGGCTAAATACATAAGGGTCATAGCCGCGGAGCTTTCGAGGATAGCCGGCCACCTTATCGGTGTGGGGGCCTGGGCCGTTGACATCGGCGCCATGAGCGTGATGCTCTACGCGATAAGGGAGAGGGAGATGGTCCTCGATATATTCGAGATGCTTTGCGGGGCCAGGATGACGCTCACTTATTTAAGGGTCGGAGGCGTGAGGTATGATTTTACCGACCAGTGCGTTAATGCCTGCAGGGACCTTATAAAAATACTCCCTGAAAGGGTTGACGAATACGAGACTATACTCACGGGGAACAGGATCTGGCTCGACAGGAACAAGGGCGTGGGGGTCATCTCGGCTGAGGACGCCTTGGCCCTGGGACTGAGCGGCCCGGCGCTCCGCGGCAGCGGGGTAAAGTGGGATATAAGAAAAGACGAGCCCTACCTCGTCTACGACCGTATCGACTTCGACGTGGTAACGGGTGATAACGGCGATTGTTTCGACCGTTACATTGTAAGGTTGGGGGAGATAAGGCAGTCCCTGAGGATAATAGAGCAGGCGCTGAGTGATATGCCCGAGGGGGACTACGCCGTGGATATGCCGGAAATAGTCCCGCCGGAAAAACCCGCCGTTTACAAGAACATGGAGAACCTCATACACCATTTTAAATACGTATCCCAGGGGTTCAGCGTTCCCAAAGGCGAGGTCTACGCTTCGATAGAGGCCCCCAAGGGAGAGCTCGGCGTATACCTGGTCAGCGACGGTTCTGAAAAGCCCTTCAGGCTCAAGATAAGGGTTCCCACTTTCATGAACCTCCAGACCATGAACCATATCTGCAAGGACGGGTACCTGGCCGATGTCGTTGCATCTCTGTCGAGCCTTGACCCGGTATTCGGGGAATGCGACAAATAATGTTTTTTTCAGGTTATAAACCTTATTGACTTAACGGATGTATCGAGGATGCTCACGGACAAGATAAAACAGGAAATAGAAGAGAGGGTCAAGAAGTACCGCAGCAGGAAGTCGGCTGTTATGGACGCCCTCATGGTCGTACAGCGCTCTACGGACGGTAATCTCACCAAGGAGAATATGGAGGATGTCGCCGCGCTCCTCGATATTGAGCCAGTTACCGTAAACGAAGTGGCCGCCTTCTATACCATGTACAACCACAGGCGCCATGTGGGCAGGTACCATATACAGGTTTGCAGGAACATCACCTGTAGTCTGCTCGGCGCCGAGCACCTTATAGAGCATATGGAGAAGGTCCTTAAAGTCAAGACAGGTCACACCACGAAGGACAACAAGTTTACCCTTTCTACTGTTGAGTGCCTGGGCTCCTGCGGAACTGCCCCCATGATGCAGATAAACGACGATTATTACGAAAACCTCACCGTTGAGGCGATTGACGGGATATTAAAGGGTCTGGAATAAAAGGCGGTATTCAGGTGGAGAAGGTATTATTAAAAAATCTGGGGAAGCCCGATTCCCACAAGATAGAGACTTATCTCGCCGGAGGCGGCTATAAGGCCGCTGATGCCGCCTTGAAGCTCCGGCCCGACGACCTGATTCAGATGGTCAAGGACTCGGGCCTGAGGGGCAGAGGCGGGGCGGGCTTTCCGGCCGGGCTCAAATGGAGTTTCATACCCAAGGACCCGACCATCCCGAAATACCTCTGTTGCAACGCCGACGAAGGAGAGCCGGGCACTTTCAAGGACAGGGGCATTATGGACAACGACCCCCATCTCCTCCTTGAGGGAATGATAATAACCAGCTACGCCATCGGCGCGGCCGCTTCGTACATATACATAAGGGGAGAGTTCCAGTTCGGCGCAGAGAGGCTCAGGGACGCAATCAGCGAGGCCTATGACAGAGGGTTTTTAGGCAAAAAGATTTTCGGAACGGATTTTTCACTGGATATGTTCGTTCATGAGGGCGCCGGCGCGTATATCTGCGGCGAGGAGACGGCGCTCCTTGAATCCATAGAGGGGGGACGGGGGCAGCCGAGGAAAAAACCTCCCTTTCCGGCGCTCGCCGGGCTTTACAGCAAGCCCACGGTCATAAACAACGTTGAGACCCTCTCGTGCGTTCCGGCGATTATAGAGAAGGGGCCTGAATGGTTTAAGGCCATAGGGCCGGAAAAGAGCCCCGGGCCAAAGATATTCTGCGTCAGCGGCCACGTAAAAAAACCGGGCCTCTATGAACTCCCCATGGGCACGCCCATAAGGGAGCTTATATTCGACCATTGCGGAGGTATGAGCGGCGATAAACCCTTGAAGGCCGTTATCCCCGGAGGGGTCAGCGCCCCCATGCTTACCCCCGAGGACCTCGACACGCCTCTTGATTTTGAATCGATCGCGGCAAAGGGCTCCATGCTCGGCTCCGGCGCGGTGGTTGTAATGGACGAGAGCACCTGCATTGTAAAGGCGGCCTATATAACGAACAGGTTCTTCAGCCACGAGTCATGCGGCAAGTGCACCCCCTGCAGGGAGGGCACCATCTGGCTTACGAAGATATTAAAGCGGATCGAGCACGGCCAGGGCAGGCCCGACGACATGGAGTTGATGGAAAGCCTCTGTACTAATATCTTCGGCAGGACCTTCTGTCCCCTCGGTGACGGCGCGGTGATGGCGCTACGCGGCGCGATTAAAAAGTTCAGGGAAGAGTTTTTGTATCATATAGAAAACAAGAAGTGCATGGTTTAGGTCCATCGGCGGCTGAATCTGAATATAGTAAAGCCAGGGAATTATAATATGGTAACGGTAACGATAAACGGAAAAGAGCTTACTGTCGAGGACGGCACGCTCATACTTGAGGCGGCGAGGGGGGCGGGTTTTGAGATACCCACCTTCTGCTATCAGGCCGATCTCATGGGCGTGGGGTCCTGCAGGATGTGTCTCGTGGAGATAGAGGGACAGAAAAAACTCCAGCCCTCGTGCATAACCCCGGTTATCCACGACATGAAGATACACACCGAAACCCCTACCGTCGTTTCGGCGAGGGCCGGTGTGCTGGAGTTTTTCCTTTCAAACCACGGCCTCGATTGTCCGGTATGCGACAAGGGCGGAGAGTGCGAGCTTCAGGACGCCGTCCATAAGCACGGCCCCAGGAAGGGCAGGTTCGCCGAGTCCAAGCACAGGTTCCATGAGAAGGACTACATCTTAAGCCCCGTCATCGTAAAGAACTCCAACAGGTGCATCCAGTGCCTTAAGTGCGTAAGGGTCTGTTCTGAGGTGGTGGGGGCCGGGGTGCTGGGCTCTCTCGGCAGGGGGCACGACCAGGAAGAGACGAGTTTCCTGCGCTCGCGGCTCGACTGCGACCATTGCGGCAACTGCATAGAGGTCTGCCCCGTGGGGTGCTTTATGAGGCTGCCCTTCAGGTACAAGACAAGGCCCTGGGACTTAAAGGGCGCAGATACCATATGCCCTTACTGCGCAACGGGTTGCAGGATGGTAATAGAGGAGCGTGACGGCACGGTGATAAGGTCAAGGGCCCAGCTCGGCGTCGGCATTAACAGCGAGACCCTTTGCGCCAGGGGCAGGTTCGGCTATGACATCTTGAACTCCTCGGAGAGGATAACCGAGCCGCTCATAAGGAAATACGGCAGGCTTGAGCCGGCCTCGTGGCAGGAGACCTTTGACTACATCAAAGACAATTTAATATCCATAAGAGGTGAGAGGGTAGGGGGCATAGCGTCGCCGAGGCTTACCAACGAGGAGCTCTACCTCTTCCAGAAGTTTTTCAGGACCGTCCTTTCAAGCCCTAATATCGATTCAAGCACGCGGTGGGCGCCTGCGGCGGTGGAAAACTTCATAGACGCGGCTGACATGACGGAAGGCGGCGTCAGCGTCTTCGACTGTATGGAGGCCGATACCGTGCTCGTGGCGGGCTCTCAACTCTCCGACGAAAACCCGATAATAGATTATATTGTGAGGCGCATTTCAGCCGCAAGGAACATAAACGTGGTTGTCGCCTCCACGAGGGGCATGAAGCTCGATTCCTCGGCGCATGTTTCCATAAGGCATAACCCCGGCCGCGCCGGCTCTTTCCTTGACAGCGTCTCCCTTTCAATCCTCGCCACGGGAAAGAAGGAGCTCGATTTCATCGGGGGGACTTTGCCCCTTAAGGGCGAGGCCCTTGAGAAGGCCCTGGAGGCGGCCGGAATAAGCGCCGGTGAAGTAAACGACGTGACGGGGAGGCTACTCGCCTCGGAGACAATAAGCGTCATAGCCGGAACGGAATTCTTGAGATTCCCCGAGGCCAACTACGGGCTCGGCCTTTTGAAGATGGTCTTGACGGCGCTGGGTAAAAAGGTCCGGATATTACCTGTGCTCGACAGGTGCAACCAGAGAGGGGCCTGGGAGATGGGAGCGCTTCCCGGAAGAGGGCCCGGATACGGCGGCGTTGAAAAGGGGGGGCTTGGTTTTCGAGAGATGATGGAAGGAGCTGCTGCTAAGTCCATTGAGGCCCTTTATGTAATCGGCCACGACCTTATAAGGGGCTCCCACGACCCGGCATCGGCGAGGGGGGCGCTCGGAGGCCTCAAGTTCCTTTTAGTCCAGGATACCTTTATGAGCGAGACAGCCGAAATCGCCCACTGCGTTTTGCCCGGCGCGGCCTTCGCGGAGAAGGAAGGGACCTTTACAAACCAGGAGGGCAGGGTCCAGGTTATAAGGAGGCTTAAGGCCCCGCCGGGCCGCGCCAAGAGCGACCTCGCCATAATAGCCTCTCTCGGCAAAAGTTTCAGGAGTTCCTTTATTAAGGGCGACGGGGCCTCGTTCCTGCCGGTCTTTGATGAGATAAGAAGCGAGATACCCATGTACAAAGAGGTGAGTCTCCTCTTTAACAACAGGAAGAATAATGAGAACAGACTGGACGATAAAGAGGCCCTTATAAAAGGCGCCGCCGCGAGGGTTGCTCCTTCGGCCGCCCCCGCCGGCTCTGAGCTGGAGGATGATTTTGACCGGCCTTTTACCCTCGTAACAGGCAACCACCTTTTCTTTTCAGGCACACTCTCGGCCCGCTCCGATATACTTAATGAACTTTTAAAGGAGCCCGTTGTCGAGATAAGTGAAGCCGACGCCCTTGAACTCGGCTTCAACTCCGGCGAAAAGGTCAGGGTGAAGGGAAAACACTTCGAGGCCGTATTATCGCTCAGGACAAAGAGGGGTACGAAGAAGGGCGTCGCCTTTATACCGGAGAATTTCAGCGCCGTGGCTGTGGCGAGGTTTTTCAGGCCCGGCTCCGGCGCGGCGCGCGTAAGCCTCACAAGGCTTTAGTCCGGTTTTGGCGCAACTGTTTTTTGGCATGTAGTCTTTTTAAATCCGGAGGGTATTATGGTAGACCCGAAGTTGATGAGAGACCAGCATTTCTTCTCCGACCTTAACGACGAGGAACTCGCGGTGATGGCCGGGATTGCCGAGAAGAAGGAGTTTTCCACCGGCGAGACCGTTTTTAAGGAGTCAGAGGACGGGCAATCCATCTATATCATAAAGAGCGGAGAGGTAAAGGCCTGCAAGACCGCACCCGATGGAGAGCTCTTCACCCTGACCATTTTAAAAGACGGGGATATCTTCGGTGAGATGAGTTTCCTTGACGGCAGGCCCCATTCTTCCACTATCGTCGCCATCTCGGACGTCAAGGTCTTTGTCATAAACAGGACGGATTTCGAGAATATACTCGAGAGCTATCCAAAGATAACCTACAAGATCATGAAGAACATCGTATACAACGTTCACGCCATAGTCCGGGGCATGAACACGAGATACATGGAGATGGTGAATTACATGTGGGGCAGAAAAAGGTTCACGTGATAATCCGATGGGGTTTTTTGTCCTGCGTAACGTTTTTACCATAAAAGGTTTTCAGGGAAAAATATGCTTGGAGTTTCTTTAATATTGACGGTCATAATCATGGTGGTAAAGGTCGGGGTGTTGGCCATGATACTCTTTAGCCTTCCTCTGCCGCTTACGTGGCTCGAGAGAAAGGTGGCCGGGCACATTCAGGCAAGGCTCGGACCTTTCCGCGTCGGGCCCCACGGGGTATTGCAGCCCTTCGCGGACATGATAAAGCTCCTTTTAAAAGAAGACATTGTCCCCGAAAAGGCCGACAAGTTCCTCTTCAAGATAGCCCCCCTTGTGGCCATGGTGCCGGCCTTCCTGGTCTTTGTCGCCATACCCATAGGCGATAAATGGACGGTACCCTTCGTAAATAAAGACCTCACTCTTTACGTCTCCGACATGAACGTGGGAGTTATCTATATACTCGCCATAGGCGGGCTCGGCATATACGGGATGATATTCGGCGGATGGGCTTCAAACAGCAAATACGCGCTCCTCGGGGGGCTCAGGTCCTCGGCGCAGATGATAAGCTACGAGGTGGCCTTGAGTTTTTCCGCCGTAGGCGTGGTGATGATGTCAAACTCACTGAGCCTCGTTGAGATAGTCAAATCCCAGTCCGGCGGGTTCTGGAACTGGAACTTCTTCTACCTGCCCATCGGTCCAGTGTGGTTCTTTATCTTCCTTATAGCGGCGTCCGCGGAGATTAACCGCATACCCTTTGACCTGCCCGAGGACGAAGGCACACTCTCTTCGGGTTTCCATACCGAATACAGCGGCATGAGGTTCGCTTTCTTCATGCTCGCCGAGTATGTGGCTATGGTTACTGTATCGGTGCTGGCCGTTGTCTTTTATTTCGGCGGCTGGAATCCGCCCGTTGACATACCCTATATCCCCGATTTCTTCATGTCGCTCTACGGCGCGGGGTGGTTCGTGGTGAAGTCCGCTGTCTTCATATACATTTTCATGTGGGTCAGGTTCACGCTTCCCCGTTACCGCTACGATCAACTCATGACAATAGGCTGGAAGATTCTGATTCCCGTCTGTCTCGGCGCTATCCTCGTTACAGGGGTCATGAGGATAGGATTTTAAGTATTTTTAATCAGGGTGTTTTTATGAGCAAGACATGCGAAAAGATAAAGAACTTTGTAAAAAAGACCCTCTTCATCGACTTTATAAAGGGGCTTCATGTAACGCTCCACTATAACCTCTCAAGGAGCATTACGATAAGGTATCCCGACGATGAGAAGTGGATTCCTTACAGCAGGTTCAGGGGGCGCCATACCCTTAACCTGAGCCCCGACGGGAGAGAGCTTTGCGTCGCATGTGAACTGTGCTCCAGGGCGTGCCCCACGGATTGCATAACGGTCATACCCATGGAGGACGACACGGGGCGCGGCATAACCGACAGGGTGGCCAGGGTGTGGAAGGTGGACCTTGTGAGATGCCTCTTTTGCGGTTACTGCGAGGACGCCTGCCCCACGCGCGCCGTAAGGCTCGGCAGGGAGTATGAACTCGCCTGTACGGACATGAGTTGCACGAAGATGGAGCGCGAAGAACTCCTGAGGCCTCAGTCAATACCGGAATCCTTCACGGGAGGCGTCGTCGCAAAGGCCAGGTTCGTAAAAGGCGAGGAGAAGATAAAGGTGGAAGCCGACCTCGGAAGGACAAGGAAGATGCGCTGGTAAATTCCTTCATTGATATTGCGGCGGGCGCAAATTTAACTCACGGCGTTAAGGGAATAATTAAAAATATGGAGCAGGTCTTTTTCTATATCTTCGCGATAATCGCACTCGCTTCGGCTGTAGCGGTAATATCGGTGAGGAGCGCCGTGCACAGCGCCTTTTTCCTCGCAATATGCCTCATGCAGGTGGCCGCCGTATTCGTGCTCCTGAGGTTCCCCTTTCTCGCCGCCGTGCAGGTCTTCATATACGTCGGCGCCGTCATGGTCCTTTTCCTTTTCGCGGTCATGGTGCTTGGTGTGGGACGCGAGACCTTCGGGGAGAAGTTTCACAGCCAGACTATCCCTTCGCTGATAACGCTGGCCGTCTTCTTTGTGGTGATGGGGCTTCTTATCTTCTCGGGCAAGCTTACGGCGCCGGGGGGGCCTTATACCGACGCCGAGCTCGCCAGGAACACCGAGATTATAGGCAAGGCCCTTTATACGCAGTACATATACCCATTCGAGGTCGTCTCCGTCCTCCTGCTCATAGCTCTCATCGGCGCGATAGTGCTGGTGATGAGGGAAAAAATAAAGGTCGGGTGAAAATATGCTTACGCTTACACATTTTCTCGTACTGAGTTTTCTGCTCTTCCTGACAGGCGTGGCCGGGGTGCTCATAAGGCGCAACATCCTCATAGTGCTCATGTCGCTTGAGCTGATATTCAACGCCGTTAACATCATGCTCGCGGCCTTTTCCTATTATAACGGCAACCTTAACGGCACCATATTCGTGATATTTAATATCACCGTCGCCGCCGCCGAGGTCGCCATAGGGCTCGCCATTTTAGTATGCGTATACAGGCGGAGACAGACCGTCTACGTCGAAGAGCTTGACGAGATGAGGGGTTAGGAAGTCCATGATCGATTACGTCTGGTTGATACCGCTTCTTCCAATGATCGGCGCCGCCGTAAACGGCGTCTTCTGCAGCCGTATGCCCAAGAAGACCGCCGGCCTTATAGCCTGCATCTCAATGGGCGCCGCCTTCCTTATTTCCGTTACCATTTTCATACAACTCCTGGGTCTGCCCGCCTCGGAGCGCTCAGTAGAGGTGGTGGTCTTTAAATGGATTACGAGCGGTTCCTTCTCTATCGACTTGAGCTTCCTCGTTGACCCTCTCTCCACGCTCATGATACTCGTCGTCACGGGCGTGGGTTTTCTCATCCACGTCTACTCCATCGGTTACATGCACCATGACTCCGGTGCGGTAAGGTATTTTTCCTACTTGAACCTCTTCGTCTTTTTCATGCTCATGCTTGTCCTCGGCTCCAACTACCTCGTCATGTTCCTCGGCTGGGAGGGCGTGGGCCTATGTTCATACCTTTTAATAGGTTTCTGGTACCATAAGAAATCGGCAAGCGACGCCGGAAAGAAGGCCTTCGTAGTTAACAGGATAGGCGACTTCGGTTTTATCCTGGGACTCTTCGTCCTCTTCTGGAGCCTTTCGGGCCACGGCATAAGTTCATTGAGTTTCAAAGAAGTATTCGCCGGTATCCATCACCTTGACCCGAAGGTGGTGGCCGTTATCGCGGCGCTCCTCTTCGTTGGCGCCATAGGAAAATCGGCCCAGTTCCCGCTCTATGTGTGGCTGCCCGACGCCATGGAGGGCCCAACGCCCGTATCAGCCCTCATACACGCGGCTACGATGGTCACCGCGGGCGTATACATGATCGCCAGAAACAACGCCTTATTCTCCATGGTCCCCGCCGTCGGCGAGGGCGTGGCTGTAATCGGCATATTTACCGCCTGCTTCGCCGCGACCATAGGCCTTGTGCAGAACGATATCAAGAAGGTCCTGGCCTACTCCACGGTGAGCCAGCTCGGCTACATGTTCGCGGCCGTGGGCGTGGGCGCTTACACGGCCGGCGTCTTTCATCTCATGACGCACGCCTTCTTTAAGGGCCTTCTCTTTCTCGGCTCCGGCAGCGTAATTCACGCCATGTCCGACGAGCAGGATATGAGGAAGATGGGCGGGCTCCATTCGCACATGAAGATAACCTCCACCACGTTCATAATAGGCGCTCTGGCAATCTCGGGTATGCCGCCCTTTAGCGGCTTCTGGAGCAAGGACGAGATACTATGGGAGTCCTTCAAGGGAGGACATTACATCATCTGGGCCGTGGGGCTCTTTACGGCCTTTCTTACCGCCTTCTATATGTTCAGACAGGTCTTTATGACGTTTACAGGCAGGTGCCGCGCCGATGAGCACACGAAGAGCCATCTCCACGAGTCCCCGTCGACAATGACGGTCCCGCTAATCGTCCTCGCCGTCCTCGCGATAGCGGGCGGCGTGGTGGGCATACCTTTTCTCGCCGGCGGCTCAAAGATACATCACTTCTTAAGCCCCGTCTTCGGCCACGGAGCGGAGGCGGCGGTAGCGGCAGTCAGCCACGGTGCCCATGAGGCTGTAGCGGCAGTCGCGGGGAGCGGCGCTCATGTGGCTGAAGCGGCGGCCGCGGTGAGCCACGGGGCACATGAGGCTGTGGCGGCAGTCGCGGGAGGCGGCGCTCATATGGCTGAAGCGGCGGGCGGGGCGGCCGAGCACGCCTCTCACTCCAGCATGGAATTCATATTGATGGGCGTTTCCATCGGCGCGGGGGTGCTCGGGATATTCCTTGCAGCGCTCATGTACTACGCGCCTTTTAAGTCCCTGGCGCCGTCTTTCTGGAGGCCCGAGGTCATAGCGGAGACCTTCAGCGGACTGCACACGCTCCTTTACAACAAATACTACGTCGACGAGATATACGACGCTGTAATAGTAAACCCCATAAAGAGGCTCTGTTCCTGGTGCCTGACCTTCGACCTCGGGGTCATCGACGGGATTGTCAACAATACGGCGTGGACTACGAGGCTTACGGCGTGGTTCTCGCATAAGTTCGATATCTACGTCGTCGACGGGATAGTAAACTCCATGGCGACGATCGTGAGTTTTACGAGCGGCATCTGGCGGAGGATCCAGACAGGGTTCCTTCAGAACTACGCCCTCATATTCGTACTGGGAATAATCGCCGTAGTCGTACGGGCGCTCATGAGGTAACGGGGTAACGGCCTTTTTCGGCCGTCTGACAACAGGGTTTGCGCCGTCAAGTCAAATTAACCGGACGGCCTGAAAGATAAGGGATTATGACGGGGAACGTATTAAATTTTCCAATATTGAGCCTGCTCATATTGCTGCCTGTACTCGGCGCGATAGTGCTCGCCTTTATGCCGGCGGGGAAGAAAGAGGTGATAAGGATCGCGGCGCTCGGCTTTACGCTCGTAAACTTCTGCTTCTCCCTTGTGCCGCTCTTCTTCTTCGATGCGTCTACTTTCAAGATGCAGTTCGTGGAGAAGGCGGCGTGGATGCCGAGCATAGGCGTCAGTTACTTCCTCGGCATGGACGGCATCAGCCTTACCCTCGTGCTCCTTACCACTTTCCTCTCCATCATAGCCGTGCTCTGCTCGTGGAAGGCGGTTACCGAGAGGGTGAAGGAGTACATGATATACCTGCTTATACTCGAGACGGGGATGCTCGGCGTCTTCGTATCGCTGGACATGATACTCTTCTTCCTCTTCTGGGAGATAGGGCTCATACCCATGTACTTCCTCATAGGCGTATGGGGAGGGCCGAGGAAACTTTACGCCAATATAAAGTTCTTCCTCTATACGCTCTTCGGAAGCGTCTTCATGCTTGTGGGCATCATGGCGCTCTACTATTCGCACGGCAGCGTCACCGGGGAGTACACATTCAACCTCTTAAAGCTTTACGAGGTGGTATACCCCTATAACCTCCAGTGGTGGATATTCCTCACCTTCTTTCTCGGTTTCGCCATCAAGGTGCCGGTCTTCCCCTTCCATACATGGCTGCCCGACGCCCATGTGGAGGCGCCCACGGCGGGAAGCGTCATACTGGCGGGCGTGCTTTTAAAGATGGGCACATACGGCTTTTTGAGGTTCAACCTGCCTCTTCTCGCCGACGCGACCTCGGCCTTTACACCCTACATTTTAGCCCTTGCCGTCATCGGCATAATATACGGAGCGCTCCTCGCCATGGCGCAGACCGATATCAAGAAGCTTGTGGCCTATTCGAGCGTGAGCCATCTCGGGGTGGTCATGGCCGGCCTCTTCGCTCTTAACCAGCAGGGCATAGACGGCGGGGTCATCCAGATGATAAACCACGGCATCTCCACGGGCGGGCTCTTCCTCATAATAGGCATGATCTACGAGCGGAGGCACACGAGGCAGATCGCCGACTTCGGCGGTATCGCCAAGGTGATGCCCGTCTACGCGGCCCTCTTCATGGTGATAGTCTTTTCGTCCATAGGGCTTCCAGGGACCAACGGGTTCATAGGGGAGATACTTGTTCTTATCGGTCTTTTCAAGGCGAGCCCCGTGGCGGCCGTACTCGGCGCCACCGGCGTTATACTCGGCGCGGCCTACATGCTCTGGATGTACCAGAGGGTGATATTCGGTAAGGTCACACGTCCCGAGAACGCGGAGCTAAAGGACTTGAACGCGCGGGAGGTCATAACGCTCGTGCCTATAATAGCGCTCATCCTTTGGATCGGAGTTTACCCCGGACACTTCCTCAAGCTTACGAAGGCCTCTACGACGCATCTGTCCGAGATGGTTAAGATGAACCGGTTAAAAAGCAGCGCAATCGAAATGAAGTCGCCCCCCGCTCATGAGGCCCATGCCGGTCTACTGGCGAAGGCGCAAAGGAGGGAGAGATGACACCGAATTTGGCGGCGTCGGGCTGGCCCATCCTCTCAATATTAATCTTCCTTCCTTCGGTGGGCGCCATAGCCATTCTCTTTTTAAAGAAGGAGGAGACTGAGCTCATCAGGTGGTTCGGCCTCGTCTTTTCCCTTATTGTATTCCTTATTTCGCTCTACCTCCCCTTTACCTTTGACGCCTCCAACCCGGGGCTGCAGTGGGTTGAAAAGACGGTGTGGATAAAGCACTTCGGCATAAACTATTACCTTGGGGTTGACGGTATCAGTCTGCTCCTCGTGCTCCTTACAACCTTCATCACGGTTGTGTGCGTCCTTGCGTCCTGGAGGGATGTGACGACGAAGATCAGGGCGTATATCGCCCTCTTCCTCTTTACCGAGACCTGCTCGCTCGGGGTCTTCATGGCGCAGGACCTCTTCCTCTTCTATGTATTCTGGGAGGCGGTGCTCTTGCCCATGGTCTTTATAATAGGCATATGGGGAGGTGCGAGGAGGCTTTATTCGTCGATAAAATTCTTCCTCTTCACCTTCCTCGGAAGCCTCTTCATGCTCCTCGGGGTTCTCGCCGTCTACTACTACCACGGCAGGGTGACGGGGGTCTATACCTTTGATTCAACCATACTTACGCAGACGCCGCTGGCCCCCGCGATACAGTGCTGGGTCTTCATAGCATTTTTTCTCGGCTTTGCCGTCAAGGTGCCCATGTTCCCGCTCCATACCTGGCTGCCCGACGCGCATACCGACGCCCCTACGGCGGGAAGCATAGTGCTTGCGGCCGTGCTCCTTAAACTCGGCACCTACGCCTTCGTAAGGTTCAGCCTGCCGCTCCTTCCCAACGCGAGCATGCAGTTCGCCCCCCTCATGATAGCCATTGCCTTAATAGCCATCGTCTATGGGGCTTTCGTGACGATAGCGCAGAAGGACATAAAGAAGCTCATCGCTTACTCCAGCGTAAGCCATATGGGTTTCGTGATGCTCGGCGTCTTTGTATTCAATATTGAGGGGCTCAAGGGTGGCATCATGCAGATGGTGAACCACGGCATCTCCACGGGCGCGCTCTTCCTCCTCGTGGGCATGATTTACGAGAGGACCCACACGAGGCAGATCGGCGACTACACAGGGCTCTTTAAGAGCATGCCGGTCTTCGGGATATGCTTTCTCGTTGTGGCGCTCTCAGCCATGGGCATGCCCACTACAAACGGATTTATCGGGGAACTCTTCGTTATAATCGGGGCCTTCAAGGCCAACTGGTTCTACGCCGTAGTCGTGGCCGTCGGTGTGCTCCTCGGAACGGTCTACATCTTGTGGCTCTTCCAGAGGATATTCCTCGGTACTTACTCCTACGTGGGAAAGGGTGTTCTTAAAGACCTGAACTTCCGCGAGACGGTAACGGCGCTCTCCTTCGTGGGGCTGATCTTCTGGATAGGGCTTTACCCGAGACCATTTCTGCACTCCATGGACGCCTCGCTCAATAAGCTCATAAACCAGGTGCAGGAGAACTACAGGAAGGCCGAGATGCGGGAAAAGGGCGCCATCGCCACAGCCATGCTCGGTGATATGAATTTAAACTCAGATAAAAGAAGCGGAAAATAGATATGGACCTTACGAGCCTTAATATAAACTTCGCCTCAGTTATGCCGGAGATACTCACGACCGGGCTCGCCATACTCGTCCTCATAGTGGATTTCTTTCTCGGGGCCAGGCACAAGGCGCTACTCGGCTACCTGAGCATAATAGGGCTGGTCTTGATGCTCCCCGTCGCGGCTCTAACCACTACGGGGGCCGCGACCTTCGGGGGGATGGTAATCTCCGATACCTTCTCGGCGTACTTTAACGTCATATTCCTCATCGCCGCCATATTTACAATATTCATATCCGTGGATTATCTCAAAAAAACGGGTATTCAGAGGGGAGAATACTACCACATCATACTCTTCGCGACTTTGGGGATGATGGTCATGGCGTCGGCCAATGACCTCATCACCCTCTATGTGGGCCTTGAGCTCATGGCCCTCTCCTTTTATATCCTCGTCGCCTTCAGGGTGGGCAGCTCCCGCTCCGTGGAGGGGGCGCTCAAGTATTTTGTCCTCGGGGCGCTCTCGTCGGGCATACTCCTCTATGGGATAACCTTTATCTACGGGGCCACGGGTTCCACTAACTTTAACGCTATAGCGGCGCGGATAGGCTCGTCGGAAGGGGCCTTCCTTACCCTCGGCTTCGTCCTTATAATCGTGGGCTTCGGTTTCAAGGTGGCGGCCTTCCCCTTCCACCTCTGGGCGCCTGACGTGTACGAGGGCGCGCCCACTCCCGTAACGGCTCTTCTTTCCATCGGCTCAAAGGCGGCGGCATTCGCCGTTTTCCTCCGGCTTTTCATTGTCGCCTTTCCGGCCGTTCATATAGAGTGGTCGGTTATGTTATGGATGCTCAGCGCGGCCACCATGATATTCGGCAGCGTGGCGGCCATATCTCAGAGGAACATAGTGAGGATGCTCGCCTATTCCAGTATCGCCCACGCGGGAATAATTCTCATAGGACTCCTCGTATACAACGATACCGGGGCCGCGGGCGTGCTCTATTATATGCTCGTTTACCTCTTTATGAACATGGGCGCCTTCGTTATTGTAACGCACCTGAGAAGCGACGCAGGCGGCTTGAGGAGGGGAGAGAATATAAGCGACTACAGGGGGCTCGGCACCGAGCGGCCCGTTCTGGCGCTACTCATGGCGCTCTTCCTGCTCTCTCTCGCCGGGATACCGCCCACCGGGGGCTTCGCGGCCAAGTTTGTGGTGCTCTCCGCCGCCGTCAAGGCCAAATACTTCTGGCTCGCCTCCATCGGGGTCATAACTACCGTCATCTCACTCTTCTTTTACGCAAGGGTAATCTTCTACATGTTTATGAAAGAGCCTGACGAGAGAGCCATTCTACCGAATACCACCGTGAGCTACAACATAGTGCTCTTCTGTACGGCGGTGGGCACAATTTTTCTGGGCATATACCCGTCCCCCTTCATTGACCTTGCGATGAAAGCCGTAAGCCCCTTCTTTATGTAAGGAACTGAGCCATGAAAGATACAAAGCATGAAATCACATACCGGACCGTGGATTATGAGATGAGGCGCAGATGGTGGAAGCTGCCCTTCGACGCCACGACCAATTTTTCTCTATTCGGGTACTTCCTGGGCGGCTTCAGATGGAACGACCCGAAGAAGAGAACGGATTTTACCCTCGAAAATGAGTAGCGCCTCCGCCAGCTCGCCCGCCAAGATAAATCTGCTGCTTAAGGTCTTAAGGAAAAGAGACGACGGTTACCATGACATCTTTTCCGTCATGCAGCCTGTAACTCTCTACGACAGGATTTCGATAGACGCCGGCGTGGGAGAGGGGATAACGCTTGAGTGCCGCGCCGCCGGCGTCCCTACGGATAGTTCCAACCTCGCCTCAAGGGCGGCTGCGCTCTTCCTCGAAAGGGCCGGCTTAAAAAAGCGCATCACCATAGTGATAGATAAGCATATCCCTGTCGGCGCCGGGCTCGGCGGCGGGAGTTCCAACGCGGCCACGGTTCTTATGTTAATGAACAGGCTCTTTAGGGCGGGCCTCGACGCGGAGGAGCTTAAAGATATGGCGGGGCGCATCGGTTCCGACGTCCCCTTTTTTATATTGAAGGGTCCCGCCGTTGCGAGAGGCAGGGGCGAGGTCTTAAAACCTGTTAATCTGCCCCCTTTCCATTATATTCTGATAAATCCCGGTTTTAAGGTCTCTACCCGGTGGGTTTACGAGAATTTGGACTTGACAAAGAGAAGTGAAAATAATATCTTAACGTATTCTGGTGAGCTTTCAGGTGACCCATCGACTATTAAGGATCATCTTGTAAATGACCTTGAGAAGGTCACCTGCGGGAGGTTCCCGGAGATACTGACGCTCAAAAGGGCTCTCATCGAGTCCGGGGCGCTCGCGGCGCTTATGTCGGGCAGCGGCCCCACTGTTTTCGGTATATTTTTGAATGAGGGCGCTTCGGGGCGGGCCTTTAATGTGTTAAGAGAAAGATTTCGTAACAGCGGCTGTTCCGTTTTTCTTGTCCGGGGCCTATAATCTCTTTACGGGCCACGGCGCCTTTCTCCATTATATGTCAGGGGCCTTTAAGGGGTGTTAATGGGCGCGCGGGCTTCATTAGCGGCATAAAATGGCCGTCATTCTTGGGGCGTCGCCAAGCGGCAAGGCACGGGGTTTTGATCCCCGCATACGGAGGTTCGAATCCTCCCGCCCCAGCCACAATGCTTTTTTGCTGTTAAGGCGAAAGAGGCTTTTCAACCATTAATTTGTATATGTCGGCGGCTTTTTATAAATGGAAAAAGTAAAGATTTTTTCAGGAAATGCAAACGAACCCCTTGCCCTGGAAATATGTACACACCTCGGTGTGGCGCCCGGCAAATGCGAGGTGAAAAGCTTCAGCGACGGAGAGATCTGCGTCGACATACAGGAGAGCGTAAGGGGGCTTGAGGTTTATGTGGTGCAGTCTACCTGTACCCCCTGCAACCATAACCTTATGGAACTCCTTATTATGCTCGACGCCCTTAAAAGGGCCTCAGCTGAGTCCATTACGGCGGTGATACCTTATTACGGTTATGCGAGGCAGGACAGGAAGGTGGCCCCGAGGACCCCTATCACAGCCAAGCTCGTAGCCGACCTTATTACGGTGGCGGGGGCGACGAGGGTCCTGTGTGTGGACCTTCATGCCGGCCAGATCCAGGGTTTTTTCAATATCCCCGTGGACAATCTATACGCCACCCCGGTGCTCCTGAAATACATTCAGGACAACTTCAGAGACGAGGTTGTAATAGTATCTCCCGACGCCGGGGGTGTGGAAAGGGCGAGGGCCTTTGCCAAGAGAGTCGAGGCGAGTATCGCTATAATCGACAAGCGCCGGCCCGAGCCCAACGTCTCCGAGGTGATGAACGTTGTCGGTGATGTCGAGGGCAAGACGGCCATACTCCTCGATGACATGATAGATACGGCCGGGACTATAACGCAGGCGGCTTCGGCGTTAAAGAAGTTCGGCGCAAAGGATGTCTACGCCTGCTGCACCCACCCGGTCCTTTCCGGGCCGGCCATGGACAGGCTTGAAGAATCTCCCATAAAAGAGGTAGTCGTCACCAATACCATCCCCGAAAGGGAGGGTAAAAATTCCAAAAAGATAAGGGTCGTATCAGTGGGACCGCTCCTCGGCGAGGCGATAAGGAGGATCCATCGCGGCGGGTCGGTGAGCTCTCTTTTTGTATGAATGATTTTTTGGTCCAGGAGTTTTATAAGCTCTCTTTAAATGTTAACCCTGCTTGAATGCAGGAAAAATTAAAAGAAGTCTGGAGGAATCTTTAATGGAACAGATAACTTTGTCAGCCGACAAAAGGAGTGAGACGGGTAAATCGGCATCCCGTAAGCTCAGACGCGCCGGGATGGTCCCGGGGGTGCTTTACGGTCCGGGCATTGAGAAGACGATCCAGCTCTCCATTGAGAGCAGCGGCCTTGAGCGCTTGCTCCACGGCGCCGCCGGAGAGAATATAATAGTCAATTTGAATTTTGCCGGCGAGGCGGACGATAAGATGGTGATGTTCAAGGAGATCGTCCGTCATCCTGTAAAGGAAAGCATAGAGCATGTCGACTTTGTCGAGGTCGTTTTCGGCCAGAAGATTACCGTGGAGATCCCTATCCAACTCACAGGCAAACCGGAGGGGCAGAAATTCGGCGGCATAGTGCAACACGGTGTGAGGAAGGTTACCGTAGAATGCCTGCCGAGGGGCATACCCGACTCCCTGGAGGTGGATATAACGCCTCTCGAAATAGGCCAGGCCCTGCATTTGAGTGATATCACTCTCCCTGACGGCGTTACCCTTATAGATGACCCTGAGGATACATTGGTCTCCATAGCGGCCCCTGTCGCAGAGGAAGAGGTCAAGACCGGCGAAGAGGTGGAGGCGGAACTGGCAAAGAGCTTCGAGGAGAAAGGGGAAGAAGGGGAAGAGGGGGAGAAGGAGAAGGAGGAAAAGAAAGAGGAGAAGGAGAAGGAATAGAGGTCTACTCCTTTGTGCTGCTCTTAATGACCTTGAGACGGGGTTTTTTATTTGTTGCTCATAGCGGGACTTGGAAACCCTGGCCGTCGATACGAAGAGACAAGGCATAACATAGGGTTTATGTTTGTCGACAGGCTTTCCAGGGCCTATAACATAAGATGCGACAACGTGGGCGGGAGGGCGTTGTGGGGCAGCGGCCTTGTTGCCGGCCGCGAGGTTTTGCTCGTCAAGCCAACGACCTTTGTAAATTTGAGCGGCGAGGCGGTTGAGGAGCTTGTTTCCGAGTTTTCTATCTCTACCGGGTCCTTGATAGTGGTTCACGATGATTGCGATCTCCCGCTCGGCAGGCTCAAGATAAGGCCGGGGGGCGGCAGCGGCGGCCATAACGGAGTCGCCTCGATTATCGCTTGCCTTGGAACTACGGAGTTTGTCAGGATTCGTCTGGGAATAGGCAGGCCTTCAGACGAGGGTTTGAGGGATTTTGTCCTCGCCCCTTTTTTACCTGAGGAGTTGAGTGCTGTCGATGGCATGCTCGAAAGGGCTGTCTCTTCGATAGAGGTGCTGGCGACGGACGGTATTCCCGCCGCCATGAATAAGTTTAATACTGTGAATTAGAAATTGATTTAAGGAAAGGAGCACTAAGTACAGTTATGGAATTTATTACCGAGATGGCGCCTGTTCTGGGTATTATAGGACTGATACTCGCGGCTATAATTTACCTGTATGTTGTCAGGCAGCCCGAGGGTAACGCAAGGATGAAAGAGATAGCCGGCCTTATCCACGAAGGCGCGATGGTTTATTTGAAAAGGCAATATACGATTCTTATCGGTTTCGTGGCCTTTGTGGCGGTCGCCCTCGGGATATTCATAGGCGTACCAACGGCCGCGGCCTATATAACCGGAGCAGTATCGTCGATGCTGGCGGGCTTTTTCGGGATGAAAGGGGCCACAAAGGCGAACGTCAGGACCACTGAAGCCGCAAGCCGGTATAAACCGAATGCCGGAAAGGCATTGAGCCTCGCCTTCCTCGGCGGCTCTGTAATGGGCCTTTCCGTGGCGAGCCTCGGGCTTGTCGGGGTAGGTGTCTTTTTCTATTTGTACGGCAGTCCCGATACGGCGGCTGTTATAAACGGTTTTGCAATGGGCGCTTCTTCCATAGCCCTCTTCGCCAGGGTCGGCGGCGGCATATATACCAAGACCGCCGATGTGGGGGCGGACCTCGTCGGCAAGATCGAGGCTGGTATCCCTGAGGACGACCCCAGGAACCCCGGCGTCATAGCCGATAACGTGGGAGACAACGTGGGTGATGTGGCCGGTCTCGGGGCTGACATATTCGAGTCTTACGTGGGTTCCATTATCGCCACCATCGCCATCGGCGCCACTGTGATTGCCGGTTCCACGGCCTCCAGGCTCGGCTCCAATATGTCTCTCATGAGCTACCCCCTCATACTCGCCATGGCGGGCCTTGTCTCATCGATGTTCGGCATTCTGACCATGAATTTTCTTGAAAGGTTCAACCCGGCCGCGGCGCTCCGTTACGCGACCTTTATAGCAACAGCCGTATTTCTTGTCCTCGCTTATTTCAGCACAGGGCTCGTGAATTGTTCCACATCAGTTTACTGGGCCGTCCTGGCCGGTTGCCTTTGCGGCATAGCCATAGGTCTTATCACCGAGTATTACACCGCCTCCAGGCCGGTGGCAAGGATAGCCGAGTCGAGCGAGACCGGCCCCGCCACGAACATCATAAGCGGGCTTGCCGTGGGTCTTGAGAGCTGCGCCCTTCCGGTAATATCCATATGCGTAGCCATCTTCATAGCCAATTATACCGCGGGGCTTTACGGAATAGGTATCGGGGCAGTGGGGATGCTCGCCACCACGGGCATAATAATGAGCGTGGACGCTTACGGCCCCATCGCCGATAACGCCGGCGGTATCTCCGAGATGAGCGGTCTCGGAAAGGATGTCAGGGATATTACCGACAGCCTTGACGCACTGGGTAACACTACCGCGGCCATAGGCAAGGGGTTCGCCATAGGCTCGGCGGCGTTGACGGCTCTTGCCATGTTTTCAGCTTACAACCAGGCCATAACCAAGGGGCTGGGGCACAGCTTTGAGATTATATTAACGGACCCTAACGTGGTTATCGGGCTCTTTATCGGAGGGATACTGCCTTTCTTCATCGGCGCCCTTACCATGACGAGCGTCGGTAAGGCGGCCTTCAAGATGGTAAACGAGATAAGGAGGCAGTTCAGGGAGATACCGGGCCTCCTTGAGGGAAAAGAAGGCGTTAAGCCCGATGTAGGCAGGTGTATTGATATCAGCACAAAGGCGGCCCTTACCGAGATGATACTGCCCGGCCTTATAGCCGTCGTTATGCCCATTCTTGTCGGTTTCATCCTCGGGCCTTTCGCCCTCGGTGGCATGCTCGCTGGCGCGACGGTAACAGGGGTCTTGCTTGCCATATTTATGGCCAACGCCGGCGGCGCGTGGGACAACGCTAAGAAATTCATCGAATCGGGCAAATTCGGCGGAGGCAAGGGCACGGACGCGCATAAGGCGGCCGTGGTGGGAGACACCGTGGGCGACCCCTTCAAGGACACCTCAGGGCCCGCCATGAACATCCTTATAAAACTTATGAGCGTAGTTTCACTCATAATAGCGCCGCTTCTTGTCTGACAGGAACCCTTTTCAGGGAGATTATAAGAATGGGGCGGTAGCGTTGCCGCCCCGTTTTTTTTTGAAACACGCGCAGCAAAAACACCTTAGAGATATCTTAACGGTAATCGTAAAAAATGGGCTTTAACTGCGGCATAGTAGGACTTCCAAACGTGGGTAAATCCACGATCTTCAACGCCATGACCTCCGCCGGGGCCGAGGCGTCCAACTACCCCTTTACCACCATAGACCCCAATGTGGGGATGGTCGTTCTGCCAGATGAGAGGCTCGACGAACTTGCACGCCTTGTTAACCCGAAGAAGGTTACGCCTACAGCCGTTGAGTTCGTGGATATCGCCGGTCTTGTAAAGGGCGCGAGCAGGGGCGAGGGGCTCGGCAACCGTTTCCTCGGACACATAAGGGAAGTGGATATGGTCGCGCATATCGTAAGGTGTTTTGAGAATCCGCAGGTTACGCATGTGGCCGGCAGGGTGGACCCCCTCGGTGATATTGATGTTATAGAGACAGAGTTGATGCTCGCTGACCTTGAGACTGTTACCAGACGCTACGACAGGACTAAGAAGATAGCGAGGGCGGGGGACAAGGATGCCGTGAAGGTTGCCGGGCTTTATGAAGAGGTGAAGTTGACGCTCGAAGAGGGACGGCCCGTAAGGAGCATCTTGACCGATGAGAAGGAGGCGTTATTGAAAGACCTGACCCTCCTTACCGCGAAGCCCGTTATCTACGTGGCGAACGTGGGCGATGATGACCTTGCCGGTGAAAAAGAGGCGGCCATGGCCGTAAGGGGCGTGGCGGAGAAGGTCGGGGCGGGTTTTGCGGTTATATGCGGAGATATCGAATCCGAGATCGCGGAGCTCCCCGTTGAAGAGAGAAGAGAATTCCTGAAGGGGCTCGGCCTCAAGGAGTCGGGTCTCGACAGGCTCGCAAGAGAGGCCTACAAGCTCCTGGGGCTGATAACTTTCTTTACGGCGGGTCCGAAAGAGGTGCGGGCATGGACGGTTAGAGACGGCGCGAAGGCTCCTGAGGCCGCCGGCGTAATCCATACCGATTTTGAGCGGGGTTTTATCAAGGCCGAGGTCATAGCGTATGGGGCTTATATTGATTGCGGCTCAGAGGCCGCGTGCCGCGAAAAAGGCCTTATAAGGATGGAGGGTAAGGATTACGTCCTGAAGGACGGAGACATAATGCATTTCAGGTTTGCCGTCTAATAATAGACGGTACGACTTCCCATCATTTTGCGGCATCCCGCATACTTTTAATCTCCTCTAAAGTCTATTTTCCGGTGTGCCGCCCCACCCATTTAGGCTAATTTCTAAATCATTTCTTTATATTCTCAAATTCAGGAAACTTATTAAAGAGAGAAGAGCCCGACTTATAAACAAAAAGAGGATTATAAAATATGTTCTTGACAAGAACATAAATTTAATGTATAATAATTTCAATCAAATATTGAGATATTCGTAAATTCTTCTGAGGTCTTTTTTTTGAGGGCTCAATGGGTGGTTATTGTCAACATTAAAACGCCCGTCCCTTGGTTATACTTGAATTCCATTCAATATCCGCTTTTTTTTTAAATATCTCTCAAATCAGCCGGTTTGCAGGGTTTATTGAAAACCGTGTTGAGTTTTATAAATGTGTGTGCGTATAAAGAACATTTTTTTGCTATTTTTGTTTCGGATGGGAAGGATTGTTGGGCAAAACCAAGGTAGAACCTGATATTTTTTACGGAGAACTGACCCTGGAGGGGGTTGGTTTGAGGGACCTGCTGTGGCCACTTTCAGGGCTCACTCCCAGGGAGAGGGCGGTCTTTGTTGAATATCATTACTGGAAGACCCATATGAAGGTAATCGCCGGCAGCCATAGAATATCTCTGGGGAGGGCGTATGAAATATTGTACAGGTCGGAAGAGAAGGTCGCCTCTGCAAGGTCACAGAAGAAGAAGAAGGGGGATAAAGGTTTCGGAACAGGAAAAAAAGGCGGAACTCAGCTGGATAGAATATAAAACCCTGAAGCAGTACCAGTCCATGGGCGATATCCTCGATGAGCTGAGAATATACGGATTTCAGGCCGGTTTGGAAAATATTCTTGAAAGAAACAGGGTCTTTGAGTCCGAGAACGGCTATAATTGGCTTACATCCGAGCTGAATCAAAACGACAGTTGATATGGAACGCACCGCGTTCCCGCCCCCTTTAGAGGGGGTCGTATCGCATAATCCCTTCTCCCTTACCATTCCTGAGAAAAGATAAAAGCACAAATTTTAGTTTCCTTGAGACCTGTTTGGCGGGACCGCCACAGAGGTCTTTCTTGGTTGCATTGAAGACGAGGGTAGAATAATTATCCTCTATTTCTTCCATGAAAACGGCCAATTATGCGTTTAGGGGTAGAAATAAAACACTATAGTATGTGGTTATAGTGAAAAAACACCGGGAGGTTTCAGCCATGGGATACGATTCAAGGACCAACCGTTCTACCTTCGAGATGGATAACTTGTTTAAGTACAGGCTGCGTGGAAGCAACAAGGTCCTCCTGAGGGAGCCGGAGAGGTGCTGGACGTGCGGCAATACCTATATCAGCCTCTATCCTCTGAAAGAGTGTGTGGACCACGACGGCCTCGATGAGATTTAGCCAGATCAAAATATCCATGATTAGATTTTCCCAATGAGCGCCGCCATCGATTGGGAAGGGATTAAAAGAGATTTCTCGAAGGGAAGACTGTCCGTTCAAATGCTCGCCGAAAAACATAGCTGTCATCCAGACACTATAAGGAAGAGGGCTAAAAAAGAGGCATGGCAACGGCATGCGGCCACCGCTGTTACAGACGGAAAGTCATGTGCGGAGAAAGTCCCCTTGGAAGACGCCCTTGAGGAGATTACCGGAGAACATCGAAGGCTCTGGCGGGATGTGAAAAAGAAATTTAAAAATGGACTCAGGACAAGAGACCTGAAAGAGGGTCTCGAGAAATTGAAGGCGGCGAAGACGGCGGGTGAAGTCCTAACAATCGTTGTTAAGGGCGAAAGGCAGGCCTGGGGTCTGGACGAATACGGAAGCGGAAAGTTGCCGGATGACACCGAAGAAATTGTCGAAGCGATGGCTTCCCTTACAGTTCCATCGGGAGCAGATAAGGTTATGGACGGAGAATAAACGTTTCAGCGTAATCCCCGCGGGCAGGAGATCGGGCAAGACTGAGCTCGCCAAGAGGAAGATTGTCATATCACTGGGGCTGAGGAGACCGTGGCCGGACCCCAGGTACTTCGCCGCGGCGCCCACAAGGGATCAGGCCAAAAGGATTTTCTGGAACGACTTGAAGGCCCTTATCCCCCGGCGCTGGATTAAAAAGATTTATGAAACGGACCTCTGCATAAAGACGAAGTTCTCAAGCGAACTCTGGGTTGTAGGTCTCGATAAACCACAGAGGATAGAGGGGGTGGCATGGGACGGAGGTGTCCTCGACGAATACGGGAACATGAGACCCACCGTCTGGACCGAGAATATAAGGCCGGCGCTCTCCGACAGGAAAGGCTGGTGCTGGTTTATAGGGGTTCCCGAGGGCTTCAACCATTTTAAGGATATCGCCGATTACGCGAGGTCGGGGCTGGACCCTGAATGGGGTTTTTACAGCTGGTATTCAGCTGACATCCTGCCTGCCGAGGAGATTGAGGCGGCGAAAAGGGTGTTAGATCCCAGGACCTTCAGGCAGGAATACGAGGCGAGTTTCGAAGGGGCGACGGGCCGGGTATATTACGCGTACTCGTCGGAGAGGCACGAGGACCCCCGTATACGGGTTGACCCCGGGCTGCCCATAATCCTCTGCTGTGATTTCAACGTCAACCCCTGTGTATGGGAACTCGCTCAGAGGTCCGGCGAAAGGGTTTTTGTCTTCGACGAGATAGTCCTTAAAAATACCAACACCGTTGAGATGGCCAGGGTTTTCCAGAAGAGATACGGCGGCCACAGAGCAGGCACGATAGTCTACGGCGACTCAGCCGGGTCATCGAGAACAACCACGGGTAAGACCGATTACGTGCTGCTGGCCGAATTAGGGCTAAACGACCAGAGGATAAAGAGAGCAAACCCGAGTGTGAAAGACAGGGTGAACGCCGTAAACAGCATGCTCGAGAACACAAATAAGGAGGCGCGTCTATTTCATCACCCGAGGTGCCTTTCATTAAAGAGGGATTTTGAGACGGTGGTATGGAAGGAAGACGGAGGGGAAATAAATAAATCCAACTACGAGAGGACGCACGCTACAGACGCAATCGGCTATTTTATCGAGTACGAATTCCAGCTGAGGATGAGCAGGTTCGACCCCAAAAAGAGGTTTTATAAATAGACGCATCAGACCCTTGTAAGGCTAACCGTAAGATTGAGATGAGGTTGCAGTGACAAGAGAAGAGCTTGAAAAAAGACATCCCGATTACGAGGCGTGGTTGGGGGAGTGGCAATTTTACATCAGATCCTATATGGGCGGAAAGCTGTATAAGAACGCCGACTACCTCCTGCAGCACCCCTTTGAGAGTTCGACCAACTACAGGCGGCGTAAGGAGATTTCCTATTATTACAACTACTGCGGCCCCATAGTCGACATATTCGTCTCCCATCTTTTTAGAAAAGCGCCGCGCCGCGACTTCGCCTCTCTCGCCAGCGACTCTCTCTTTGATTCCTTTTTGAGGGACGCCGACCATGATGGCTCGAGTTTTAACCAGTTTATGCGTGAAGCCGGGAGGTGCGCCTCAATATACGGACGTGTCTCCATAGTGGTGGATAAGCCTTCAGTGCAGGCCGCCACAAGGGCCGAGGCCGTTCATAGCGACATTCGTCCTTACGTGAGCCTTGTTACGCCGGATAACCTTGTTGACTGGTCCTTTACGAGGCTCGTCTCGGGTAAACCCGTGCTCGACACTGTGAAGATAAAGGAGGAGCGCAACACATACCGCATCTGGACAAGAAACACCTGGGAGCTCTGGGAGGTGGATAACGACAGCGGGGAGACGAGGCTAACCGGCGCGGGAGAGCACAATCTCGGAGTGGTACCCGTCGTGAATCTCTACAACAAGAGGTCCGGAATACGCATGGTCGGACTCTCAGACCTTCAGGATATAGCCGATATCAACAAGAACATCTACTACCTCTGCAGCGACGCGAAGGAGATTATAGAGAATACCGCTTTTCCCATGCTCGCCATACCCTATTCAAAGGGGGGAGGCGACGAGGAGAGGGAGCTGGGCCCGCGTAATATTCTACAGTTCGACCCCGCCGAGCCAAACGCCAGGCCCTACTGGCTCGAGCCCCCGCACTCTTCGCTTACCGAGATACGTGAATGGGTGAAGCAGGATATCGCGGAGATACACAGGATAGCCAAGATGGGGGGCGTAAAGGCCACGGAGGACTTCAGTGGCGCGAGGTCCGGCGTGGCCCTTGAACTCGAATACCAGCAACTCTATGCCGCGTTGAGTGAAAAGGCCGACAACATCGAGCAGGCCGAGACGCAGATTCTTAATATCTGGGCGGGATGGGAGGGTAAGGTTTTTGACGGCGTCATCGATTATCCCGACGACTTCTCCGTGAGGGATATAACGAGAGAGCTCGATAACGCCATAAAGGCGCAGGCGGCCGGTGTCAATTCCCCGACCTTCAAAAAACAGATTCAGAAGAAGATAGCCGGCACGGTTCTCCCCAAACTCTCCGTCGAGTTGCGGGCCAGGATAGAAGATGAAATAGAGTCGGCCCTTCAAGGCCAAAGCCAGTCATGATTGAAAATCTATAATGGAATGCCGCATGAAGATTTGGTGCGGTGGTATTGAAGAGCGGTGAAACAAAGCGGCCTCTATGAGCCGCACACCCCGCGTGTAACACCCCGGAGCGCGGGACCTTAAGGGATTATAGAATCCCGGTTTTAAAGAAACAGGGGGATAAAGCAAAAGGAGGTCTTATGCAGAAGGACGCTATCGGAAGGCCGGAAAATGACGACGGCCACAAAAACGCAACCGACGCCGGTTCCACAAAGGTTACCTTCAGCGCCGAGCAGCAGACCAAGGTGCAGGAGTTGATTGACGACGCTTACAGGAAGGCGTACTCAAAGGCGCACAGGGCCACGGCCCCGGCCGAAGAGGTGGAGAGGATGAGCGCCGAGATAGACGGTCTTAAAAGGGAGAAGAAGAAGTTAGAGCTCATGAAGGCCATCTCCAGGTACAACGTGGTGGACGCTGAAGAGATAGCCGAGCTCATGGAGAGCAGGGTCAGGATGGATGAGGCCGGTAACATCTCGATAGTCAACAGGAGCGGCTCGCGGAAGATAAACGAGTCGGGGCACCCCATGGGGATGGAAGAGTATCTTGGCGAGTGGTTGAGCGCGAGGCCCCACCACCTGAGGGTGAACGGGGCGACAGGGGCCGGCTCCCGTGGCGCCGGCTTCCGAGCAAGTGGGGCCGCGAGCTACAGCCTTACAGACCCTTCTTCCTGGCAGAGGATGCCGCGCGAGGACCTCGACAGGTTCATGCGCGAGGGCATAGACGTATACGGTTCCGCCGGACAGGTTTACAGGTTCAAGGACGTAAAAAATCCTTTTCTTGACGCAAGGAAGAGGAGGTTCCGTTCCAGCGCCGGATAGAGGACCACGCCGCGCTGGTTGCAGGTTGTTTTACATGAGTAAATCCAATTCTTTTTTTACGTGTTTATAAGGAGGTTATTTAGAGATGGCAAATGAAGTAACGAGTGCGGCCGCAAGCGCCGGTGAACTTATAGCCGCTGAAATAGTATCAAGGCTTGTAATAGACGCGGCATATGCCGAGTCCGTCATGCCGCCTCTTGTCCGGGTGGCTGACATCAGCGGTGAAAGCACCCTGACGGTGGACTTTCCCAAATGGCCGCTTCTTTCCGCTACCGACCTTACAGAGGCCACGGACATGAGCAACACCGCGGTGAATACCACCTCAACGAGCGTTACGGCCGATGAGGCCGGGATAATGATAACCGTAACGGACATGCTCTTCGGCAGCGCTTCAGTCGGAGGTCTTGAACCTTACGCGGCGGAGCTTGGAAAGGCCCTGGCCGGCAAGATAGATTCAGACCTTCTTAACGCGGTTTCGAGCCTCACAAACACCGTGGGCACCTCGGGGGTCGATATTACCGAGACGAACTTCCTTGAGGCGATATATACCCTTGAGTCAGGAAACGCAAAGGGGCCCTATGTGGCCGTGCTCCATCCTATCCAGGTGCACGACCTGAGGGTGGCGCTTATGGGTTCAACAGGCGCCATATGGGGCGGACCTTCGGCTCCGGCAGAGGATATAGGCGCCATGGCGAGCCTTTACGGCGTTGATATATTCCAGTCCACTAATTGCGCTTCTGTGAATGTAAATGCCGACCGTCAGGGCGTGATGATGCCTATGGGCAACCAATCGGGACTTGCCTTTGTGCTTAAGACAGGGGCGAAGACCGAGTTTCAGCGTGACGCCTCTTTGAGGGCCACAGAGATTGTAGTGACAGCACTCTACGGCCATGGTTGCGTGAACGCGGACTCCGGAGGCGGGGTCAAGATAATAACGGACCACGAGTAAGAGAACCTTGCTCGTAGTAGGGCGGGGGCCAAAAGCCCCTCGCCCGCCTTTGTAAAGGAGAGGTCAATATGGCCGGTATAGACAGGGTAATCACAAAAAAAGGTTTTTATCCGCTTGCCTGTGACGTACGCGGCGCCATTGCCTGGAGGGGCGAGTACTTGAGGGACTTCTGGATGTGGAACGGACTCTTTACGGAATACAGGGCGGGGATAAAGTACATCCAGACGGTAAAGGTAACGGATCTGAAGGAAGCGGCCATAAGGTACTGGCGTGACGGCTGGATTCCTCTTAAACCGGTTGACAGGGAATTACTGTCGCGTATGGAAGATACCCTCAGAAATCACAGCGGTCTCAGGAGCGAAGGCGTAAGTTTCCCCGACACCCCTTTTCTTAAACCGTATGACCCCATACCGGAAGAGTTTTTCAGTCCCGAGGTGAGGGAGTACATGGGGCTTAAGAAGGTTAAAGCGAAAAAACTTATCCCCAGGTTAAAGATAAACAAAAGGACAATAGAAGCCTACAAGAAGACGAAAGAGGGCCTAAATGGAAAAGTGGTTTTTTAGCGGCGGGAAGATGCCCGACGGCACTCCCATCTCCGTAGCCGCGCATAACGATATTCAGGAGATTGAGTACGTAAAAAGGGGCTGGAAGCCGGTGGAGGCCGGCAAGAAACGGGCGGCCGGGAGACCTAAAAAAGTGCAAAAGGTCGAAGGATCAAAGGAATAAAAAGTGGAAGAGAGAAAGGTTGTTGAAAGGGTTGTGGGACGGATGTACAGACACTTTGAGAAGTCAAAGGGCAGGCTCCCCGACGGCAATACCGTCAGGGCGATGAAAGAGAGGGCTGAGAAGACGGCTCTCCTGGTGGAGAACAGAAAGAAGAGGGGATGAGTGTGCCTGTTAAGGTGACCGGAGGGATAAAAGGCGTTGAAGACCTGGCCTCATACATCAAAGGTATTCATAACAGCCTTGTGACGGAACCGGTGCTTGAAGGAATCGCCTCGAAGGAAGGCAGGGACTTTAGATCCGAGAGGTTTAAGCCCTATTCAAAAGAGTGGAAGCTGAAAAGGGCTAAAAGCGGTAAAGAGACCGAAGTGGTTGACCTTAAATTTACAGGCAGGATGCTCACCCGTTCAATAGTAAACTACAACCTATAAGGAGGAATACCGTGAGCTTTGCGGATTATCTCGAAAACAAAATTCTGGATCACATTGTAGGCAAGACCGCCTATACCATGCCAACGGTCTATGTAGGGCTGTCAACGGCAGACCCGCTTGACGACGCCTCCGGCCTCGCCGAGCCTGTGGGTAATGCCTACGCGAGGGTGGCCACGGCAGGGACGGACTGGAACGCGGCGGCGGCAGGGTCGATAGACAACGCCAACGTCATAACCTTCCCGCAGGCCACAGGCTCATGGGGCACGGTAACGCACTTCGCCCTTTTCGACGCTCTTACGGCGGGTAATATGATTGCAAGCGGGGCGTTGACAGCTTCAAAGGCCATAGGCAACGGCGATACGGCTGATTTCGCGGCCAACCAGTTGACAATAACGCTGGATTAACTGTATGAAGGCTCGCTGGTTCAGATGTCTTGTTGACGAGGTGGATGTTACCGATAGAGATAATGGGGCGGTTACAATCTCACATCGCCCCACACTCTATCCGCTTGGCGAGGAATTTTCATGGAGCGCGGTATATACGCCGGAACAGAAGTTGCCTTACAAGGGTTACGAGTTTGCCGTTGTAAGGATGGAGATGCCTGAGGACAGGGAGGTGTCAGACTATGTAATCGAGGAACTTAAGACCAAAGCCCAGTGGGACGAACTTATCAGGCAATACCCTCATTATAAGAACAGGTGGAAAGACCAGCCTTAAAGTAAACAATGGCAACTACAGAGACCAGATATTTTAGAAGTGACGCTCACACCATAAATGGGCTTAACGCCGACAAGTTGTCGCTTACGAATACCACGACTTATGCGGAGTTAAGCACCATGGTTGGGTCTTTGCCAACGACTTACGACGTTGACATTGCTATAAGGCACGCTGATAGCAGTGAAACTGTTCTCGGCTCCGCCGTTGTTTCGAGAACCTTTACTATAGCGCAACAGGGTTTATTCTCCGATACTTGGTCATGCCCCCTGACCTTCATTGCCGCCACGGACGCCCTTAAAATAACCCACAGGATGATGAAAACAGGCGTCGCCACCATGACGCAGGATTTTATCACCGAACAAATGGGTGATTGGGCGGTCAATCCTCCCACGCAGTTGGAAGCCGCTACATGGACATTTTATAGATATTGTCTGAGCTACTGGAGTGGCAACAATCTCACCTATATCAGATGGGGCGACTCAACTATTTACGACACCCGTATAGACGGCATCCAGCATAACGGGACAGGGGGGCCGCCTTCTGGTGGTGGCGGTGGAACCTATGGGGGGACAAGCTGGAGTCAAACCGACAAACACGCAAATATAACTATATCGACAGGCGACCTTGTAGCGCAGTCTACTGCAAACGGCTGGAAAAGTGGCCGTGCAAAGGATGGAGTCTCCTCCGGGAAGTGGTACTGGGAGGTTACGTCAACCGTTCAGTCCGGCGACAATGAGGTGGGCGTCGGCAACGCCTCGGCCAACCTGAATAGTTTTATCGGTTCCGATGCGAATGGTTGGGGCTATGTGTCTAATGGAAGGACGTACCATTCCTTCAGTTATACGAGTCACGCCGGTTGGGGGCAGGGCGCTGTTTTAATGATAGCCCTTGATATGGATGCGGGGAAGTTATGGTTCGGACTTAATGGAACGTGGTTATCCGGTGACCCTGCACTCGGCACAAGTCCCTCGTATACAGGCCTTACCGGAACCATATTCCCTATGTGTTCCCCAAATACTAACGGTAATAAGCTTACCGGAAACTTCGGGGACTCGACTCTGAGTTACCCAATCCCGACGGGCTTTACGGCCGGGCCTACCGTCTGGAATTATGAGGGAGTGGGTATCGGCGACTCGATAGCCCTCGGAACTGGCGGCGGGGGCAACACCGTATGGACAAGGCTTGAGACCCTTCAAGGACTCGCCACAGGGGACATCCTCAACAAGGGCGTAAACGGTGAAAAATCCGGTGACGTAGACGTACGCTTTCAAACCGACGCCCTCGATGTCCTTGCCAAGACCGTCTATCTCATAGCGGGGACGAATGACGGAGTTAATTCTGTTACCATTCCCACAGTCATCGCCAATTACCTGTCCATGTACAATAAGCTGACGGCTATGTCACCGACCCCTGCTTTTGTAATTGGCGAGGTTACCCCAGGTACTCGTACCGGAGGAAGCAACACAACGATAGAACAATTCCAGGAGTGGGTAAAGAAGCTCAACGCCGCGATAAGAAAATTCTGTGTTGATAATATAGTCAAGCTCGCCCCGGCGTATCAGGAGATGGCCGAGACCAATGTGGCCAACGAGGACGATATGCTCCCGGCCTACGCCACTGATACGGTACACCCTAACACCACGGGGTATGACCGCCTCGGCGACCTCTTTAACGTGGCCGCCGTCCCATCGAGGATGTACCGGTGGGGGTATAGTGCCTTAGCTGTAAATGATGAGAGCTGGGACTGGTGGATTTTAAACGGCACGTCGAGCATCTCCGGCGACCCTGATGTAGGGACGCTTGTGCTCCCACAGAACCAGAACGCCGACAGCGACGTCAAGTGCCTTGAAGAGTTTAGCAAGACCATAACCATCTCGCCTGCCGTCGCCGCAGGAACTGTTACCATAAAATACAGGACGAGCACGGGGAACTTTGACAGGAATGACGGGGTGATTGGGTGGAATACCTACACCGCACCCTTTGCGACCTCCAACCAGTTTATCCAGATAAGGCTTGAAGGAAGCTCCGCGGCCGACGCCAACGTCTCCACCATCAGCATGACGTGGACGGCGGGAGTGCCTATTATCGCGCTCACTGGGAGTCTTTCCGGTGTATCCGCTTTAAGCGGAAGCATGGCCTTGAACCTAAAGCTGTCCGGCTCCCTTGCTTCTGTTTCAACGGCTACAGGGGGCATAGG
>JBHHVI010000005.1:0-58429 GCA_046754225.1 Thermodesulfobacteriota bacterium | reverse complement strand
GGCCCCGGTGGCCGCGGCGGCCCCGGTGGCTGCGCCGGCCCCGGTGGCCGCGCCGACCCCGCCGATATGGAAATCTTTGACCTGTATCAGAATTACCTTAAAGAGAAAAACGCCCTCGACCTCGACGACCTTATCCTTGAAACCATCAGGGTCCTTGAGATCGGCCCCGCCGGGCCGGGGTTTCTTAAAAAGGGTTTGTCGCACATCCTGATAGACGAGTATCAGGATATTAACCCGCCGCAGGCCCGTTTTGTGAAGATCCTTACTGAACGAGGGGCGGGGCTTTTCGCCATAGGAGACCCCGACCAGGCCGTTTATTCCTTCAGGGGGTCGAGCCTTGAGAGTTTTATGAATTTTGAAAGGGAGTTCCCCGGAAGCTCTGTAATAAGGCTTGAGCGGAACTACCGCTCCACGGAAAATATCGTCAGGGCCTCGGACTCCGTTATATCGAATAACCGCGAGAGGGTCGAGAAAGGGTCCCAGGCGGTCAAAGAAGGCGGCGAGGTTTTTCTGGTGAGCTGCGGCGACGAAAGGTCTCTGACTGAATACATCATAAAAGAGATAGAGAAGATGATGGGGGGTTTTTACAGCCAGACGGCCGGCGGGCGGGGCGTGGACCTGAGGTTTTCAGACTTCGCAGTCCTATTCAGGACCAACAGGCAGGGCGAAGCCATTCTCGACGCCTTTAAAAAGTCGGCCATACCGTGCCGTCTCTCAGGGCCGGCGGGCGTATCTTTCATGGACCTTTTAAAGCGCCTGAAGGAGGGTACCCCTGACGGGGGGATTTCCCTCGTAGATTTTATAAAGGAAGAGGCCCGGGTGTTGAACGCCGCCCCCGAGGTCATGCAGCCCTTTTTATCGGTCGCGAAAAGAGTGGACGGGGAAAAGGCGGATAGCCCCCTCGACGTTTTTATTACGGAGATGGCCCTCTTAGAGCCAGCCGACAACCTCGATATAAAGGCGGACATGGTTAATCTCATGACGCTCCATACGGCCAAGGGGCTTGAGTTCCGGTGCGTCTTTATCGCGGGGGTCGAGGACGGCCTCATTCCTCTCTGTAGAGAGGGTACGGATATGGAGGAGGAAAGGAGGCTCTTTTACGTGGGCATGACAAGGGCGGTAAAAAGTCTTTATCTTTTATCCGCCAGTAAGAGGCGAGCCTGGGGTGAGGTGGTGGAGAGCGCCCCCTCGCCTTTTATCGGAGAGATCCCTCAAGCGCTTTTAAAAAAGGTGAATATAAAAAAGAAGGCCTATAAGAGAAGGCCTGTGCAGAACGGATTTTTTGATTGAGTTTTTTTGTCCGGTATCCTTTCGGGGCCGGTTAAAGGGAGTAAGGCGTGGTAGCGGACCTTGAAGGCAAAACCCCTCTAAAGCTCAAACCCCTTTTTGAAATTGTTGTTTTGGTCATTTTGACCATTTGTTGTTTTTGAACCCTATCCCTCTCCTTCGGTGTTATAACTGATTCCAATGTGTGAATTTAAAGGCCCATGCTTTAAACCGGAACCTTAGCTTCCTGAAAGGGAAGAATGTTGTCAGGCCCTTTTTCCGCTCCTTGCCGTACTTTTTTTCCGGGGCGCGGCCACCGAAGCCTTTTTTGCGCCGGAGGCCTTTTTCCCGGGCTTCACCTTCGCCAGCACGGTCTTCTCGGCCTCAAGCCAGTTCTCGGCGTCCCTGCCGTGAACCCTTCCGCTCTTTTCAAAGAGCTCATAGGCGTTCCTTGCTATCTCCTCGTGCCTTTTCATCTCTCTTCCTCCTCTGCTATATTGTTATATGGAAAGCTTTGCCCCCCGATTATAGGGGGTTTCATTAAATGCCTCCTTTACAGCCTCGCCAGCACGCCTCTGTTAACCTTTTCGGCCTTCTCAGGGCCGAAAAGGAGTTCCACCAGCTTGAAGGCGAACTCTATGGCCGTGCCGGGCCCCTGGCTCGTAACGATATTCTTGTCCACCACGACCCGCTCGTCGGAGAGGGTTTCCCCTGTTAATTCGTCCCTTACGCCGGGGTGGCATGTTACGTTTTTACCTTCCGTAACCCCGGCGGCCGAAAGGACGGTGGGCGCGGCGCAGATGGCGGCTACGAGTTTGTTCGCGCTGTAAAATTCCTTGACGAGTTTTAGTATCCTCGGGTCTTTTTTGAGGTTTTCAGTTCCCGGCGCGCCCCCCGGGAGCACTAACATGTCAAAGGGTTCTGCCAATATGCCTTCGAGAGCTTTGTCGGGCACGACCCTTATTCCGCTCCTTCCCTCTATGGCGCCCTCTACTATGCCGGCCGTTACGACTTCGGCTCCCGCCCTTCTCAGGATATCGACGACAGCGAGGGCCTCGATCTCTTCAAAACCCGGCGCGAGGGGGATGAGTACCCTTTTCATTGTAAAATTTCCCTCCGTGATTGTTGGAAAAATTTCTGCTTGCCCAACCGGCCCCCCGCCCCCCCCCGGCGGAGTCCGCCTCACACCGGGCATGTGATAATAATAAAATTATACTCCTCTTTTCCGGGTTGTCAAAAGAAAGCAGGGAGGAAAAAAACTGCTATAATTTGTTTATGATTTCCTAAAGACCGTTTAATGGGCAAGGAGGCGTATTGAAAGAACCGATAAACAAAAAAAACAATAAAAACGAGGGTTTTAACCGTCTCACAAAGGAAAAGAGCCCGTACCTCCTCGAGCACGCGAAAAACCCCGTCCACTGGTACCCCTGGGGCGAAGAGGCCTTTGAGAGGGCGAGAGGGGAGGATAAACCCGTACTCGTGAGCATAGGCTACTCCTCGTGCCACTGGTGCCACGTTATGGAGAGGGAGTCCTATGAGGACGAAGAAACGGCGCGCATAATGAACGAAAGGTTTATAAATATAAAGGTGGACAGGGAAGAGCATCCCGATATAGACAGCCTCTACATGAAGGCCGTGCAGGCCCTGACGGGCCAGGCGGGCTGGCCCCTTAACGCCTTTACCACTCCCGGGGGCGCGCCCTTTTACGGAGGCACCTATTTCCCCCCCGAAGACTCCATGGGGCTACCCTCCTTTAAAAACGTACTCCTCTACATAAGCGACTCCTACGGGAAGAATAGGGGTAAACTCGCCGAACTTACCGAGTCGATTGAAAGGGCCATTGGCCGGGGCGCTCAGCAAAAACCCCTGGAACTGTCGCCCGGCGTGGCCGACCATGCCTTTAAGGCGGCGAAGCTCTTCTACGACCCCAGATGGGGCGGCTTCGGCATGGGGACAAAGTTCCCCCACGCCATGTATCTGAGATTCCTCCTTGAGCATTACAGGAGGACAGGCAGTGAAGAGGGCCTTGAAATGGTAACAAAATCACTATCGGCAATGGCCTCCGGCGGGATATACGACCATCTCGGCGGCGGGTTTCACAGGTATACAGTGGACGAAAAGTGGGAGGTCCCTCATTTTGAAAAGATGCTCTACGATAACGCCCTCCTTTCGGAGCTTTACGCGGCGGCCTTTGAGGCCACGGGCTCCGGCTTTTTTAAAGATACGGCCGTGGAGACGATTGAATACCTGCTCCGTGACATGAGGGGCCCGGAAGGGGGATTTTACGCGGCAGAGGACGCCGACGCCGGGGGGGTGGAAGGGGAGTATTACGTATGGTCGTCTGGTGAGGTTAAAGAGATTCTCGGCTCTATTGAGGGCAAAGAATTCTGTGAGTATTTTTCCATTACAGAGGGGGGGAACTTCGAAGGTAAAAACACGCTGAGGATAGCCCCCGGGGCAAAAGGGCCCGATTCGCCGGTAAGCGGCGATATTAAAGGGATGAAAAAGGCCCTTTTAAAAGAAAGGCTGAAAAGGGACGGCCCCGCTAAAGACCGTAAGGTGATTACAGGCTGGAACGGCCTTATGATCTCGGCCCTCGCCTGTGCCTCGGTCTCTTTTAAAAGGGGTGATTTCTTGGAAGAGGCTCAAAAGTGCGCCCGGACCCTGCTTAAAACGGCAAGGGTAGATGGCGGCGGACTGGCGCGCTACGTGATTGATGAGACGGCCGTAAAAAAGGCCGTTCTTGAGGATTACGCCCTCCTCGGCGCGGGTCTTGTAAATATCTACGAGGCGACGGGCGACAAAAACTGGTTAAAGGAATCAGAGGCCCTCGCCGAAGAGATGACAGGGCTCTTTTACGACGCGGCTAAAGGTCTTTTCTTTGATACGGACGACGAAGGAAAAGGGCTTTTTATGAGGGAACGGGATTTAATCGATAATGACGTGCCTTCGGGCAACTCGGCGGCGGCCGGGTTTTTGTTCGGGCTTTCCAGCGCCCTTAAGCGCGAGCGCGATAATAATGATGAATACAGGGAGCTGTCGCTAAAGATCCTCCGCTCCCTCGCCGCCATGAAAGAAGAGCCCCTCTCTTACGGCAACGCCCTTACCGTGCTTGAGAAATATTTGAGCGGCGCGGCCGTTGAATGAGTGCGGTATCTTAACCAGACCTCCTCCATGAGAGAATTCAAAGGAGATAAGAGCGAGCGCTACAGGGCGGCCAAACTCTTTCATATCGCCGGGCTTATAATCTGGCTCGGCCCATCTGCGGGCGGGTATTTTTTAATACTTCTGGCCGGTGTGGAAGGTAATGTCACCGTCCGCCTCTGGCTCTTCGGTGAGTATCTTTTCCTGATCTATATAGAGCTCGTAGGCCTTTTTATGCTCCTCGCAAGCGGGGCCGTTATGATCTCTTCCTCTCCAGGGCTTAAGCGGGCCAGGTGGCTGAGGCTGAAACTTGCTGTAGTCTCTTTCGTCTTTATCCCCCTTGAGGCGGCTCAGTTTTTCATCTATTGTAACGTTATAAAGAGGGCCTTTTCAAAAGGGATTATGCTCGAAGAGGCGGCAAGGATTTTTGACAGGTTCAGTCTTGTCGCTTTTTTTATCCTCCTCACAGCCATCCCCCTTGTCTTTTTCCTCGCCGTATTCAGGCCCCGCCTTTTTTTTCGTAAAGATTAGGCCGAAAGGATTAAGCCGGGGTTTTAGCCCGCGCTTCTTCTCAGGGTTTGATAAGAAGGGGCGCCTCTGGTATAATTTTTCGCGAACTTAACAAAGCAAATTAGAGGCTTAAGGGGTCTTTTAATCTTTTTATAATCTGAAGGCCAGTTTTTTTTAATTCTTATAATGTATAAATAAGGGCAGAGCGTTGGTTAGGAAAAATAAAAATATAAATAAAGGCAAGGTATATCTCGTCGGCGCCGGGCCCGGAGACCCGGGCCTTATTACGTTAAAAGGGCTCGCCGCTATAAAGGAGGCCGACTGCGTCATCTACGATTTTCTGGCGAACGCCCGTCTCATCGGGCACGCTCGGCCCGGGGTGGAAACAATCTATGTGGGTAAAAAAGGTTCTTTTAAATCAATGGAGCAAGGGAAGATAAACCGCCTGATCGTTCAAAAGGCACGCAGTGGAAAAAAAGTCGTAAGGCTTAAAGGGGGCGACCCCTTTGTCTTCGGCCGCGGCGGCGAGGAGGCCTCCGCCCTCGCAGGGGCGAAGATACCCTTTGAGGTCATACCCGGGGTAACCTCGGCGGTGGCAGCCCCTGCTTACGCCGGAATACCGCTTACGGACAGGGAGCTTTCCTCTGCCGTTACCTTTATAACAGGCCATGAAGACCCCTTGAAGGAGAGGGCAAATATCGCGTGGGACAGGCTCTCCACGGGAAGGGGCACGCTCGTCTTTCTTATGGGGTGGAAGAACCTCGCCTTTATCAGGAAAAAACTTCTTGAGAACGGCTGGTCCCCGGCCACGCCCGTCGCCCTCATAAGGTGGGGGACGATGGCGGCTCAGGTTACTGTCTCCGGCCGGCTCGACAATATCGTGGAGCTTTCAAAAGAGGCCGGCATAAAGCCCCCGGTAATTACCGTAGTGGGCGATGTGGTAAGGCTCCGGGACCGGCTCAACTGGTTTGAGACAAAACCCCTCTTCGCCAAGAGGGTCCTTGTTACAAGGGCCTCGGAGCAGGCCGGGGAGTTCACCGCTCTCCTTGAGAGCCGCGGCGCAGCGGCTGTAGTCATGCCCACCATAAAGACGACAAGGCCGCCCTCATGGGCCCCCCTTGACAGGGCGATAAAAAAGCTCCCCACATATGATTGGGCCGTATTTACGAGCGTAAACGGCGTAAAGTATTTTTTTGAGAGGCTCTATAAGCTCGGAAAAGACGTAAGGGAACTGAAGGGCGTGAGGATATGCGCCATAGGCCCGAGGACCGCGGCGGAGATAAGGGCGCTCAATATCAAGGTCGACATTACGCCGAAAAAATTTATAGCCGAGGCCGTACTGAAGGCCCTTGGAAGACGGGGGATAAAGGGGAAGAGGTTTTTACTCGCCCGCGCCCTTGTGGCGAGAGAGGTCCTGCCCCAAGAGATAAAGAGGCTCGGCGGCAGTATCGACGTTGTGCCGGCCTACAGGACTGTAAGGCCTCTTAAAGAGGCCGCAGTGGTAATGGGGCTCATAAAGGAGGGGGAAATAGACGTTATTACCTTTACCTCCTCTTCAACTGTTACGAACTTTCTAAGGTTTTTTAAAAAGGGGGAGGCGCCCGGACTTTTAAATTCAGCAAAGATAGCCTGCATAGGCCCCATTACGGCGAGGACCGCCAGTGAAAATGGACTCTCCGTCGATATAATGCCTGAGGAATATACGATACCGGCCCTTACAGAGGCCGTAGAAGGATATTACGCACGGCAGATAAAAAGGGATTAGGAAGGTATAATTGAAAAATTCCGGAGAGGTAATAAAAAAATGAATTTTCCCGCATACCGCCCGAGAAGGTTAAGAAAGTCCGAGACGCTGAGGAGAATGGTGAGGGAGACAACCCTCGCGCCCGATGACCTCATCCTCCCGCTCTTTGTAAGTTTCGGCCGGGGGATTAAGAAACCCATAACCTCAATGCCCGGCCATTTTCAACTCTCCGTGGATAACCTTAAAGAGGAAATAAGGGAGATAAAAGACCTCGGCATACCGGCGGTGATACTCTTCGGGATTCCCGAGAAGAAGGACGAGACCGGCGGGGCCGCATCGGACCCGGGCGGGCCCGTACAAAAGGCCATAAAATTTATAAAGGACAGTACGCCGGAACTTCTGGTCATAACCGACGTATGCATGTGCGAGTACACCTCCCACGGACACTGCGGCGTCATAAGAGAGGGCGACGTGGATAACGACGAGACCCTGAAACTCTTGAGTTCCGAGGCCCTCTCCCACGCCCGCTCCGGCGCCGACATGGTCGCACCCTCGGACATGATGGACGGCAGGGTCGAGGCCATAAGAACTACCCTCGATGGGAACGGTTTTTCCGGTATACCCATAATGAGTTACGCCGCCAAGTACTCGAGCGCCTTTTACGGCCCCTTCCGCGAGGCCGCTGAGTCCACCCCTCAGTTCGGCGACAGGAGAAGCTACCAGATGGACCCTCCAAACACGGACGAGGCGCTCCGCGAGGTGGCCCTCGACATAGAAGAGGGGGCGGATATCGTTATGGTCAAGCCGGCCCTGCCGTACCTCGATATCATAAGGAGGATTAAGGACACTTACGGTTACCCCGTTGCCGCCTATAACGTGAGCGGCGAGTTCTCCATGATAAAGGCGGCGGCTGAAAAGGGCTGGCTCGACGGCGAGAGGGCGATGATGGAGAGCCTTGTCTCAATCAAGCGCGCCGGGGCCGACATGATACTTACCTATTTCGCGAAGGAGGCGGCGAGGGTTTTGGGCTGACCTGGCGCCTGAATGCCGTGATTTCGGCGAAATAAGCATCTAAATATGGTATAATAAAAAATAGGATTTTTAAGGCATTTTTAAAGGAAAAGGAGATAGATTATGCACGGTCATAAGGGGGAAGCGGGGCTTCCTCAAGGAGATATGGGGCATCCCCACGGAAAGGGCGGACATCCTCACGCAAAGGGCGGTCACCCCGGCGGCCATGGCGGCCCGGACAAGAGCGGCGGCAGAAAATGGCTTCCCAAACTCATAGCCTGGGAGCTTACCCGGTCCTGCAACCTTAACTGCGTGCACTGCCGGGCGGCGGCGCGTTTCGGCCCCTACCCGGGTGAGCTTACCACCGAGGAGTGTTTCAAGTTCCTCGATAACGTCGCCTCTTTCTCCAATCCCATAATGATTATGACGGGCGGCGAGCCCATGTTAAGGGACGACATCTATGAGATCGCCAGGCACGGCACGGACCTGGGGCTAAGGATGGTTATGGCGCCCTGCGGCTTTCTCGTTACCGTTGAGACGGCCAAGAAGCTCATGGACGCCGGGATCCAACGTGTCAGTTTTTCCATAGACGGAGCCACCGCCGAGAGCCACGATAACTTCAGGCGGGTGCCGGGGGCCTTTGCCAGCGTGATGAAGGCCATAGAGAACGCGAAGAAGGCGGGCCTTGAGTTTCAGGTCAATACCACCATAACGAAACATAACCTCCACGAGCTCCCTCAAATACTCGACCTCGTCATAAGCCTCGGCGCCAAGGCGCACCACCCCTTCCTCCTCGTGCCTACGGGCAGGGGCGAGTCCATGAAGGACCAGGAGATATCCCCCGAGGATTACGAAAAGACGTTGACATGGTTTTACGAGAAGAGGGACAAGGTGCCGCTCATGTTCAAGCCCACCTGCGCGCCCCATTACTTCAGGATATTCAGACAGAAAGAACGCGAAAAGGGCATATCCGTTACGCCCGAGACGCACGGCATGGACGCCATGAGCAAGGGTTGCATGGGGGGCCAGTCCTTCGCCTTTGTCTCTCACAGGGGCAAGGTCCAGATATGCGGCTTCCTCGAAGAGGAGTGCGGAGATATACGCAAGGAACCTTTCGACGTAATATGGGACACGTCGAAGGTCTTTCAGGATATGAGGAACTGGGACGATTACCACGGAAGGTGCGGCTACTGCGAGTACAAGAAGGTATGCGGAGGGTGCCGCGCCCGCGCCTTCGCCTTTACCGGAGACTACCTCGACGAGGAGCCCTTCTGCACCTACCAGCCCTCGGAGGCGGCTAAAAAGGCCCACGACGCCAGGAAGAGCAAGGCCGTTTAATTTTTTTTAGCGCGCCCCTTCTGCGTCCTTTGATTCAAGGGGCGGGGTATTTATCAATTAAAACAATCCGGAGAAGTTTTTGTTACGCAAAACTTCTCCGGTATTTTTTCGATATACAGGCTGGTACCAAATTCCAATCGAATAAAAAAGGGGTCTTTGTTATGGAGATGGATACGGAAAAACTTGTTGATATAAGCGAGAAGGGGGCTGAGAGGGAAGGGGTGCGCCAGACGCTGGACAGGCGACTCTTCATGCAGCTCATCGTATTCGGCGGGTGCGGTGATTTTTCTCCGCAGATAAAACGCCTTAAAGAGAGCGGTTTACAGGCGGTCCTCTACGCCGACGTAAACGACCCCGGCGGCATTGCGCTACTTACCATGAGCGAAGACCCGGGCTTTTTCACCTCCACACTGAGGGAGGTTCTTAATAAAGAAGAATTTTCCGGGCTGAAACAGAAACACAGATATACCATGCTGGGGCGCACTTACGCACTGGGCCACGAAGAGGACCTCGCCGACTGGCTCATTACAAGGTCTCCCCGCGTCGTGACGAACAAGGCATGGCCCTGGGCGGTGTGGTATCCCCTTAAGCGGAGCGGCGCCTTCTATAAACTCCCCCCCAGGGAGCAGGGTATGATATTACGTGAGCACGGCATCATAGGACGCGCCTTTGGAAAGGCGGACCTCGGCCACGACATAAGGCTCGCGAGTTTCGGCCTCGATAAATCGGACAACGACTTTGTCATAGGCCTTATCGGCAAGGACCTCTATCCCCTCTCGGCCCTCGTGCAGACTATGAGAAAGACCGTTCAGACTTCGACCTATATAGAGAAGATGGGCCCCTTCTTTGTCGGAAGGGCCGTATGGCAGAGCGGGGCTTGAAGGGCGCGGCGGAAAAATTTTTAAGGGTGGATTAAAAAATGGTCGAGTATAAGGTGGTAGAGGTGGCGACCGTTACTGACGAGGAGCTGGAGAAGGCCATAAACAGCGCCGTAAAAGATGGCTGGAACCTCGACGCCTTGCATTTCGCCATGCGCGACGCATCCAAACGCCCGGCCATGGCCTTCGTGCTCTTTACGAGGGAGGCGGAAGGGGAGAGTTGACTTTTTCTAACCGTTGTACCTCTCCACCCTGAACTCGCCGTCATTGTAAACGAGGTAACTGCCGTCGAGCCAGCTTCCGGGGTTGGCGTAGACCCCTTTCTTTCCGTTCACCTCTTCCTCGTGCACTCCAGCCACATGGGAGTGGCCGAGGATAACAACGTCTGCGCCGCTACTTATCCTTTCGCGGGCGAAACGCCTGAGCCTCCTGTCGATGAACTTCCCCTTGACGCTGTAATTGCGGCTCTTTCCCGACAGATGCATGGCCACGCGCCATACAAACCACGGCGGGGCGATCTTTAAAATGAGCCTGAATAGCGGACTTCGGATAAACCCCCTCCAGAGCCTGTAGCCCGTGGTCATATCCACCATGTCGCCGTGGGCGAGGAGGATGTTTGTTTCACCCACCCTGAGCGTATGGGTGTCTTGATAGACCCCGGCCCCCAGGGTATCGACAAAGAATGTCCCCATTGTGAAGTCGTGGTTACCCTCCAGGTAGATTATCCTTGTCCCCCGCCCCCGTAGACTTTTCATGGCGTCGAGAACAAGTTGGTATTTTTCGTAGAGGAATTTGTTGTAGCCCGTCCAGAAGTCGAAGAGGTCTCCGAGGATTACAAGGGTGTCGACGCCCTTGAGCCCGTCGAGAAACCGGGCGAGGGTCTTCTGGTTCGGGTCATCGGGCCCCTTCAGATGAGCGTCTGCGATAAATATTATATTCATAACAAAAAGGCCCGGCAGGCCGGGGGGCGCTCTATGCGGTCTTAATGGGAGAGGGCTTGAAGGGCCGCTTTTCTCATTATATCGAGGGGCGCCCTTTCTCCCGTCCAGAGTTCGAAGGTTACGGCCCCCTGTTTTACGAGCATGCTCAATCCGTCATGGGTCTTAAGGCCCCGCTCTTTAGCCCTCTTCAAAAACCCGGTCTCAAGGGGGGTGTAGACGATATCGGAGACGACGGCGCTTTCGGAGAGGTCTTCCACCGGTATGACGGGCGCGCCCTTCCCGCCCATGCCAAGGGGCGTGGCGTTTACCACAAGGTCGGCCTCTTTCGCGAATTCCCTTGAAAGGTCACTCTCCGGAGCCGTTACCTTTACTTCCACGTCTTTAAACTTTCCTCCGAACGCGTCCTTCAGGGCCGCGGCCCTCTCGATGGTCCTGTTGGCTATTAATAGAGAGGCCGGTCTCGCGGCGAGTATTGCGTAGACTATGGCGCGCGACGCCCCGCCCGCGCCGAATATGAGTACGCGTTTACCGGCCGGGATAAAACCCGTATATTTTCTCAGGCTCAATAGGTAGCCCGGGCCGTCGGTATTGTAGCCGATGAGAAGGCCGTTTTTGTTTACCACGGTATTGACCGCCCCTATCTCGGCGGCATGCTCGTCGACCTCGTCGAGGTATTTTATCGCGTTCTCCTTGTGGGGGATGGTTATGTTGACGCCCCGCATGTTCATGGCCCTTATACCCTTTATGGCGCCGCCGAGCTCATCGGAGGGTTCGGCGAAAACACGGAAGGGCAGGTAGACCATGTCTATGCCCATGGCGGCGAACGCGGCGTTATGCATGGCCGGGGAGACGGTGTGCTCCACGGGGTCCCCGAAGACCCCCACGACTTTTGTGGCGCCTGTTATCTTCAATGGCTCTTCCCCTTTATCTCTTCGGTGTGCCGCTCAAGTAAAGAACGGTTTTTTATCCGCCGCATTTTGTTAAAATCCTTTCAGCCCTCTCCCTGTCCTTTTTTATCTGCTTTATGAGGGCCTCTTTGGTGGAGAAGTGCCTTTCGTCCCGAAGCCTCTTTATAAAGGTCACACGCATCTTTTTACCATAAATATCACCCTTAAAGTCAAGGAGGTGGGCCTCGACGGTCTTTTTTTTGCCCCCGAAGGTCGGGGCCGTGCCTATGTTCAGTACGCCGCTGCGAGTCTGGCCGTCAAAAGAGGCCGTAACAACGTAAACCCCGTTCTTGGGGCACAGTTCGCTCGTCACACGGACGTTCGCCGTGGGAAAGCCGATGACCTTTCCGATATCCTTTCCCCGTACGACGCGGCCCTTTATCGAGTAGGGTCTGCCGAGTAGCGCCGCCGCTTTCTTTACCTCCCCGCCGGAGACAAGCGCCCGTATCCTTGAACTGCTTACAACAGACCCTCCTTTTACGTAAGGCGGGATGACAGAGACCTTGAACCCGGACTTCTCTCCCAGCGCCTTCAGGTACCGGACCGTGCCGGTCCTGCCTTTTCCAAAGGAAAAATCCGTGCCCACCCAGACCTCCCTGACGCCGAGGCCCCTTATGAGGACCTCTTCGGCGAACTCCCCGGGATGCTTTGAGGCGAACTCCTTATTAAAGCGCGCGAGAACGAGAATGTCTATGTTGAACCCCTCTATGAGGGCCTTTTTGTCCTCTATGTCGAGGATGAGCGGCGGGCTCTTTGAGGGCGCTACGACCTTGAGCGGATGGGGGTCGAGGGTATAAACGACGGAGGAGGTCTTAAGCCTTTCAGCCCTCGAAGAGACCTTCTTTAGAATCTTCTGGTGGCCGAGGTGGATGCCGTCGAAGTTTCCCAGCGTTATTACCGGCCCCCCGGCCCCTCCCGCCCTCTTCGGGTTAAAGGAGTTTACGGTTTTTAATACTTTCATTTTTAGAGTTCAAAAGGTCAGAATTTTCCAGACCGGAGTATCTGTATCAAAAGCCACAAACCAAGGCACGAGGCGACTATAAAACCGATTACGCCGAGGGCCGGGTATCCGAAAAGGTCCGGCTTGGCCCCGGAGGTGATGACGAGCGAAGATGCTATAACGAGGGCGGCTACGATGAGTCCGAAGGTAAGACGGTTTGATGACCTGTCCATCTCTCCCATGAAATCCTCAAGGCCCCTGTGCAGAAATTCTATCCTCAGCTTGCCTTCAAGGGTATCCTTCATAATCCTGTCGGCCTTTCGGGGGAAGTCCGTTAAAAAATTCCTGTAATCACTGAGGAGCGACGCCGTCTCCTCAAAGACCGTTGTAGGGCTGAAACGCCTCGTAAAAAGTTTTTTCGCGTAGGGAGCGCTCTCCTCAAGTACGTTTACGTCGGGGAAGAGCACCCTCGCCAGCCCCTCGAGTTCTATAAGGCATTTGTCGAAGAGCAGGAGTTCGCGCGGGAACCTTACATTATGCCTCGCGGCGAGCTTTATGTAATCCATGAGGAGTTCCCCGAAACTCACATATTTTAAGGGACGTCCGAAGTAGCAGAGCATTGTGTCATAATATTCCCTCTCAAAACGGGGCCTGTCTATTCCCTCTGGCAGTATCCCCATCCTCATGTAAATCCTCGTGAGGGCCTCGAAATCCTCACCCGCCATGTTTATCAGGATATCGGCGAGGTTGTGCTGCATGGAACGGTCGAGCCTGCCCACGATGCCGAAGTCCACGAGGGCGATCTTGTTCTCGTCTATTACAAAGATATTTCCGGAATGGAGATCGCCGTGGAAGAGGCCGTGGTCGAAGACCTGCTTGAAGAAGATGTCGACGAGAAGGTGGGCCACCTTCTCGGTATCGATGCCGCGTTCATGAAGTTTCTTGACCCTGTCGACCTTTGTGCCGCGGACCCTGTCCACGGTGAGGATCCTTCTGGCGCTCAGGTCCCAGTAGACACACGGTACGATCACCCTGGGGTCGTCCTTGAAATTCTCCCTGAACCTCTCCGTATAGCTCCCCTCAAGGGTAAAGTCCAGCTCCTTCTTTATTATGCTGGACATCTCGTCCACCATGCCCTGCGGGTCATAGGGCTTGCTTTCAGGTATGTAACGGACCGCGAGCCTTGCGAGGTATTTAAGGATGGAGATGTCGGTGTCTATGACGGCCTCGATCCCGGGCCGCTGTATCTTGATTACGACCTCTTCGCCCGAGGCCGTGACCGCCCTGTGGACCTGCGCGATGGACGCCGCCGCGATGGGTGTTTCGTCTATTCGGGAGAAGGCCTCGCCAACGGGTTTTTTAAGCTCGCTTTCTATGACCTTCAGGGCTTTCTTGAAGGGGACCGGGGGGACCTCGTCCTGTAGTTTAAGCAGTTCCGTTACATATTCATCGGGCAGTATGTCCGGCCTTGTGGAAAGGATCTGTCCCGTCTTTATAAAGGTGGGACCTAATTCCTCGAGGGCGAGCCTGAGCCTCACGGCCGGCGTTACGGATTCCTTTTCACGGGCGATCTTTTTTCCGATAATCCTTCCCGGAACAGAAATGAGTCTTGTAAGGTGGAGCCTCTCCATGAGCGGGTGAAACCCGTGCCTGACGAGAACCGTTACGATCTGGCGGAGCCTCCTGATGTTCTTATAGGCGAGGTGTAACCTTAAAGACCTCATCTTCTGCGTCCCTTCTTTTTCCTTACGCTTCGGCTCTTTTCCTCAAGGGCGAGGTCAATGCGTCTTCGCCCGAGGTCGACGTTCTCTATCACCACCCTTACAGGGTCTCCTATGGTAAAAACCTTCTTTGTGTTTTCACCGAAAAGAGTGTGTTTTTTATCGTCGAAAATATAGTAATCATCAAGGAGCGCGGAGACACGCACAAGACCCTCGACAAAGTATTCTTTCAGCTCAACGAAGAAGCCGAAGCCCGTTACTCCCGAGATGAGTCCGTCAAAGGCCGAGCCCACCTTGTCTTTCATGAACTGGGCCTTCTTAAGGTCCACTATCTCACGCTCGGCCTCCATGGCCTTCCTCTCCGAGGCCGAGATGGTTGATGCTATCGCGGGAAGGAGCCCATCCATCCTCTTCTCCTCCCTCTTTGAATACCGGCCCTTGATAAGGAGTTTTAAGAGCCGGTGGACTACAAGGTCCGGGTACCTCCTTATGGGCGAGGTGAAGTGGGTGTAGTATTCGAAGGCGAGACCGAAGTGTCCGATATTGTTTTCCGAATATACGGCCTGCTTCATTGACCTCAGGATGAGGGTGTTTACAAGCCGTTCTTCGGGCCGTCCCTCCACGGCCTTAATAACCCTTTGAAAAGAGGCGGGTTCGGCGCCCTTGAGTCTTAAGCCGAAACCGGCGATAAAATCCCTGAAGTCATCTATGCTCGCAGTGTCCGGCGCGTCGTGCACCCTGTAGAGGAATGGGAGTTTTCTTGAAGAGAATTCCGTTGCCACGGCCCTGTTGGCGGCGAGCATGAACTCTTCAATAATCCTGTGGGCGATATTCCTTTCGGACCTCACTATGTCCTCCACGCGCCCCTCTATGTCAATTATAATCTGTGGTTCGGGCAGGTCAAAGTCCAGGCTCCCGGCCTTGACCCTTTCCCGGGAAAGCTTGAGGGCGAGAGACTCCATGAGCGAAAGGTCCGCAGCTATATGGGCATACCTTCTTGTGAGTTCGGCGGACTCCTTTGAAAGTATCTTTTTTACGCTCGTATAGGTGAGGCGCTCGGCGCTCCGTATTACGCTCTCGTAGAATTTTTTGCCTGTAAGGGCGCCGTGGCTGTTGAAATCCAACTCGGCCGTCATTGTCAAACGGTCCTCGGCGGGGTTAAGGCTGCATATGCCGTTGGACAGCCTTTCCGGGAGCATGGGTATGCAGCGGTCGGGGAAGTATACGCTCGTACCCCGCCTGTATGCCTCGGCGTCCAGGCCGGACCCTTCCTTCACATAGTGGCTGACGTCGGCTATGGATACAAAGAGTTTAAATCCTCGGGGAGTCTTTTCGACACAAACGGCGTCGTCAAAGTCCTTTGCCGTCTCTCCGTCTATGGTAAAGACCTTTTTGCCCCTTAAATCCACACGGCCTTTTATATCGCCGGCCATGAGAGAGTCGGGGACCTTCTTCGCCTCGGCCTGTACGGAGCGGGGAAACTTTGTGGCCAGGCCGTATTTTTTGAGTATGACACCGGCTTCCACACCGGGGTCTTCGGGGTCTCCCATCACCTCGGTGATTCTTCCCAGCGGCGCCATGTTCTTCGCCGGCCACCTCATAATCTCCGTGACCACCACCATGCCGTGGGCCGCCCCTTTTGTCTCCTCCGTGGGGATAATAATCCTGTCCAGTATCCTCTCGTCGGAAGGTATAACCACGGAGAATTTTGCGCCCCTTTCAAACCTGCCAACGACGCTGCTGTGCGCCCTCTTTACTATCCTTATAATCCTTCCCTCACGCTTGCCTCCCGCCTTATATCCCTCCACCCGGGCGACAACATGGTCTCCGTGCATGGCGCCCCGCGCCCTCCTCGGGCCTATAAAGACGTCCTCGCCGCCTTCTTCAGGCACAACGAAGCCGAAGCCGTCGGGGTGGCAGAGAAACTTTCCGGTAACGAGGTTCATCCTCGCGGCGGCCCCGTATCTGTCGTGGCGCGTCTTTACCAGCGCACCTTCGGCCTCCATCTTCTTTATGAGCCTTTTAAAGGCCGCCCTTTCGCGGCCCGCCACGCCCAGGGCCCCCGCCAGTTCCCTGAAGGAAAGGGGTTTCTGAACCCTCTTCTCCATGAACCGGAGCACGTCTTTCTCGGAAGGTTTTTTTCCTGACACTGCCATTTTTTATATGTGTGGAGGGCTTGTTTTTATCTTAACCCTCGCTCCTCTAAAAGCCCCTTGCGACCCGGCGCGGTAGGGGTGAGGGGGAAAGCCGGGTTTGCATATTAAGGAAAAATCCCATGAGAAGTCCTTCAGTCCGACTCATAGTCCACAGCCGCTATGGCCTCGGAGACCTCTTTAAGGTAATTCGCCGCCTTTACGTGCTCGGGGTGGGCGCGGTAAGATTCGAGTCCTTCGAGAGAGTCGAAGCGCGCCGTAAGGGCTATGTCATAGGACCGGACGGAGCGGACAACGTCTACCCCGACCTCGAGCCCCCTTAACGCAGCCACCTTGCCCTTAAGGCCCGCCAATACCCCGGCGGCCTTTCTTATCTGCTCTTCGCTACTGTCTTTAAGTTTAAAGAATACTATGTGGGTAATCATTGCATTATGGAAATTATGGGAATTATCGCCGCCCTTTCAGTTTTTTTGCGCACAGACCCGGAGCCCCCCCTAAGAGGACTCTTTTTTCGGGTTTATTTGGGCACCTTCTCCCAGTCTTTTAGAAATCGCTCTATCCCCGAATCGGTGAGGGGGTGCCTGGAGAGTTGTTCGAGCACCTTGAAGGGGATGGTGGCCACGTGAGCGCCTATTAGGGCCGCGTCGAGTACGTGGAGCGGGTTTCTGACGCTCGCCACAATAACTTCCGTACTGAAGGCGTAATTTTCGAATATGTCGAGTATGCTCCGGACAACCTCCATCCCCGTGTGCGAGATATCGTCGAGCCTTCCCACAAAGGGGCTTACATAGGCGGCGCCGGCCTTTGCCGCCATAAGGGCCTGTACGGGTGAAAATACGAGGGTGACGTTGGTCTTTATCCCCTCGGCTGAAAGGGTCTTTACCGCCCTGAGCCCCTCAAGGGTCATGGGTATCTTTACCACCACGTTTTTGTGTATATTCTTAAGCTCCCTCGCCTCAGCCACAAGGCCTTTTGTGTCGGAACTTATTGCCTCAAGGCTTACGGGGCCGTCAACGATGGAACAGATCTCCTCTACAAGTTCTCCGAATTTGCGCTTTTCCCTTGATACGAGCGTGGGGTTTGTCGTCACGCCGTCAACAAGGCCCAACTCGCCGGCGGACCTTATCTCTTCAATGTTGGCGGTATCGATAAAAAATTTCACTGTAAAAACCTCCTTGACTTAAACTCCTTGGTATGCGAATATTTTTGGAATAAAAACACCCTTTTTTTAAGGGGTTATGAGTCATCGGGGGAAGCTTAACAGGGGAAAAGTTTTGCCCTTCAATATAAAAAAATCGCAATTAAATATATCCCGAAAGAACTGTTGGTTCAAGGTTTAATTTTTCCCGGCGCGCGTTGTAATTGAAAACCTTTTAAGGGGATAGAGGTATGCCGAAGTGGCGGAACTGGTAGACGCGCTAGATTCAGGATCTAGTGGGCGTTAGCCTGTGGGGGTTCGAATCCCCCCTTCGGCACCAGTTATTTAACGCCGTTTACCCCATGCGGCGACGAAAGGCCGGTACGTTGAAAAAGTTTTCCCCCTGTGACCCTCTTGAACCTCTCCGAAAAACGGCCCCGCCCGCCATAGTCTTTTCAGAGGCCCGTGTATTAAAGGTTGACCGTCCATGAAAAAGGGGCCGAAGATCCTCATAATTACCCCGGCCTTTAACGAAGAGGCCAACATAGGCGGCGTCATCTCGGCCCTTCAGGAGAAGGTCAAAGGCGCGGACATCCTTGTCATAGACGACGGCTCCTCCGACTCTACGGCAATCGTGGCCCGCCGTACCGGCGTTACCGTTCTGAGCCAACCCTATAACATAGGCATCGGCGCCAGCATGCAGACAGGCTATAAGTACGCCTGCAGGCACGGTTATGAGATAGCGGTTCAGGTGGATGCCGACGGGCAGCACCTCGCCGGTGAGATAAAGCACCTTTTAGAGCCTATAATGGAAAAAAAGGCCGACCTTGTGGTGGGTTCCAGGTTTGTCGCCGCGAGCGGCTACAGGGCCTCCTTTGCGAGGAGCGCCGGCATGGCGTTCTTTTCAAGGCTCGTTTCCGCCATAATAAAGGAAAAGGTTACTGACACCACTTCGGGTTTCAGGGCCGCGGGAAGGCGGTGCATAGAGTTTTTCAGCCGCCGCTACCCCGACGACTATCCTGAGGTGGAGGCCCTCGTGTTGCTTCACAAAAAGGGTTTTAGTATAATGGAAGTTCCGGTGAAGATGGCTGAGAGGACGGGGGGCAAATCCTCCATTACGCCGGTGAAGTCCGTCTATTATATGATAAAGGTCTTTCTGGCCATACTGGTGGATATGATAAAGAGAGTGGATTAGGTCTCTTTTAAGGGGATAATGCCATGTATCAGGTCTTTTCCGTTATCGGCGCAATTGTTCTATTTATTTTTGTCATAGACTTTATCAGGCGCGGGCTCCTCAAGGAAAAATACTCCGTCCTCTGGCTCGCCTCGGCCCTCGCCATACTCGCGCTCTCCATTAAAAGAAGTTTTCTCGACAGCGTCGCAGGGTTTCTCGGCGTGAATTACCCCCCGTCGCTTCTTTTTCTTGTGGCCTTTCTCTTCGTGCTCCTTATACTGCTCCATTTCTCCGTCGTCATATCAGTCTTTCATGAGAAGAACAAGATTCTCACACAGGAGATTACTCTCTTAAAGAACGCCCTTGAAAAGGCCGGCGTTGTCCCGGCGGATAAGGGGAAAAAAGGTGTGGAAGAATAAAATTTTTATTGAGAGAGCGCGTTCCGGGCAAAACAGGGATGGGGGGTTCTGAAAAAACAGGGATATGGATAGATTCTTCTCCGGCAAAAGGGCCGCCGCGCTAACGGTCCTTATTTTAATCCTTGCGGTATTTCTCGCCTACTCAAACACCATCCACGGGGCATTTCAATTCGACGATGAGACTAATATAACAAAGAATTTCCTTATAAGGGACCTCGCGAACCTCCCTGAGATCCTTAAGGGCGCCAGGGGCGTAACCATGGCAACCTTCTCCCTCAATTACGCCGCAGGCGGGTTAAATGTCGAGGGCTACCATATTGTCAATATATCGATACACGCTCTAAACGCCGTTCTCGCCTATCTCCTCCTCTTTAACACATTGATCCTGGCCGGCGCCGGCCGGGGCCGGGCAAGGATGATAGCGGCTTTTTCAGCCCTCGTCTTCGCGCTCCACCCAGTACAGACCCAGGCCGTGACATATATAGTCCAGAGGATGGAGTCGCTCTCCGCCCTTTTTTATCTCCTCGCCCTGCTCCTCTTTGCCGCGGCCGTAAAAACGCATTCACGGCGCCGGAGATTTTTCTTTTATTTCCTTGTGGTCTTTTCATATGTACTCGGTTTTTATTCAAAGGAGATAGCCGTGACGCTGCCGGTTGTCATATTCCTTTACGACCTTTATTTCGCCGGTGGTGGAGAGCTCGGCCCCGCGTTAAGAAGATGGCCTCTCTATCTCCTGCTCGCCGGGCTTATGACCTTTTTCACCATTAATACAGTGGCCCCTCTGGGCGGATTCAGCGATTTAAGCAAAGAGGCATCTCTGGTAGCGTCGGGGGTAGCGCCGGGGGTAGCGCCGGGGGTTATAGAAAAATCCGCCCCCACCGCCCCCCCTGTCCCGAATGAACTCTCGCGGAAGGGCGCGGCGCGGCCTTCTGCCGGTCTATCCGGAATCCCCGCCGATGGCCCGAGCGCGGGCTTCGCGCTTTCCACTATAAGCCCCTATGACTATTTCTTAACCCAGTCCAATGTCCTGCTATACTATTATTCGCTCCTTCTTGTGCCCGTAAACCAGAACGTGGACTATGACTTCCCCGTATCAAAGGGCCTTTTCGAGACGCCCGTTTTACGAAGCGGCGCGGTCCTTAACATCCCCCTGCCGCCGCCGGCATTATCCATCACCATACATCTCGCCATAATCGTCCTCGCCATATACCTCTTCCTCAAGTCGCGCGGGGCGGGACGTCTCCGGGGGCGCGTGGCGTCATTCTTCATATTATGGTTCTTTATAATCCTCGCCCCGACAACGAGTTTTGTCCCCATAGCCGACGTCATCTTCGAACACAGGCTATACCTTTCGACCCTCGCCTACTCCACCGTGCTGATAATTTGCCTGGAGGCGGTTTTTATTAAGGTCTTCGGCAAAGCTGAGGCGTTGGAAAAGAAACCGTTTAAGCCTTCTGCTCATTGAGGATAAAGACGTCCGAAGGAAATATATTGACTAAGGGGTTGTTTTGTATTATCTTTACAGAAATAGCCACGAGGGCTATATCGGTATGTCATGAAGGCAAAAACCTTGCAAAAATCCGGCAATCATAAAGTCCTTATCGCCGAGGATAACGACAAGACGCGTCAGTTCCTGAAGACCCAGCTCGAGGTCATGGGTTTTGATGTCGTGGGTTCCGTTGATAACGGCCGTGAGGCGGTGGAACTCGTTGAAAAGCTCAACCCGGGCATTGTTATCATGGACATCAAGATGCCGGAGATGGACGGCATCGAGGCCGCCAGGGCGATAAGCTCCAAAAAGACCATCCCCATCATACTGATTACAGGACTCTCTTCGGGCGAGGTTGCTTCACAGGCCATAGACGCCGGCGTCTTCGCGTACCTTATAAAGCCGGTTACAAAGAAGCAGCTTGAGCCGGCCATAGAGCTCGCCATGGCGCGCTATGAGGAGTTTAACAGTCTCAAGTCAGAGGTTGACGACCTGAAAGACGCCATCGAGACCCGTAAACTTGTAGAGCGGGCCAAGGGTATTTTAATGAAAAGGTGCAACCTCAACGAGGATGACGCCTTCAAAGTGCTGCAGAGCCACTCCCAGAAAGAGAATAAAAAGATGAGGGAGATCGCCGAGTCCATAGTCTCCGCAAGTAAACTCATCTGAGTCTTTTCCCGGCACCCCTTTTAACCTTGGGCCTCTCCAACCAACACCCGGCCGCTCCAATAAATTTTAGGGCAGCTCCGGCCCCAAACCCCTTGACTAATCCTTTAACTGCTGATATCTTTATTATATTAAAACCCTCTTTTAAATAAGCGGGCCATAACGCCAGGGGAGCCCCGGGGGGGCTGAGAGTTCTCCAGTATATAGTTTTCATATATATAAGGAGAAGACCCTAACGACCTGATCTGGGTAATGCCAGCGTAGGGAAGCGGTTTTCATCAATACTCTCCAGTAGAATACCTTCCAGTCTTAATGGAAAGTAGAGCCGCCTGACCCTCAGGGCGGTTTTTTTGATTTCCGTTAAACCGATTTTTATTAAAACATTTATGCGGGGTGAAGTTGATTATAGATTTTGAAAAGATAACCGCTCTTAAAGGGGCGCCCCCGGCAAAGAAAGGGGAAGTCCTCTCCATACTTAAAGATGCGGGGCGGGCCAAGGGGCTCGGACTTGAAGAGTCTAACCTGCTCCTCTCTATTGAGGACAAAGGGCTTCTTCAGGCCCTTTATAAAAAGGCCGGAGAGGTAAAGGAGCGTCTTTTCGGCAAAAGGGTCGTCCTCTTCGCCCCCCTTTACCTTTCAAATTATTGCACCAACAGCTGCGTTTACTGCGGGTTCAGGGGCCCCAACAGGGATGTCCAGAGAAAGGCCCTTTCAATGGAAGAGGTGGTCAGCGAGGCCAGAAGGCTTGAATCCATGGGCTTTAAAAGGGTGCTTCTCGTAACGGGCGAGGACCCGAGGTGGGGTGTTGATTATATCGTATCCGCCATTAAGGTGGTTTATGAAAATACGGGCATGAGGATAGTGCACTTAAACGCCCCGCCCATGGATAAAGAGAGTTTTAGAGAAATAAAGAAGGCGGGCGCGGGCGTATACCAGGCCTTTCAGGAGACCTACCACAGGGATACTTATAAAGCAATGCACCCCTCGGGCCGTAAGAGCGGGTTTGACTTGAGGCTCTCGGTAATGGACAGGGCCGTTGGGGCGGGTTTCAGGGACGTGGGGATAGGCCCGCTCCTCGGCCTTTACGACTACAGGTTCGATTGCCTCTGTACAATCGCCCACTCAAAGCACCTTTACGGGGAGTTCGGCGCCCACGCCCATACAATATCCGTTCCAAGGCTCAGGCCCGCCGCGGGCTCCGGGTTAAAGGAGATACCCGCCCCTGTTACGGAGACCGAACTCAAGAAGATCGTGGCCGTATTCCGCCTCGCCGTGCCCACCGCCGGCGTTGTCGTCTCCACGAGGGAGCCGGCGGGCCTCAGGAGCGCCCTTGTGCATTCAGGGGCGAGCCAGATGAGCGCGGCGTCGCGCACAGACCCGGGCGGATACGCCGTCAATACAAAACAAAAACCCTCCCTCGAGCAGTTCTCCACCAACGACCACAGGAGCCTCGCCGAGGTTATGAAGTCCATAATCGATGAGGGGTTTGTGCCGAGCCTCTGCACCACATGCTACCGCGTCGGGAGGACCGGGGCGGAGTTTACGGATAAGACCGCCTCGGGGTCAATGGAAAAATTTTGCAGCGCCAACGCCGCTCTTACGCTCAAGGAATTTTTGACGGACTACTCAAAGAACGGCATGAAGGGGTCGATTGAAAAGGCGATAAAATTAAGCCTCAAGGAGATAAAAGATCCCGTGATGCGAAAGGCCGTTCAAGAGAGGCTCAAGGAGATTGAGGATGGCGGGCGTGACATTTTCTTTTAGGGGGCGGGTATGATCCTCAAGATAAACGGCGAGTCCCGTGAGGTTAGTGACGGTATGACACTCGAAGACCTTGTTGAGGAACTTGAGATAAAAAGGGCGGGGATAGCCGTCGATGTCAACAGAGAAGTGGTCCCCAGGGGGAGTTACGGGGAGAAGGTCCTCGAAGAAGGGGACCGTGTTGAGATTATAAGGATGGTCGGGGGAGGTTAAATTTTTCAGCAAGAAGGAGATGAGAAATGGATGACGCGCTTAAGATAGGCGGGAGGAATTTTCGATCACGGCTTATGGTCGGTACCGGAAAATATACGTCTAACGAGATAATGGAGGAGGCCCTCTACGCTTCAGGCGCGGAAGTAGTGACCGTTGCCGTAAGGAGGGTGAACCTCGGGGGTAAAGAGGAGTCGCTCCTTGACCATATAGATACGTCGAGGTATACGATCCTTCCCAATACCGCGGGGTGCTACACCGCCGAAGACGCCGTAAGGACGGCTCGGCTCGCCAGGGAGGCCCTCGACACGGACCTCGTAAAACTCGAGGTTATCGGAGACGAAAGGACGCTTTTTCCCGACAACGAGGCGCTCCTCGGCGCCGCGAAGACGCTCGTCAAAGAGGGTTTCAAGGTGCTCCCCTACATGATAGACGACCCGGTGATGGCGAAAAAGCTCGAAGAGGCGGGTTGCGTGGCGGTTATGCCCCTTGCCGCGCCCATAGGGAGTGGACTCGGCATACGGAACCCCCATAACATCAGGATAATACTCGAGTCGGCGAAGGTCCCCGTGATAGTGGACGCCGGGGTGGGCACCGCCTCTGACGCGGCGCTCGCCATGGAACTTGGCTGCGACGGGCTCCTTATGAACACGGGCATAGCCTCTGCAAAGGACCCCGTCTCCATGGCAAAGGCCATGAGGCGCGCCACCGAGGCCGGAAGGCTCGCCTACCTCGCGGGCCGCATACCTAAAAAACTTTACGCCGCGGCTTCAAGCCCCGTGGAAGGGCTTGTCGAGTAAGCAGAGCCCCGTCCCTCTTGAATATGGAATAACACCGACTGGAGGTTTTTAGCCTTGCACCCCATTCTTTTTAAATTCGGCCCCATAGAGATACGTTTTTACGGGCTTATGTACGTTGTCGCCATTGTTGTGGGCACTTATCTCATAAAGAGAGAGGTAAAGAGAAAGGGGCTTAAACTCACCGATGATGAGGTCCTGAATTTTATAATATGGACCGTCGTCGGCGGCGTGGTCGTGGCGCGGGTCTACTATATACTCTTCAATCTGGGCTATTACGCCGCTTTTCCCCGCGAGATGCCGGCAATATGGCACGGCGGGCTCGCCATCCACGGCGGACTTATCGGGGGCATAGGCGCCGCGTGGCTCTATCTAAGGCGTAAAAAAATACGGTTCTGGCAGATGGCCGACTCCGTGGCGCCGGTCCTCATACTGGGTCAGGCCTTCGGCAGGTTCGGAAACTTCATGAACGGCGACGCCCACGGTGTGCCCACGAACCTGCCATGGGGCGTTGTCTTTTCTCCCGAGAGTGTGGCCGGAAGGCAATTTCCGGGCATCCCCCTGCACCCGGTGATGCTCTACGAACTCTTTATCAACTTCTCGATATTTTCGATCCTCTGGTTTTTCTTTAGAAAGAGGGAACACAGTGACGGCTTTATCTTCGCCTCTTATGTGGGCTTGTATTCGGCGGGGAGGTTCTTTGTGGAATCCTTCAGGGCCGACAGTCTGATGCTCGGTGGGCTTCGCGCCGCTCAGGTCGTAAGCGCGGCGCTTATAATCATAGCCGCTCTGATAATCATAAACAGAAGACTTTGGGAGCCGGAAAAGGCGGGCAAAGAGGGGAAGGCAAGAGACAGGGGTTAACATTAAGGAAGCAGGGGTTAATATTAGAATTGTCAGCCGGATTAAATGCAGATAAAGATTACGGACTCTGTCTTGTAACTGACAGGGGTCTTTACCGCGACGAAGGCGGCTTTGTAGACGCCGTGGCCGCGGCCCTCGACGGCGGGGTGACGGCCGTGCAGTTAAGGGAAAAGGGGCTTCCCGCCAGAGACTTGCTCAGGCTTTCGCTGGCCTTGAGGGGGCTTACGAAAAGGTTTCGCGCCGCGCTTATCATCAACGACAGGGTCGATATAGCGGAGCTTTGCGGGGCCGACGGCGTGCATCTCGGCCAGAGGAGTTTTTCTCCGGCCGACGCGCGGGGTTGTCTTGGCCCCGGCGCGCTTATAGGCGTTTCAACTCACAGCCTCGCCGAGGCCCTGAAGGCCCAAAAAGACGGCGCCGATTACATAACTCTGGGCCCTGTCTATTTTACGCCATCCAAGGCGCCTTACGGCGAGCCTGTGGGAATAAAGACCCTTAAAGAGGTGGCGGCCGGTGTGTTTGTCCCGGTCTACGCCATAGGGGGGATTAAGAGTAAAAACGTCCGTGAAGTCATAGGGGCCGGCGCAAGGGGCGCGGCCGTAATATCGGCCATACTCGGCGCCGGCGGTGAGAGGGAGAAGGCCGGGAAACTTGCCGGGCAATTTTTAGACTTATTTGAACAAAAATTTTAATTAAATATTGAGGTGTTGAGATGACACAGCTTGAACGCGCCCGAAAGGGCGAGGTAACGGAAGAGATGAAAAGGGCCGCTTCCACCGAGGGGGTCAGCCCTGAATATATACGCCGGTGCGTCGAAGACGGGACCGTCATAGTCGTAAAGAACGCGCTCCGTAAGAATATAGAGGGGCTTGGCGTGGGAAAGGGGCTCCGCACCAAGGTGAACGCCAATATAGGGACCTCCGAGGACAGCGCCGACATTAACCTGGAGATCGAGAAACTCAAGGCCGCTGTAGAGGCCGGGGCCGACGCGGTGATGGACCTTTCAACAGGCGGAGACCTTAAAAAGATACGGAGGGCCATACTTGATGAGTCGGCCGTGCCTATAGGGACCGTCCCCATATACGAGGCCGCCGTTACGAGCAGGGAGCGTGAAAAATCCTTTGTCGAGATAGACCCCGAGGATATCTTCGAGGTCATCGAGAGGCAGGCCGAGGAGGGCGTGGATTTCATGACGCTCCACTCAGGCGTCACCCGCGCCGCCCTTGAAAGGATAAAGGAAGAGGGGAGGATAATGGGGGTGGTAAGCCGGGGCGGAGCGCTCACCGCCGAGTGGATGAGGTACAATAAGAGGGAAAACCCTCTCTTTGAGGATTTTTCACGCCTCATAAAGATCGCCCGGAAATATGATGTAGTATTGAGTCTCGGAGACGGCTTGAGGCCAGGTTGTCTTGCCGACGCCACTGACAGGGCCCAGATAGAGGAGCTTATCACCCTTGGGGACTTAGCGCGTAGAGCCAGAGAGGAGGGCGTTCAGGTAATGGTAGAGGGACCGGGCCATGTGCCCATAGACCAGATAGAGGCGAATATCCTCCTTCAAAAGAGGCTCTGTAACGGCGCGCCTTTTTACGTCCTCGGTCCCCTTGTCACCGACATAGCCCCGGGTTACGATCACATCACCTCAGCCATAGGGGGCGCCATAGCCGCTTCGGCGGGGGCGGATTTTTTATGCTACGTGACCCCTTCGGAGCACCTGAGGCTTCCTCAAGTGAAAGACGTGAAAGAAGGCGTAGTGGCCGCGAGGATCGCCGCCCATGCAGGCGACATAGCCAAGGACAGACGCTTCATGGATAGCGATATAAGGCTCTCAGGGGCGAGAAAAAAACTTGACTGGGATGAGCAGATAAGGCTCTCCATAGACCCGGAAACGGCCAGGGTCTTAAGGGAGACGGCTCCGCCCGTGGACTCCGATGTCTGCACCATGTGCGGAAGCCTCTGCGCTATAAAGATAACCGGTGATTGATATATATGGATGATGGGGAGGGGGGGTCAGTCTTTTCCGTTGTCGACTACGACGCGGTTCCGGCCCTTTTTCTTCGCCCTGTAAAGTGCGTCATCGGCCCTGTTTACGAGGTCTCCGTACTCGGCGATCTTTTTGTGAGGATATGACGCCACACCGAGGCTCATTGTGATCTTTACGCCGGGAAGTTTTTTGTATGCCATCTCCTCGATTATCTTACGGAGCCTTTCGGCCTCGCCGGCGGCCCCCGCGAGGTCGGTATGGGGCAGTATTATGGCGAACTCCTCGCCGCCGTAGCGGGCCACGATGTCGGATTTCCTTATGGCCTGTTTTATCCTGTTGGCCATCTCTTTAAGTACAACATCGCCGGTGCGGTGCCCGTAGCCGTCGTTAATCCGCTTGAAGTTGTCAATATCCATCATAATAACGGAAAGCGGGAGCATGTATCGCGAAGCCCGCTCAAAGTCTTCCTCAAGCCTCAAATAAAAATGGTTGTGGTTGTACAGGGCGGTGAGGTGGTCCCTTATGGACGCCTCCCTCAAATGCTCTTTCTCCTCCATCGACTCCTGGTATATCCGCGCGTTCCTGATGGCGTGGAAAGAGGAGTTGGCGACGATCCTGCAAAAATCTATCTCATCCTTGCTGAAAACCTGCCCCCTTTTTTTTGTCCGTAAAAAGAGCGTGCCCAGGACCCTGTCATTTAATACTATGGGGACTATGAGTACGCTTTTGCCTCTCAACTTGTTTATAAATTTTTTTACGCCGGACATAATGGGGCTCGATGTCATTTCCTCGATGAAGAGGGGGCTTTTTTGCTTCACTGCCTCCCTTATCTCCGGGTACTTTGAGAGGTCTATTTTCAGGTCCTTGAGTTTCGGGTCGTCATGGGAGGCAAGGACAAAGCCTTCGTCGTCATTCGATACAAGAACGATGGAGCAGCGCTCCGCTCCCGTGGCCGAGGCGACTTTCGTTACTATTGTTTTAAGGACTTCGGCGGGATTAAGGCTTGCAGAAATTGCGTTACTTATCTCAACGAGAGATTTGATGTTTTTCTGCTCTCCCGTAAGCGTCTTAAGGAAATCACCGTGCCTGAATTGTTCTTCTATCCTTACTCTCAGTTCGGTCTCGTCCAGGGGCTTGAATATGAAGTCATCGGCGCCCCCGGATATTATATCGAGGAGGTCCTTCTTTTTCTTTTTCCCGGATACGACTATGATGGACGGGCGGGGGCCTGACTCCACCCCTCTTATCCTCCGGCAGAGCTCAAGGATTTTCTTGTCGGTACCGGCAAGATTAAGGAGAATCACCGAGGGGTGCCAGTCTCTGGCGGCCTTCAGGCCGTCTTTTCCGTCGGCGCTGAACCGGGCAACAAAGCCGTTGGAGCTGAGGGCTTTTTGGAAAAAAGCGCGCTCCGCGCCGCCTTCGTCTATGACGAGTATCTTCTCGCCCTGGTGCCCTGTGCTATTTTTGTATACGTCTGCCATCATATCCCAATCTTACAGATGTAAAGATTAAAGCAAGGTTAAAGATACGGGGTCTCTCAAAAAAATGCTGTAATTTTAATTACAATCCTCTTTTGTTCCTTGACCTGATTTTTTCTTTGGCTTATTATTAGCTTACTGCCTTTTATCCACCTCGGCCGGCGTAGCTCAGCGGTAGAGCAACTGATTCGTAATCAGTAGGTCGGGAGTTCAATCCTCCCCGCCGGCTCCATTTCTGAATCCCTGTACGCTGTGCGCCGTCATTCGAAAGGCCCGGATTCCCGGGCCCCCGCGTTCAAGCTCAGATGCGATTGTTTGTCTTGATGAAGGAAAGACGGGCGGAGTTTTAGCCCGGATTGTCCATAAGGCCGAGAAGCGCCTTGGCCGGCACGTATCCCGGGACAAGCCTTCCGTCAGGCAGTATAATCGCGGGCGTACCCCTTATCTCGAACTCCCGGGCGAGTTTTATATTATCTTCGATCTCCGTAGTCTCGCAGGCGGGCTTTTCCAGTTTTTTCCCGGCGAAGGCGTCGTCGAGAAGCGCCACGGATTTCTTGCACACTATGGTCTTGCTCTTGTCATATGCGCCGGGGTGTGAGGGCAGTGGGAACATCTTGATATAAAAGACTATATCCTTTCTCTCCTTGACTATCTTTTTTATCTCATTATGCAGCTTTTTGCAGTAAGGACATTCCGGGTCGTCAAAGACGATGATCTTCTTTTCAGCCCCGGGGTCTCCCATGATGAGGGCGTTTTCAAGGGGTATCTTTTTCGTATCCACTCTTTTGAGCTCGGCCGACTCGCCGATCTTTTCAAGGGGAGTAAACCTTAAATTTTCTATAAGATATTTTTTCGCAAAGTCCACAAAGACGATAAACTTCTTGTCTCCCCTTGTCAACTCCACCTGCCAGAGCCCCTTTATGGGGCCCATTTTTATGTCCTTTATTTTGGCGCCGAATTTTTCCGTCTTCAGGAGTTTGTCGGCCTCTTTTGTTTTAAGGGTGTGGCAGTCGGTGCACTCGCCCATGCAGCCGGGCCCCTGAAAGGCGGAGACGTCGGCCGCCTGCGCGTTCATATACATGAAGACTGAAAAAAAGACCGCGTAGAAGATGAAACTGTACGACTTTACCTGCTGACCCATATTTCAAATCCTCCTTTTTTTAATCCTTAAAGCCGAGCACGTCCTGCATATCGTAGATGCCGTCCGGCTTGTTAGCCACCCACAGGGCGGCCCTTACTGCGCCCTGTGCAAAGGTCTCTCGCGACGAGGCCCTGTGCGTAATCTCTATCCTCTCTCCCGGGCCTGCGAATATGGTGGTATGGTCGCCCACGATGTCTCCGCCGCGTACGCTCTGAATGCCGATTTCGTCGCGCCTCCTCTCGCCGATGATGCCTTTTCTCTCATATACGGCGACCTTTTCAAGGTCCCTGCCGAGTTTATTCGCCGCCACCTCGGCTATGCGGAGCGCCGTGCCGGAAGGGGCGTCCTTTTTGTGCCTGTGGTGGTATTCCACGATTTCGATGTCGTAATCCCTGCCCACCACCGAGGCGGCGTCGGCCACGAGTTTAAAGAGGAGGTTCACGCCCACGCTCATGTTGGGCGCCATAACCACCCGCGTCTTGTGGGCCAGCTCCTTTATCCTGTCCCTCTGGTGCAGCGAGAACCCCGTCGTGCCTATGACAACGGCCTTTTTGAGGTCCACGGCGTTCTCAAGTGTGGCAATTGACGACTCGGGCGTGGAAAAGTCTATAATGACGTCGGCCTTTTTAAAGGTCCGGCTTCGCTCAGCCGTTATCTTGACCCCGGTCTTTTCACATCCCGCGGCCTCGCCTGAGTCCCTGCCTATAGCGGGGGAATCCTCTCTTTCCATGGCGCCGCTTATGGATATGGAAGGATTGTTCTGTATTGCGCGTATTATGGCCGTACCCATCCTTCCGGCGGCCCCTGTTACGGCGGCGTATATCATTGGCCTAACCCCTCTGGACCCCGAGGCCGTAAGCCTCAAGGGCGTTTATAACCTTCGTCCTGTTCGTTGCCGAAATCTTTACGAGCGGAAGCCTGAACTCCTCGTCTATTATGCCCATGAGGGCCAGAGCGGTCTTTACGGGCACGGGGTTCGTATCAACGAACATTGCGCGGTTAAGGACCTGGAGTCTGTAATGAAGCTCTCTCGCCCCGTCAATATCCCCGGAGAAAAACCTCTCTACCATGGAAGATACATCGCCGGGCACTATGTTGGAAGTCACCGAAATAACCCCCTTGCCGCCGACGGCAAGTATGGGGAGCGTGGTAAAGTCGTCACCGGAGATTACGGAAAAACCCTCAACGGAGAATTCTATAATCTTGCTTATCTGGCTTAAGTCCCCGGTGGCTTCCTTTACGGCCACTATGTTTTTAAATTCCGAGAGCCTCGCCACCGTCTCTGCCGACATATTCACGCTCGTCCTTGAAGGCACGTTATAGAGGACAATGGGTATATCCACCTCCTCGGAGACCCTTCTGTAATGCTCGTAAAGCCCCTCCTGAGAGGGCTTGTTGTAATAAGGGGTGATTAAAAGCGCCGCGTCGGCGCCGGCTTTTTCGGCGTGTTTCGTGAGCATCACCGTCTCCGCCGTGGAGTTGGAGCCGGTCCCTGCTATGACGGGGACCCTGCCCGAAGAGGCCTCTATGGTAAGCTCGATAACACGGTTGTGTTCGTTGTAGTCGAGGGTGGCGGACTCGCCTGTGGTTCCGCAGGGCACGAGCCCGGAAATTCCCTTTTCTATCTGGGAGTCTACAAGGCCCTTAAACGTCTTTTCGTCGACTCTGCCGTCCTTGAAAGGCGTTACAAGGGCGGTGATAGCGCCTGTGAACATTTTCTCTCCTCCGTCTTTTATCTCTCTACCGTACTTTATAGAAAATTTTCCCCGGGACTTCAAGCAATTATACCACAAACTCTCCGGTAAAGACCTCTTCGGCGGGCCCCGTCATGTAAACGCGGCCGTCCCTCGCCCATTCTATTTTGAGTTTGCCGCCTTTTAATATGACGCTTACAACGCGGTCAGAGAAACCCTTGATGTGTGAGGCCACCGCCGCGGCCGCGGCCCCCGTGCCGCAGGCAAGGGTCTCGCCGGCCCCCCTTTCCCATACGCGCATCTTGAGCCTCTTTCTGCTGAGGACCTGAATAAACTCGACGTTTGTCTTTTTCGGGAACAGTTTGTTTGTCTCAATGGCGGGGCCGTATTTCGCCACGTTAAAACCTTCTACGTCGTCTATGAATATTACCGAGTGGGGGTTTCCCATGGAGACGCAGGTGACCTTGAAGGTCCTGTCCAGGACCTTCAGGGGCCGGTCTTTTACAATGCCGTCAGCCGCCGTGGGTACGAGCCTGCCTTCGAGCACTGGCTCTCCCATGTCGACCCTTACGAGAGAATCGACTCTTTCCGGCCTTATTATGCCTGCGAGGGTCTCGATATCAAGGCGCTTTTTCCCCGAAAGCCTTCTCGACCAGATATAGCGAGCGAAGCACCTTATGCCGTTGCCGCACATCTCAACCCTCCCGCCGTCACCGTTATAGATATCCATCCTGAAATCGGCCTTTGAGGATTTTTTGAGTATAAGGGCCTGGTCGAAACCTATCCCGAACCTCCTCAGGGCAAGCCTTTTAACCAGCTTCGGCACGGCGGGTATATCCTTTTTTCTAAGGTCGAGGAGGATAAAATCGTTGCCCAGGCCGTGCATCTTCGTGAATTTGAGTTTCATGGGTTCAGTTCTTCCTGTTTTTGTAAACGCTCCAGGGCAGCTCTTCGCCCCTTATGAGGTCGCTTAATCTTTCACGCCCCCTCGCGATAATGTATTCACGCCCCTTTACTATCACTTCCGCGGCCCTCCTCCTGCTGTTGTAATTGCTCGACATGGTAAAGCCGTAGGCACCGGCGCTCATAACGGCGATAAGTTCCCCCGGTTTCACATCGGCCATAATCCTGTCCCTGGCGAAGAAATCCCCGCTCTCGCACACGGGGCCCACCACGTCCGCCGTTATCTCACCTCTACCGTGGTCTGTAACGGCTTTTACGGCGTGGTAGGAGCCGTAAAGGCACGGCCTTGCCAGGTCGTTCATGGCGGCGTCGACTATTATGAAGTTCTTTTGAGGCGACTTCTTTGTATATAAAACTCGCGCGACGAGTATCCCGGCGTTGCCGGCTATGACCCTTCCGGGTTCGAATATAAGTGTCACGTCGAGCCCGCGGGTCTCCCTTATGACCGCCTCACCGTATTTCGACGGGTTCGGGGGCGCCTCCCTGTCGTATGTTATGCCGAGACCTCCCCCGAGGTCGAGATAAGTTATATCCACCCCCTCTTTCCTCAAGGTGCGGACGAGTCTTTTAGTTTTTCTGAGGGCGTCCACAAAGGGGCCGATGCTCGTTATCTGAGAGCCTATGTGGCAGTCGATCCCCAGGGGCTCCACGTTTTTGAGGTTGAACTTCGCGTAAATATATTCCTTTACCGCCTCGGCCGTCTCTATGCCGAATTTGTTCTTCTTGAGCCCCGTCGATATATAGGGGTGGGTCCTGGGGTCCACGTCGGGGTTCACCCGAATGGCGAAGCGCGCCTTTTTCTTGAGACTTCCCGCTACCCTGTCTATGGACCGCAGTTCCTGCGGGCTTTCAACATTAAAGAGGAGTATATTCTTTTTAATGGCGTAGAGAATCTCCTCTTCGGTCTTGCCTACTCCTGAAAAGACTATACGGCCCGGGTCGGCTCCGGCCTTTAAGGCCCTGTAAAGCTCCCCCCCTGAAACGATATCAAAGCCGCTTCCTTCGTCCACGAAGGTCTTTATTACGGAGAGGTTGGAGTTGGCCTTTACGGAATAGCAGATGAGGTGGGGGACCTTTTTAAAGGCGGAATCAAAGGCCCTGTAATGCCTCTTCAGCGTCTTATCGCTGTATATGAAGACCGGGGTGCCCACGGCGGAGGCGATTTTGTCCACCCTTACGCCCTCGGCGTAGAGGAATTTACCCCTGTAACGGAAAAAATGCATCTGCCGACAAGCCTCCGGTAAATTTTTTTTTAAGAATTCCCGGCCTTTTGCCTGCCGTTAATTACGTCCCTTTAGATGTAAGGGAGGAGTTTAAGAGCGCAAAAAAACTCAGTAAAAATCCTTGAAGACCTTGAGAGGGCTTTTCAAAGTCGCGCCGGGGTTTATCCTGTGCCCTGGGCCGCCGCCTTTTCGTAGGGGGGTAGAGGCGGGGCCTTTTTGCCGCACCCCACGAGCGCCGCGCTGAGACAGACTATAAAGATAACAATTAAAAATTCTTTTTTCAATTCCATTTTAAACTATAAAGAAGCCTCAATCCAGCTCCCCGGACAATATTTTTCTTATACGCCTTTTAACGTTGGCCGTCGACGTGCCCCCGGGAACCGTCCTGCTGTTGACGGAGTTTTTTATTGATACCGTCTTTTTTATGTCCGGACCAAAGAGGGGCGAAAACCCCTTCCACTCTGCGAGGGTCATGTCTTGAAGGGTGACGCCTTTGTTGATGCAGCGGGCTACGATCTCTCCCACGACCCTGTGCGCCTCCCTGAAGGGGAGCCCCTTTTTGGTGAGGTAGTCGGCGGCGTCAGTGGCGTTTAAAAAGCCGCCTTCCGCCGCCTCGCTCATGCGCGTTCCGTTTATTTTCAGGCCCTTGAGCATGGGGCTGAAGACCCTTAGAAGGTTTTTCACGGTATCGACGGTGTCGAAGAGGGGTTCCTTGTCCTCCTGCATGTCTTTGTTGTAGGCGAGGGGAAGGGCCTTCATTACGGTAAGCATGGCCATGAGACTGCCGTATACGCGCCCCGTCTTGCCACGCGCGAGCTCCGCTATGTCGGGGTTTTTTTTCTGCGGCATGATGGACGAGCCTGTTGCGAACTCGTCGGGAATCTCCACAAAGCCGAACTCGCTGCTCGACCAGATAATGAGCTCCTCGGACAGTCTCGAAAGGTGCATGGCGATAATGGCGGCGGCGCTCAAGAACTCTATTATAAAATCGCGGTCGCTTACGCTGTCCATGCTGTTGACGGTGACGGCTGAAAAGCCGAGAAGGCGCGCGGCGAGTCTTCTGTTAAGTTTATAGGGGCTTCCCGCCAGGGCCCCGGCCCCGAGCGGCAGGACGTCCACCCTTTTAAGGCAGTCATTGAGCCTTGCAGAGTCGCGGCCGAACATCTCGTAATAGGCGAGGAGGTGGTGGCTGAAGAGGACGGGCTGCGCCCTCTGAAGATGTGTGTAGCCCGGCATTACGCAGTCGATGTTCTTTTCCGCAAGGCCGACCAGCGTCTTTTTGAGTTCTACGAGGAGGCCGAGTACGGCGTTTATTTCCTCTTTAAGAAAAAGCCTTATATCGAGGGCGACCTGGTCGTTTCTTGACCTTCCCGTGTGGAGTTTTCCGCCAAGGGCGCCTATCTTTTTGATAAGGCGCGACTCCACGGCCATGTGTATGTCCTCAAGCTCCACGCCGGGCCTGAAGGCCCCGGAGGCGATATCCTTTTCAACCCCCTTTAGCCCGGAGATGATCTTTTTCGATTCGGATTTTGTAATAACGCCGGCCTCGGCGAGGATCAATGCGTGGGCTATGGAGCCGCGAATGTCGTGTCTGAAGAGCCTCAAGTCAAACCCTATGGAGGCGTTCAGTTCGTCGGTGAGTTTATGGACGGGCTTGCTGAACCGTCCGGCCCAGGCCTTTTGCCGCTTGCTTTTCTTCATTTTTTCAGGCTCTCAAGCTTTTCCATTATGGAGGCGCAAAGCAGAGGCACCATAATCTCGTGGTGGCCGGTAAGAGAAAAACCCTTTCCGCCGCCCTTTGTGGGCCTTCTCACCACATTGGTAATGGGCCTGTAGTGCTGCAAAAAATCCATATTTACCGTTGTAATATTTTTAACCTTGTGGCCGAGGTTCCTCACGAGCGTCAGGGCCTTCAAAAAGACCTCGGGCAGTATCACCGCCGAGCCTATGTTGAGATAAACCCCTTCCTCAAGGCTGGCGACGACTGAGGTGAATAACTTGAAGTCCTTCATCGAGGCCTTGCCCGTGGCCGCGCCGTCCATCTGCGGGTGGATGTGGAGTATGTCGGTGCCGAGGGCCACGTGTATTGTGCAGGGTATGGAGTTTCTGTGACAGGCGGCCAAAATACTCTTGTTCTTATATGGGTATCTCGATCTCTCTATCATCTCGCCGACGGCTGAGCCGAGCCCTTTATCGGCCCCTTTTTTTATGGCCCTGTTAAGGAGCGTGCCCGTTTCTCTCGCCATGCCGAAGGAGCCGGCGAGGATCTCCGCGTCAACGTCTTCGGATGTGCATCCGGCGTAGGCCGCCTCGAAGTCGTGGACCACTGAGGCCCCGTTCATGGCCACGGCGCTGACAATACCCCTGTCAATAAGGTCTATGATGACAGGGCCGAGTCCGACCTTTATGACGTGCGCCCCCATGCCGAGAGCCACCGTCCGGGCCTGCCTGTGCGCCTTTGTAACGGCCGATACAACGGAGCGGAAATCCCGCGCGCCGAGTATATTTGGAAGCGTTTCCAGAAAATCCTTTACCGATGAACCCGGGCTGTAAGGCCGGGCGAAGTCGCCTATAGTGACCTTGCTTTTTCTATCCCTGATGGAATAGGTCTTCAGGCCCCTTGATGAGATTTCTTTTATCTTCATTTAACCATCAAACCTTTTTAAAAAGCATGTAGTCGATGAGTTCGCAGAGTATGTGGCAGATCGTTATATGGGTCTCCTGGACTCTGGCCGTCCTCTCGGACTTTACGTTCAGGTTAAAGTCCGACAACTCCGCGAGCTTGCCCCCGTCCTTGCCCGTAAGGGCTATGACCCTGATGCCCATCGCCCTCGCGGCCTCGGCCGCTTTTATGATGTTCGGGGAATCGCCGCTTGTGGATATGGCAAGGAGCACATCCGCCCCGCCGCCCAGTGCCCTCAGTTGTTTTGAAAAAACCTCGTCGAAGGAGTAATCGTTTCCGATGCTCGTTATGTTGGATGTGTCGGTGGTAAGGGCGAGGGCCGGCAGAGGCGGCCTTTCTATCTCAAACCTGTTTACAAGCTCGGCGGCCACGTGCTGGGCGTCGGCGGCTGACCCGCCGTTTCCGGCTATAAAGAGTTTTCCGCCCGCTTTGAAGGATTCCACAACGGCCTCCGCCGAACGCGCGAGCAGCGCCGTGTTCTTTTTTGTGAAAAATTGCTCCTTGGTCTTTACGCTCTCCTTAAAGGATTTAGCGATTATATTGGTTTCCATCCGTCAATTTTTCCCGTAAATTTTTATCGGACCGCGGCGCGGGGATTACCCTGAATATTGTAAGGTAAGAAAAAACAGGCAATTGATAATATCTTCTGCGCCCTTGTGTGTCAAGGCTTTTCGGCGCTCTTCAGGCCGGCTTTTTGCTGAGACAAAAAGTTTTCAAGAATCCTTAAATTCTTTTTCGCAAGCGGGTCGCCGGGCGTAACTATGAGCGCCTTTAAGTAACTCGAGCGCGCCTCTTCATACCTTTTCTCTTTAATGAGGCAGTTACCCATGTTTATAAGGCTGTCTGTTATGTTGGAAGGCTCTTTAAAATACACGATCGCCGAGGCGTAATAAGTCAAGGCTTCCGTGCAAAGCCCCTTTTGCTGATAGATATACCCGAGCCTGTATCTCACGGTGGGGTTTTGAGGATAGGCCTTGACGAGAGAAGAGTACTCCTTTAAGGCGTCCTCAGTCATGCCAGCTGAAAAATAGACATCCGCGAGGCCCAGTCCGGCATCCCTGAGTATGGCCCTTTCGGGATAACGCATCCCCTGTAAGATTGCTATCGATCCCTTGTACGCGCCGATTGCTTCGCCGTAGATCTTTTTACTGGAGAGTTCGTTGCCTATCTGGAACAGGGCGAAGTAATTGTCCGGCGACCCCTTCAGCGCCGAGCGGGCAAGTGTCAGGTTGTCCCGCCAGTACAGGTTCGCTTTCGCTGTCCCGTAAGAGCACAAAAGTATCATAAGGGCCGACAGGGAGAGGGCGCCGAGCCTTAAGGCGGGGCTGTTGCCGGGGCCCCTCACTGTTGAGAGCCTTTTAAAGAGGAGGGCGACAAAGACGGCGTAGCCCACCGAGGAGAAGTAGAGGTATCTCTGGGCAAAGGCGAAGCGGCTCACCGCCGGCGCGTAAAGTGCGGGCAGCACCGGCAGGACGATAATGGCCGCCGAGAGGATATAGACGGGCGAGACCTTTTTTCTCAGGAAAAAGAGGGCTATTATAATAACCGCCGTCATGGGGACGGAGACTAAGGCCCATGGGTCGAGGATTGAGAGAAGGGGTTTGAATATCTGGAAGGGGTAATCATTTACCGGGAAGACGAGCATCCTTAATGCCTTGATGAAACCTGCGGCGCCGTTCAGAAAAAACTGTTGGGTGCTCAGGTAATAGTTGACCTTTGTCACGGGAGTCAGGTGACCTAAAACGGCAATCCTTATGACCGTGTAGGCCGCAAAGGCCGCCCCGTAAGGGAGATATCTTTTCAGTCCTTTAATTGTTGTTTTTTTATCCCTCAAAATATCATAAACGAAAAGAAGGGGAAGAAGGGCCGCGGCCGTTTCCTTGAAGAGGAGGGCCAGAAAGAAGAGGGCGGCAGGGATTGAGTATCTCAGGGGGCCTGGGCCCTCCGGCCCTTTGCCGGAGCCCCTTTCGCTCTCGCCAGAGCGTATATGCGTATAAAAAGAGAGAAGTCCGAGGAAAGTGAAGCAGAGTTCAGGTATCGCCGAAACCCATGAAACCGTCTCGCTGTTGGCGGGGTGCGTCGCGAATAGAGCGGCGGCTATAAGAGCGGTGAGGGTAGGCGTGAACCGGTCTTCTTGTTTATTGGAGTGTAAGGTCTGTATAAGAAAAGAGGCGGTAAAAAAGACGAGGATGGTGTTCAGGAGGTGAAAGAGGATGTTTACGGCGTGCCATCCGCGGGGGGCGAGGCCGAAGAGGGCGTATTCCGCCATGAAGACCACGTATATTAAGGGCCTGTAGGTGCTCCTTTGAAGGGCCCTGCCAGAGTACTCGCCGCTGTAACCGGAGAAGATTTCACCGAGGTGTCCCGGCCCCTTTATCCAGGGGTTGAAGAGTATCTGGAAACCGTCGTCGGAGACGAAGCCGTTTGAAAGGGTGTTCAGGTAAACGGTCGATACCAGGGCCGCTAAAAAGATGACCGCGAGGGTATTGTGTGCGAGAAGGGTCTTTTTCACTTTTCTTAGATTAAGAACCTGCCGTTTTTTTGAATCGCCGCCCCGTCGAGGTAAAGGACCCCGCCCTTTCTCAGGTCCTTTATCATGTCCCAGTGGATGGCGGAGATGTTCACCCCGCCGGCCTCCTCGTAGGAGCGCCCCACGGCGAGGTGCACTGTGCCGCCAATCTTTTCGTCAAAGAGTATGTCCTTGGAGAATTTTTTTATGCCGTAGTTAACGCCTATGCCCAGCTCACCAAGGAAGCGCGCCCCCCTGTCGGTGTCGAGCATGGCGAGCAAAAACGCCTCGTTCTTCTCCGCGCTCGCCCCGGTGACCCTGCCCTTTTCGAAGGTGAGCCTTATGCCCGTGACCTCGCGCCCCTGGTATATGGCGGGCATCTCGTAAAAGATATGACCTTCGGCCGTATTTTCCACGGGGGAGAGGAAGACCTCGCCGTCAGGCATGTTGCATGTGCCGTAGCAGGGGATGGCCTTTCTCCCCTTAATGCCGATTGTAAGGTCGGTGTCCCTGCCCTTAATCCTTACTACCGAGGCCCTGTCGAGCGCCTTCTTGAGTTTCATCTGTTTCTTTTTTTCCTTCTTCCAGTCTATATTCGTGGCGCCGTAAAGAAAATTCTCATATTCCTCAAGGCTCATATCGGCTTCCTGGGCCCCGGCGTTAGTGGGATAGTTGCATAGCACCCAGCGCTTCTTATTTACGATCAGGTCCCTTAAGGGGCTTAAGACCTTGCTCCTCAAGCCCACCTTCGCCGGGTTTATGTTGGACAGGGACTTTTTGTTCGCCGAGGCCCTGATATTTACGACGCAGTCGATATTTTTGGCCTCGTAGAGTTTAGCCTTGGGAAAGTTTTTTAACTGCGCCTTTGTGGCGAGTTTGTAAAAGATATTTGCCGTCTCCTCAAAGGCTATATTGAGCGAAGGGTTGGCCCCGCGCAACATTGCCTCCCGGTAGACTTCGAGGACAAGGGGTTTGGCGATCTCAGAGGACGAACTGATAAGTACGTTTTCGCCTTTTTTCACTCCCAGGGAGTGGTTTATGAGGATCGAAGCGAGTTTTTTAACCCTTGGGTCGGACATTGTTCCTCCCTTTTCACATTAGGATGTATTTGATTGACAGGGCGACGTTTTAACTCAACCTGTATTTGCTTGTGAGGAGCCTTGTAAACCTCGGGGCGTAGACGAGGTCGAAGACGTGGTCTTTGCCGGGAAAGAGCTTTGAGGCGAACCCCCTTATGCCGGCCACATGCCGCGCGGCGTCTTCACGGGTCATATCGCTTGTGCAGATGAGGTTGAAGGTGAGGTCCACCATCAACCGTAAATAACGTATCTTCTTGTTTTCAGCCTGTATCTCTTCTTTTGTGGGCATTTTTCGGTTCAATTGTAGAATGGAAAAATATCAACCCCCGGTGGCTCGCATTCTCGCGCCCTGCCGCGTTCCCATTTCAGCCATGCGCTCCAATATCCTCTCTAAAAGCACAAACTTGTTAAGCCCCCATCTCGGCGCTAAAAGGAAATCCCCGGGCGCGTCGCCGAAGAGCCTGTGAACCACCACGGCGGGAGGCAACGCCTCAAGGCATTCTATCACGAGGCGGACATACTCTTCAAGGCCGAGGGTTTTTACGCCGCCCCGCCTGTAGAGCTTTTCAAGGGGGGCGCCCCTTAAGACCTGCAGTTGATGAAACTTTATTCCCCATACCTTGAGCCTTGAGAGAAGGCCGATGGTCTTGAGGATCTCGGTCCTGCCTTCGCCCGGAAGGCCCAGGATTACATGGGCGCAAATATCGATACCCCTCTTATGTGCCCTTATAACGGCGTCCTCAAAGTCGGCGGCGCTGTGTTTTCTGTTTATCGCCTCAAGGGTCCTTTCGTTTCCGGACTGAAGGCCCAGTTCAACCCAGAGGGGTTTTTGCTCCTTCATCTCCGAGAGTAGACTCAGCACGCCTTCGTCTAAACTGTCCGGTCTCGTGGATACGGCGAGGCCCGCCACATCGGCGCGGCCCAGGACCTCTCCGTACATATCCTTTAAATAATCAAGGGGGGCGTGGGTGTTTGTATTTATCTGGAAGTAGGCTATGAATTTTTCCGCCCTGTGTCTTTTTTTTACCCTCACGATACCCCGCTCCAACTGTTCGGTTACTTCGAGCCCGGGGGTAAAACCCCTGGGCGTGAGGGCCCCGGGCGCGCAGTATACGCAGCCCCCGTAACCCTTTGTGCCGTCCCTGTTGGGGCACGTAAACCCGCCGTCTATTGTGACCTTGAAGACCCTGGCGCCGAATTTTTCCCTTAAGTAACTCGATAGGGTGTTGTAGGGTCTGTTCATCTCAGCTACGCTCCGCCCTTAAAAAGGTCTTCTGGTTTTACGACTATCGTCTTATATTCCTTTACCGTAACCATGCCGGGCCGAGCGCCTCTGGGCTTTTTTACGTTCCTGGCGTCGGTAAAGATGACCTCGGCCTTTTTGGCCCCTCCGGCCCTGCTGTTAATGGCCGCCAGGCTCGCCGCCTCCGCTACCGCCTTCTCCGTGGGAGGTTTATTCTTGCCAACCGCCTTTATGAGGACGTGGGAACCGGGCACGCCTTTAGCGTGGAGCCAGATATCGCCCGGACCGGCGTATTTTTTTACGATGATGTCGTTACCCGTGGCGCTTCTGCCCAGGAATACGGGAAAACCCTCCCTGGAAGTGTATCTCATTACAGGCTCCGCCTTCACGGTTTTTTTTCCCTTTGCCGTTGCCGGGGCCTTTTTGATATAGCCGCCCTTTATGAGTTCTTCGGTAAGGACCGCGAGGTCTTCAACTGATGCCGCCCTTTCCAGTTCGTACATAAGGGAGTTTATGTACTCCAGGTCCCCTTGAACAGAGGGTATCCTCTCTTTAAGGAGTCTTAAAGCAGTCCGCGCCTTCTTCGAACGCTTAAAGAACCTTTCGGCGTTCTCTGCGGGGGTAAGTTTTTCGTCGAGAGGGACTCTGACCTCCTCGGGAGGGATCTTTGTATAGTCGGTAAGAACGGCTTCCTTCATCCCCCTCTTTGCAGCGGCGAGGTTTGAGACGAGGAGCTGGCCGAAGCGGACCGCGCCGAGGTTTTCTTCGCTCCTTTTTTTATCGGAGTAAAGGTTCTTGAGTTTTCTTCCCGTCTTCTTTTCAGCCTTCTTTATCGCCTGCATGAGGCGTTTTTCCTCGGCGCGGAACCGCCCCTTTTCTATTATCCCCGAGTAGTAAGAATCGATAAAGCCGTTCCAGGTGGCCCCTTCCGGTTTCTCCGGGAGCCTCTCGGGGCCCGCCGCCGTTTTTTTTGGCGGAAGTTCTTCGAGAATAACGCCGGGAGTGACGGCCCTTGCGGATACATGGGGTTGGAAATACCTGAGGGCGTCAAGGACGACGTTGTCGCTGTCGAGAAGGATAATATTACTGGATTTACCGGTGAGTTCCGCCCGTAGAATAAAGGAGGATACCTTTCCGGCGGCCTTTTTTTCGAGCTTGAAATCGACTATCCTTTCGCCTGTCCTCTGTACAACCGACGTTATCGCCGCGTTCAAGATGCGGCTCCTTAAAAAGGAGCAGAAACGTTTAGGGGTCTTCGGGTTCGTATGTTTTTTACCGGTAAGGTGGAGCCTTGAAAAGTCCGGGTCCGTGGAGATGATGAGCCATCGCGTCTTGCCCCTTAAAAATATTTTCAGGACCAGATCCCTGTCGCCGGGCTGGTCTATCTTTGAAATCAGCCCGCCCGTAACTACTTCGCCGAGTTCATCGACGATCTTTTTTAAAAGTTCCGGTCCCATAAAAGAAATATAGCATATCGTTAAAATTTTTTTTACTTAAATACATTCCAGCCCCCGGAGCCGTTACATTCAAAAAAATTCCCCTCTCCGCGCCGGAAGTTCCGGTCCGCGGCCGGGGAAAAGACCCTCCCCATTATGAGTCAGGGGGTCTCTTTTTACGCCTCCCCCTCAAAAAGGTTTTATTGGGATGACATTTATAATATAATATTTTATTGTTTTTTTGGCGGTCCGGGAGGTTGGGCGGCCTTTAACTTAATGAATTTTCAGGACATTGATGAAGGGCGGGAATAAAAAGAGGATACTCGTAAGGACCCCTAACTGGGTGGGGGACGCGGTTATGACGCTTCCCGCCCTCGAGTCTCTTAAAAGGCTCTATGGCGGGTCCGAGATTACGCTCCTTGCGAAGAAGAAGGTTATCCCCGTTTATGAAAGGAACCCGGCCGTTAAAGGGATAATCGAATACGGCGAAGACTTCAAGGGGCTCGCCGGCAGGTTCAGGCTCTCGGGCCGGCTCAGGACAAAAAAATTTCAACTCGCCGTTCTCTTTCAGAACGCCTTCGACGCGGCCTTTATATCCTTTATCTCGCGCATACCGGAGAGGGCCGGCTACTCGCGGGACATGAGGGGAGGTCTCCTCACAATACCCGTGCGCTTTAGTGATGAGGTGAAAAGGCTTCACCACGTCTTTTATTATCTCAGGATAATAGAGGCCCTGGGTGGAAGCCGCTACGGAGAAGCGGCGCCGAAGATATATTTAAGTGAAGGGGAGCGTCTCGATGCGAAGGAGTTTTTAAGGGAAAAGGGGCTTGGGGGCGCACCCCTTATAGGGGCCAGTCCAGGGGCGAGCTACGGTCCGGCCAAGATGTGGCCGCCCGAGAGGTTCGCCCGCGTCCTTATAAGGCTTTCAGGGGAGCTCGGCGCCGTGCCCATCGTCTTCGGCGGCCCTGATGACATAGAGGCCTCTGAAAAGGTCTTTGAAATGGTAGAGAAAGAAAGGCCGGGAGGGCTTAACCTTGCCGGAAAGATTTCTTTAAGGCGGTTTATGGCCCTCGCCTCCATGTTAAGGCTCTTTATTGCGAATGACTCCGGTCCCATGCACATAGCGGCGGCTTTGGGGCTTCCCACGGTGGCGATATTCGGCTCCACCGACCCGCGCCTCACCGGCCCTCAAGGGGGTAACGTCAGGGTGTTGATAAAGGATACGAGTTGCAGCCCCTGCTTCGAGAGGAAATGCCGTTACGGCCATTACAGGTGTCTTACATCGATTACCGCCGAAGAAGTCTATTCAGAGGCGGCGGAGCTTCTAAGCAGGGTCGAAGATTATGAAGTCTAAAGAAGGCGGAAAATTAAAGGCCGCCGTATTTCTTGACAGGGACGGCACGATTAACGTGGACACCGGCTATATCGCCGGCCCCGAAGAACTCCGCCTCATAGAAGGCTCGGCCCGGGGGCTGAAGGCCTTGAATGATAACGGCGTAAAGGTCGTAGTTATTACAAACCAGTCGGGGGTGGCGAGAGGTTTTTTTACGCTGAAAGACGTTGACGCCGTGAATAGAAGGCTCGCCGAACTTCTCGAAAAAAAGGGCGCCCGTTTCGACGCCCTCTATTATTGCCCCCACCACCCCGATGACTCCTGCGAGTGCAGGAAGCCGGGCAAGGGTCTTGTAAAGAGGGCCGCCAAGGAGCACGGCATAGACCCGGCAATCTCCTATGTGGTGGGTGACAGGGCCTCGGATGTTGAACTCGCGGCAAAGATAGGCGCAAAGGGCGTGCTCGTAAAGACCGGCCCCTGGCAAGAGGAGCTAAGAAAACTTTCCTTCGCGCCTGCCCTTGTAGCACAAGACCTCCTCCAGGCCGTCCGGTGGATTTTAGACGATTTGAAAAAAAGGGCGCAGCGGAGCGCGTTAAAGTGACGGCGGCTTCAAGCGCGGTTGAGTCGGACAAAAAAAGACCGAATAAACGAATGAAAATCCTCATAGTAAAACTCTCCTCCATCGGAGACGTGGTCCATACGCTGCCGTCCCTTTACGCCCTTAAAAAGGGCTTTGACAAAAAAGGGGTGCCTTCGGAGATAGACTGGCTTGTTGAGGAGTCCGCAAGCAGCATACTCAGGGGAAATCCCCTTATAAATAACCTTATAGTGGTAAAGAACCGGGGCTGGACACGTGACAGCAAGGTCAATATAAGGACTGTCAGGTTCCTCGCCTCGCGGCGCTACGACATGGTCCTCGACTTTCAGGGGCTCTTTAAGAGCGCCGTGTGGGTAGGCCTCTCAAAGGCAGGCAGGAGGATCGGTTTTTCAAACTCCAGGGAGCTGAGCTATTTGTTTTTGAACGAGAGGGTCGCCGCCTACGACCCGGACAAGCACGCCGTGGACAGGTACCTCGATCTCGCCCGCTACGCCGGGGGCGAGGCTTCCGGCGTGGAGTTTCCTTTAAATATTGGAAAAGAGGATATAAGAAGTGTTAAAACCATATTGGAAAAAAACGGCATAGAGACGGCCACGGGGTCTTTTTGTATAATGGTCCCGACGGCAAGGTGGTCTACGAAACTCTGGGAGAAGAAAAAATTCATAGAGCTGGGGAAAAAACTTTATTCCCGGCGTTCTCTCAGGGTCTTGATAACCGGGTCCGGGGGGGAAAGGGGTAAGGTTGAAAGGATAAGGGCGGGCATAGGGGAGGGGGCCTACAATGTGGCGGGGCTGTTCGATCTTAAGGGGCTCGCCGCACTTATGAAGCTGGCCGGCTTCGCCGTTACCGTGGATTCCGGCCCCATGCATATAGCGGCGGCCGCGGGGCTGCCCGTTATAGCGCTTTTCGGCCCCACGTCGGCGCACAGGACCGGCCCTTACGGTGAGGGCCATATAGTGGTGAGTAGCGGCCTCGGGTGCAGCCCGTGCTTCAGGAAAACCTGCCCCGATCCGAGGTGCATGAAGGAGATTACAGTCGAAGATGTTTTAGACGCGGTTTTCAGGTTGTTGGGATAGTTTTTTACGGAAAGGTTTTTTTGCATGGACGCATTAGCGAGGTTCGACGCCTCCCTTTTCCATATTATAAACAGGGGGCTTTCAAACCCCTTTTTTGATTTCCTCATGCCCTTTATAACGGACAAGAGCCATCTTGTCTTCGTAATCCTCGCCGCCGCCCTCCTTGTTTTTTTTAAGGGGAGGAGGAGGGACGTCAGGGGCCTGGTCCTTGTACTCGTCACGGTCCTGGTCAGCGATTTTTTCTCATCGACGTTCAAAAACGTCTTTTTAAGGGTAAGGCCCTGTCACGGCCTTGAAGACGTGCTGCTTCTCGTGGGTTGCGGCGGGTCCTACTCTATGCCTTCGGGCCACGCCACGAACATATTCGCCGCCATGGTGCTGTTGAGCACAAGGTATAAGAAGTTTACGCCGCTCTTTTTGCTTCTCGCCGCGGCCGTGGCATATTCACGAGTCTACGTGGGCGTCCATTACCCGCTTGACGTAATCGCCGGGGCGGCGCTCGGCACGGTCTGCGCCTTCGTCTTTTCAGAGCTTGACAGAAGGGTCTTCCAGTCTTTAATAAACCATTACAGGCAAAAGCGGGAGTATTTTGAAGTATAGGAATAAGGTCCTTCTGGCCCTCACGATAATTTCTCTTCTGAGGATAATCTATATCGTCTATACGCCCTTTCACCTCTCGCCAGACGAGGCCCATTACTGGGAGTGGTCACGGAGGCTGGACCTGAGTTATTACAGCAAGGGCCCTTTTATAGCCTATGTGATAGCCGTATTTACAGGGATTTTCGGCTCGACGGAGCTCGCCGTGAGGCTCGGCGCCGTTATATTCTCGGCCCTGGCCTCCTTTGTCCTCTACCACCTCGGCCGTGCGCTTTCGGGGAGCGAAAGGACCGGCTTCTACTCCGCCCTTCTCCCGGCGATAATCCCGCTCTTCGCCATAGGCTCCATCTTGATGACCACGGACGTGCTCTTTGTCTTTTTCTGGGCCCTGTCCGTCTATTTAATCATCACGGCGCTTCGGACGCGAAGCGCCGGGTGGTGGTACGTCGCGGGCCTTTCAATAGGCATAGGGTTTTTAAGCAAGTATACGATGGTGCTCATCTACCCGGCCACCTTCCTTTTCCTTCTCGTTTCCGAGAGGGACAGGTTCTGGCTTAAAAGGCCGGCGCCCTATCTGGCCTCTGTCATAAGCGCTATAGCGGCCTCGCCGGTCCTGATATGGAACTTGAGGAACGGCGGGGTGACTTTCAAGCACACAATGGGCCAGGCACACCTCGGAAGCGCCTCCTTCTCCGTCGCGGAGCCCTTCGGTTTCTTCGCCTCCCAGTTGGGCCTTATTACCCCCATTATCTTCATGGGGCTCGCCTACGGGATATGGAGATGCTGGAGGTCGGGCAGAAAGGAAAAGAAGAGCGTTCAACTTTACTTTTTTTTCGCCTCGGCTTTTTTGTTTTTCTTTTTTCTCTTTAAGGGATTTCATGGTAAGGTTCAGGCCAACTGGGCTGTGGCCTCTTACGTGACGGCGCTCCCCGCATCCATATGGGCCTTTCGAGCGGCATATAAAAAGAGCGGCTCAAAAGGGAGAAGGTTACTTGCGGCCGCGGCCGCGGCAGGTATCTTTATGGGCGCCCTGGGGACGACCGTCGTCTATTGCCCCTGGCTCCTTGAACCCCTGGGGGCTAAAAAGATACTCTGGGGCCCTCCTTACAACAGGGTGACTGGCTGGACGGAGCTCGGCCAAAAGGTCTCGGAGGTCAAGGGTGAGATGGACTCCCGCAGCGGCGCCAGGACCTTTATTATGAGCGATACTTACCAGATTACGAGCGAGCTCGCCTTTTACACTTTGGGCCGCCCCGTCACCTATAACGTGGACACAGGCTCGAGGAGGATGAACCAGTATGACCTCTGGGGCGGCTTTGAGGGTTTAAAGGGGTTTGACGCCATATATGTAAAGGGCGGAGACGCGCCAGCGGAGGCCATGGTCGTCGGGGCCTTCGAGGGGTGCAAAAAAGAGATTTTTCCTGTATATTACAAGGGGCGGGTGCTCAAAAGATTCACCATCTTCAGGTGTCTTGGTTTTAAGGGCATGAAAAAAGGGGCCGGCAGGCAGAAGGGGTTTTGAGCCACTGCCCTTTCGGCGCGGCGGAGGCAGGCAAACGATAAGATCTTTAAAGGAGTTTTTTGTTGAAGGGAAGTGTTGAAAAGAAAAAGACCGTATCCGCCAAAGATACCGTCTCCATCGTAATCCCCGTCTACGAGGAGGAAGAGAGCGTTACGCCCCTTTACGAGTCCGTAAAGAAGGTAATGGACTCGACGGGGCGCACCTACGAGATCCTCTTTGTGGACGACGGGAGCCGGGACTCCACCTTTGAGATACTCGAGGGCCTTCATAAAAAGGACAAGAAAGTGGTGGTCGTCTCCTTCAGGAGGAATTTCGGTCAGACCGCCGCCATGGCCGCCGGCATACAATACGCCGTGGGAGATATAATCGTAACCATGGACGCCGACCTCCAGAACGACCCTGAAGACATCCCCATGCTCCTTGATAAAATTAAGGACTGCGACATCGTAAGCGGGTGGAGAAAGAAGAGGAAAGACCCGTTTTTTTCAAGGAGGCTCCCTTCCATGGCGGCCAACTGGCTCATCTCAAAGGTCACGGGCGTGTATCTCCATGACTACGGATGCACTCTGAAGGCGTACAGGAAAGAGGTGATAAAGAACGTAAAGCTCTACGGCGAGATGCACAGGTTTATCCCGGCCATCGCAAGCTGGGTGGGGGCGACCATCAAGGAGGTGGAGACGACCCATCACGAGAGGCGGTTCGGCCGTTCCAAGTACGGAATTTCAAGGACGATAAGGGTCTTTCTCGACCTTATTACCGTAAAATTCCTCCAGAGTTTTTCAACCCGCCCGATTCACGCCTTCGGCCCTCTCGGACTCGTTTTAGGGTTTTTCGGTTTTTTTATATCCCTTTACCTGAGCTTCGACAAGATTGTCCTCGGCCATCAGATAGGCGGCAGGCCGCTCCTGCTCCTTGCCATACTCCTTATTATCCTCGGGGTACAGCTCGTCTTCATGGGTCTTCTTGGAGAGATGCTCGCCAGGGTCTACCATGAGTCGCAGGATAAACCGGTCTTTTTCGTCAGGAAGGTCCTCGGGCGATGATGAAAAAGGTTCTGACCACCCTCGCAAAGCTCGTTGTAAGCGGCGGCATACTCTATTTCCTTTTCAGCGGCATGGATCTGGCGGCCTTCTGGGAGACGGTCAAGTCCGTCAGCCCCTTTGCCGTTATATTTGTGGCCCTCTTATATATTTTCATACAGGCCGTCTCCGCCCACCGCATGTCCCTTATACTGAAGAAGGATTGTTTCGTTCCCTATCTGAAACTCCTTTCCATATATTTTGTCGGCATGTTCTTCAATAATTTTCTGCCCACCATGGTGGGCGGGGACCTCATAAAGGGTTTCTATCTATACAGGGAGACGGGAAAAGGGGGCGTATCCATCGCCTCCATATTTATGGACAGGTATTCAGGCTTTTCGGCGCTCATATTCATAACCGCCGTGGCGCTTATACCCGGTTACGCCCTCATAAAGGGTACGGTCCTGCCCGGCTTCTTCGTGCTCCTTATCGGGGGGTATATTGGCGCGAGCCTCGTTATATGGGTGGGGCCGCTTCACAGCTGGGCCATGAATATCCTGGCGAAGATACATTTTTACGGTATAAATAAAAAAATAGACACCTTTTACAACGTCCTTATGAGCTACAAGAGTCACCGCGATATACTTGTAAAGATTTTTCTCATATCCCTCGTTGTCCAGACCGGCGTGAATATAGGTTATTATGTGCTGAGCAGGGGGCTCGGCATAGATGTGGGACTCGCCTACTTCTTCCTCTTTATCCCGCTCTCCACGGTGGTATCGATGCTCCCCGTCTCCGTGGCCGGCCTCGGTATCCGGGAAGGGGCCTTTGTCTATCTCTTCACAAGGGTGGGGGCGTCGAAGGAGGAGGCCATCACACTTTCTCTCATGTGGTTCGCCATAATGGTCGTCGTGAGCATAATCGGGGGCGTTGAGTTTTTGAGGATGGGTGGAAAAAAGGGCGGGCTTACGGACAGCCCCCTTGAGGTCGGGTAGGCCCGGGATTTATCCTGAAAGGCGGGGCGAGCCCGGGGCGGCGGTTTTTTTGCGGAAATATTTAAGGCGGCATGTTAATATACATGCGCGCGGCTATAGTCCCGTAACAACTAAAGATTATTTTACTGGAGGATTTCATGGCTATTGATAAGGAACTTCTGGAAATACTCGCCTGTCCCAAGTGTAAGGGCGAGATTGCCTTGAGCGAAAGGGGCGACGGTATTGTTTGCCAGGCGTGCCGCCTTGTATATCCCATAAAAGACGGTATACCGGTGATGCTTATAGACGAGGCAGCGGAGTTGCCCGCCGGGGGTTGACCGGCGGGAGGCTGACCTGCGGGAGGCTTAAATGGCCGGCGTTATCCGGCCATGGGTTCATGTATTTACCGGCGCTTTTCCCTATTGCGACTAAACAATCTTCCTTCCGGTGCAAAATCTCAAATCATTTAGACCGTGTAAAACCTCATTGTCCCGGAACAGGCAGGGTCTTTTTTTAACATAATCCCCCTGGCCCGGCGCCTTAACGCGAATGAAAAAGATTACAGTTACCATAATCACCCTGAATGAAGAGGCGAATATCGGTGAGTGCCTTGAAAGCGTAAAATGGGCTGATGAGATAATAGTGTCTGATTCGGGCAGCACTGACCGCACCGTTGAGATATGCACCCGCTACGGCGCGAAGGTATACGCCGACAGATGGCTCGGGTTCGGCAGGCAGAAGAACCTCTGTCAGGCAAGGGCCGCTAACACGTGGATACTGAACCTTGACTCCGACGAGAGGGTGACGCCGGGCCTTGCAAGAGAGATTTCGGCGCTTCCCGAAGAGACGGACAAGTCCGGTTATTACATTCCGAGGAAGAACTTTTTCGGCGAAAGGTGGGTTAAACACTGCGGATGGTATCCGGACTATAACCTCCGTCTTTACAGGAAAGACCTGGCCCGCTTTAACTTGAGGGGCGTCCACGAGGCCGTTGAGTCAAGGGGCGCCAAAGGGTATCTCAAAAACCCCCTTATCCACAGGACATATAAAGACGTACGGGATTATCTCAAGAGGATGGAGCGCTACTCCACCCTCGCGGCAAAGGATATGGCGAGGGAGGGTAGAAGCGCCGGGCTCTCCGCTTTAATTCTGAGACCTCTCTTTACCTTTTTAAAGATGTTTTTTTTGAGGAAGGGTTTCCTTGAAGGTTTCTTCGGGCTGCGCCTCTCTAAACTTTACGCTCAATATACCTTCAGGAAGTATAAAAAACTCAGGGAGTTGAAAAGGGGTTTTAGCGATTGAAGGTTTCTCCTTTAAGCGGCGTGGGCCTCATACTGTTTTACTTTTCAAAATTTTTTTTTCGGAGTCCGATGGTTGAATGATTTTACTGACATAAGAAGTATACTCGTAATAAAACTGCGCAATATCGGGGACGTGCTCCTTACGGTGCCGGCCATAAGGGCCCTTAAGGAGAGCTTTCCCAGGGCCCGTATCTGCGCCCTCGTTAATTCCGGCACCGAAGATATGCTGAGCCTCAACCCCCTTGTTGAAGAGGTTATAGTGCTGCCGAGGGACGCCAAGAAGGGGACGGGTAAAGGGGCGAGGCTCGCCGGAGAGATAAAGTTCGTGCGGGGTTTGAGGAAGAAGGGGTTTGATATGACCGTTGACCTTACGGGCGGGGACAGGGCGGCCATCGCCGGATTTTCCACGGGCGCACGGTATCGCCTCGGTTACGACCCCGCCGGCAAAGGCTTTAAGGGGAAAAAATATTTATATACGCACCTCGCGCCCGTAGCCGAAGCCGGGACGCATACCGTATTGAGGGACCTGGGGCTTCTCAGGCACTTCGGCATTGGTACAAAGGACCTTACGGTGGATATATATAATTCCCGTGAGGACGAAGAGTACGTTGACCGGCTTTTAAGGGAAAAGGTTTTTTTGAAGGGCGAAAAGCCCTTTGTCCATCTCCATCCGGTCTCAAGGTGGCTCTTTAAATGCTGGACGGATAAGGGTGTGGCGGAAATAATAAAGAGGTTCATGGAGACGGGTCTCTCCGTGGTCGTCACTTCCGGGCCTGAAGAGAGGGAGTTAAATAAGGTGCGTTCCATTCTGGGACTCTTGCCTATAAAGCCCGCGGACCTCTCCGGTCTCCTGACACTAAAGCAGCTCGCCGCGCTTTCAAGAAGGGCCGCTCTCTTTTTCGGCGTCGACTCGGCGCCCATGCACATAGCGGCGGCTGTCGGGGTCCCCGTCGTCGCGCTCTTCGGCCCCAGCGGGGCCTTTGACTGGGGCCCCTGGGACAACAGTGCTATAAAGGGGTGTTTGTTGAAGGCGCCGGGCGCCGGGCGGACCGGGACGATTGATGATGAAAAAAACCTTTCGCCATGCTCCCCATATCCAATGAGGAGCGGGATTCAGCGCTTCGGCCGTAACACGGTAATCCAACTTGACTGGGACTGTATACCCTGCGGCAAGGACGGCTGCGGGGGCACGAAGAAGAGCGACTGCCTCAGCGCCCTTGAGCCCGCAGATGTCTGGGAGATTTTAAAAGGCTCCGTGGAAGAAGTTCTGTCCGGGAGGGACGGCCTCCCATGATATTTTCAGCGACTCTTTTAGCGGCCGGCAAAAAAAGGTTCACGACCTCCGGCCCCGCGTTCAACACCCGGGCCTCTTCCATTATAAAATCGGCTAACGCGGCTTTTCCCCGCCGCCGGGTTATGGATAGAATATGTTGACAATACTCCACACAGAGAGTTCCTCGGGCTGGGGCGGGCAGGAGAACAGGACCCTACATGAATGCCTGGGCCTTAAAAGGACCTTCGGAGAGCGTGTCATAGTCCTCTGCAGGCCCGGTAGCGGCCTTGAGAAGCGCGCCAGGGCGGCGGGCCTCGAGGTCCTGACCAACGGGCTCCGCTCGTCACACGACATCGCGGCGGTAAAGTTCGTGGCCGGCCTCATAAAGAGAGAAGGGGTGGACGTTGTGAGTACGCACAGCGGTGTGGACAGCTTTTTATGCGCCGTCGCCGCGAGGCTCTCAAGGCGCAGGCCCGTTATAGTGAGGACACGTCATCTGGCGCTACCCATTACCTCGAAGACCACCTATTCGCTCCTGCCCCACAGGGTGGTGACGGTGAGCGAGTACGTGAGGCGCCACCTTGTTGACGGCAAGGGGCTCAAGGGCGGCATGGTGGTGACGATACCCACGGGGATAGACCTCGAGAGGTTCAACCCCGACAAGACCCCCCATACCTTCAGGCAGGGGGCCGGCTTCGGCCAGGATGACCTGATCGTGGGGACGGTGGCTATTCTAAGGAGAAAAAAGGGGCACCACCTGCTCCTCGACGCCATACCCCTTGTCTTAAAGGAGTTGCCCAGGGTAAACTTCGTCTTTGCGGGAGACGGTCCGCAGAGAGAGAATATCGAGGGGAAGATAAAGGAACTGGGGATAGAGAAGAGCGTAACGCTCCTGGGGCTCCGGGCCGACGTGGAGTGTGTCTTGAAGGGCATAGACCTCTTTGTGCTCCCCACGCTTCAGGAGGCCCTCGGCACGTCCATACTCGAGGCCTCGGCCATGGGCAGGGCCGTTATCTCAACACGGGTCGGGGGCGTGCCCGAGGTAGTTGTCGAAGGGGTTACGGGACAACTCGTCGAGCCCGAAGATAGCGGCGCCCTCGCCGACGCCATTATAAAGCTTCTTAAAGACGGCGCCTTAAGGCGCTCAATGGGCGAAGAGGGCAGAAGAATGGTGACAAAGGAATTTTCAACGGAGAGGATGGTTGAGAGGATGCACGGGCTCTATGCCGGCCTTTGTAACGGTCGAGGTCGGGGGCGTCCATGAACCCGCTGCCCGTGCTCATGTACCACCACGTAAACCCCAACAAAGGGGATATGATAACCGTTACCCCCGAGGTTTTTTCTTCGCACCTCGAGTTTATAAAAGACGCCGGATATAAGACCCTGAGCCTCGACGAACTCCGGGGCTATATTGACGGGGAGTATGATCCGGGGGGTAAGGCTGTGGTCATTACCTTTGATGACGGTTATCTCGACAATTTTTATTACGCCTTCCCTCTCATCAAGGCCTACGGCGTTAAGGCCGCTCTTTTCATCGCCACGGCCTGGGTGGACAAGGCTTCAGGGGAGGGGGCGGATAAGGCCGCCCTTCAAGAGGAGTACAAAAAGGCGGCGCCCACCCACGCCGCTTCAAAGGCCATTATAGAGGAGGGGGCTTTTTCAAGGGTTATTATGGACTGGGATATGGTAAAAGAGATGGCTTTGAGCGGCCTTGTGGAGTTCGGCTCGCATACCGTCACCCACGCGGGTTGCGATAACATCTCAAAGGAGGAGGTTCAAGCGGAACTCCGGGATAGTAAAAAGAGAATAGAGACGGAGTTGGAAAGACCCTGCAGATACCTCTGCTGGCCCAGGGGGAGGTTTAATGGCGGCTCCGTGGCCGCGGCAAAAGGTCTTGGTTACAGGGGGGTCTTTACGACCGAGCGCGGAGTTGTCAAAAAGGGCTCCGACCCCTTTGCCATAAAGAGGATAGCCGTTAAGGACGGCGCCCGGTGGTTTCAGAAGAGGGTCAGGATATACACGAACCCCCTTATGGCCGATTTTTACTTGAAGATTAAGGGCAGGGTCCTATGAGTCTTTTCGGGGGGTTTCTCTATAAGTATTTGAGGATACTCAAGGCGAGGGACGGCCGCGCCGCGGACATTAAGGACTTTGACCCGGGTCTGGTAAAAAACATACTCATCGTGTCGAGTACGGCCATAGGGGACACGCTCCTCTCAACGCCCGCCATAAGGGCGGTGAGGAAGAGGTACCCCGGGGCGAGGATTGTCGCCTTTTTTAATAGCAGGAACATGGAACTCTTCTCCAACAACCCGAATATAGACGGCGTCATACCCTACTACGGGGGCTGGAAGAGTTTTTTTTCAACTATAAGGTCGCTTCGGAGTAATTCATTCGACCTCGCCCTTATACTCCACGGCAACGAGCCGCAGGCCACGCCTCTGTGTTATCTCTCTGGCGCGAGGTTCATAATAAAGACGCCCAACGCGAACAGGTTCAATTTTTTACTTTCCAACCGTGAGCCTGTTGTAACGTGGGAGGGGCTGGGCCACGGAATTCTGGCGCGGCTGAAGACGATTGAGCTCGCCGGGTGCTGCTCCGACGGCCCGGAGATGGATATTTTTATTGAGGATACCTTTAAAAATTCGGCGGAGAGGTTTTTGGTTAAAGAGGGCGCGGCCCCGGGGGATCTTTTAATCGGCTTTCAGCCCGGCGCCTCCACCCTCAGCAGGCAGTGGTTCCCGGAGCGTTTCATTGAACTGGGAAAAATTCTGATTAAAAAATTTCCGGCCTCAAGGATAGTCCTTACAGGAAGTCCTGAAGAGAAGGGGCTCTGCTCCCGCATAGCAGAGGGGATAGGCGGGGGCGCTATAGTGGCGTCAGGCAAGATATCCATAAAGGAGACAGCGGCCCTCATTGGCAGGCTCAATGTCTTTGTCACGGGAGACACCGGCCCCATGCATATAGCCTATGCCTTAAAGACCCCGGTAGTCGCCCTTTACGCCGTAAGCGACCCGGCCCGCACCGGCCCCCTTTACGATCGTGAGCTACACAGGATTATAAAGAAGGAGCGCACCTGTGAGCCCTGCGTGAGCAAGAAGTGCGCTTACCAGGAGTGCATGGAACAGATCTCGGTGGAGGAAGTAGACCGGGCCGTGGAAGATATACTGGGCGTTGAACGCGCATAAAAGATTAAGCCTGTTTTTTTAATTTAAGGTATAAAAAATGTCCCTAAAAAAAATTTTAATCGCGTACTTTCCGAGGCCTCCCATAGTGGATTACCTCAAGAGGGCCTTTGAGAAGAAGGGCGTCGAGGCCTTCGGGTTCCATTCCGACGTGAACAACTGGTTCGACAAGTACGTAATACACTACACAAACAAGATGGCCCATAACCTTAGGGTACTGCCCAAGAAAAAGGTCTTTTTCCAGGACCACCCCCTGTCCCATCTCCGGTACAGGAGCGCCAAATTTCTCGAAAGGGTCAGGGAGGTAAAGCCGGACCTTGTGCTTATAATAAGGGGGTGGAGGTTCACTGAAGATTGTCTTGACGAGGCAAAAAAGGGGGCGCAGCTCTTCGGCTGGTGGATAGAGAGGGAAGAGAGGATGGAGGAGCCCCTGGGGGAGGCGCCCGGCTTCGACCATTATTTTTTTATGAACTCGGCCTGCGTGGCCGAAGGAGAAAAGAGGGGGCTTCGTAACATAAGTTTACTCCACCACTCAGTGGATACATCGGTATTCCGGCCCGTGGAATGTGAAAAAAAATATGACTGGTGTTTTGTGGGCGGATGGACGGAAAAGAGGATGGAGTTTATGGAGAGGGCTTTAAATGTTTCTGAAAACGCCGTTATCTACGGCTCCAAGTGGCTCAAGAAGAACCCCTTTAATATGAGGCTCAGGAGAAAGGTCAGGGGGAAGTACATAGAAGGGGACGACCTCATAAGGCTTTATAACGAGAGCCGGGTAGTCGTTAACGTAACCACCTGGGGTTTCGGCGAGGGCGAGAAACGGAGCGGCATGAACATGAGGGTCTTAGAGGTACCGGCATGCGGGGCGTGTCTGCTTACCGACGGCTCAAGGGACATGAAGTCGGTGGTTACACCGGGCGAGCATGTGGTACTCTATGAGGGGTTCGATGACTTCGCGCGTAAGCTCGACTACTATGTCACCCACAGCGAAGAGAGGGAAAAGGTGGCGGAGGCCGGCTACAGACACGTAACAACACACTACACCTACGACGACGTGGCGGACGTAATCATGGATACTTTCAACAGGACTATAAACATGGAAAAGAGGGGCCGTGGCTGAGATAAACTGGACGGAGATATTCCGGGGAAGAAAAGAGGCGACGGGAAGGCTTCCCGATATATTAAAACTGCCCACCGTCACCGGCAGGATGGACATCTTAAAGAGGCTCCTGAAAGAGGGCGACGCCATCCTTGATGTGGGCGCCCACGACAGGACGACAGGTGAACTCATAGAGAGGGCGGGCATAAAGGCGGATTATTTCAGCTTTGACGTGGACAGGACGCTAAAGCACGATTATTACAATTTCGACGAAATAGACAGGACCTTTGACGTAGTGACGGCCTTCGAGCTCGTGGAGCATCTTACGCCCAAGGAGATAGTGGAGTTTTTAAGGACTTCCGCGACGATCCTGAACGAAAACGGCCTCATCGTGATAAGCACCCCCAACGTATGCCACCCCGTATACCTGTGGCGCGATTGCACGCATATAACCCCTGTACGCCACGACGAGCTCTACGGCCTTCTCCATTCCACGGGCTACAGCGACATAGAGATATTCAGGAGCGGAAAGTTCAAATGGAAGCAGAGGCTCTGGGCCGCCTTTTACCGGCCCCTTATAAAACTACTGAGGATGGATTATTACCCCAGTATTATCGCTACGGCCCGGCGCAGGGGCAAGAGTTAAGATGAAGAAAAAAATACTCGTACTCGATACGGGAAAAGAGTGGGGCGGCGGCACGGTGAGCCTCATTGAACTCCTTAAGAGGGTGGACAGGAAGCGCTACGAATTCTCGGCCCTCTTTTACAATAACTATAAAAAGGGCGCCGGGTCTGATATCAGGCGCGAACTTGAAGGAATGGGGGTGGATTTTATCCACCTCGATATAAGGAAGAAATTCTATGCCAAGGCGGTAAAAGAGGTCATAAGGGGGGTTCTTTCCCCCATACCCCCCCTTAAAAGGAGGTACATCAGGTTCCACGACTTCGCCGAAAGGATACAGCCCGCGGCAAAGGCCATACTCTCTGTCTTGAAGAGCGGCGGCTTCGACCTCATCTACATGAACAACCAGCCCTCGTCAAACATCGAGGGGATTCTGGCCGCGAAGGGCGCCGGAATACCCTGCGTGCAGCATTCGAGGATCGATGTCAGGCTCACCCGCTTTGAGACAGAAGCTGTAAACCAGTCGGTATCAAAGGTCATATGCGTTTCAGGGGGGGTGAAGGAAGGGCTTATCGGGAGCGGGGTGAGGGAAGAAAAATGCGTCGTCGTATATAACGGCATAGACCCGGGGTTGAAGCCCGGGAGGGGGCCGGCGGAGGTGAAAGAGGGGCTCGGCATAAGTGAAGATGACCTTTTGATAGGGACGGTGGGTTCTCTTATAAAGAGAAAGAGGGTGGACCTGCTCGTGGACGCGGTTTCCATTTTGGATAAGGCGGGTAAAAAAATAAAATGCGTTGTCGTCGGCGAGGGGCCTGAGATGAACCCCCTCAAGGATAAGGTACGCAAGGCGGGGTTAGACAAAAAAATCTTCTTCACGGGTTTTTCCTCTGACGCCCTCTCTTACATAAACGCCATGGATGTCTTTGTGCTCGCCTCGGAGAAAGAGGGGCTTCCGAGGGTGGTGCTCGAGGCGATGCTCATGGGTAGGCCCGTTGTGGCCGCGAGCGTCACGGGCCCCGCCGAACTCGTTATCGATGGCGGGACGGGTTTCCTCGTGGACCCGGCGAGCGCCGGTAATATCGCGGAAAGGGTGGCGGAATTGACCGATTCCCCTGCCATGAGGGCTGAGATGGGCGGGACGGGTAGAAAGCGGGTGGTGGAAGGATTTTCCGTGGACGGGTACGTAAGGGGTGTAACCGGCGTCTTTGAAGAGATCTTTGAAGCAAAGGTCCCGGAAGCAAAGGTCCCGGAAGCAAAGGTCCTTGAAGAAGGGGTCCATGAAGAAGAGG
>JBHHVI010000004.1:0-66238 GCA_046754225.1 Thermodesulfobacteriota bacterium | reverse complement strand
ACTCTAAAAGGCGCCCGCCGATAAAATGCCGCCCTTAACCTACTTCCCTTATCACCGCGGTCTCGTCACAGCTGGGAAACTTGGTGCACTTTGCACAATCGCCCCATATCTTCTGAGGCAGCATTAACTTGTCAAGGACTTGAAAGCCGAGTTTCTCGAAAAAACCCGCCCTGTACGTTAGAGCGAATATCTTTTTGACGCCGAGAGTCCGGGCCTCTTCAATACACGCCTCTATGAGCAGGCGCCCTGCTCCGGCGCCCCGGCGCTCCTCTAAAACGGCAAGAGACCTTATCTCCGCAAGATCAGCCCCCCAGACATGAAGCGCAGCGATTCCCTCTATCTCACCACCCCGGTCATAGACGAAAAAGTCCCTCAACTGGTCGTAGATCTCAGTAGTGGGACGGTAGAGCATGCCGCCCTTTTTGGAAAACTCCTCTACCAGTCTATATATGTGCTGGACATCTTGTGTCCTGGCTTTTCTTATCAAGAGTCTCCGCCTACCCGGAAGGGACGCCTCTTCAAACCGCGCCATGAATAAGTTTTTTAACCGCCATCGCCGCCCGACATGCTTCTGGCCGCCAGCATGAGTTCCTTGGCATGCCTCCGGGTCGTCTCCGTTACATTCATCCCGCCGAGCATCCTGGAAATCTGTTCCACCTTACCGGCGCCTTCAAGCTTCTTTACAGAGGTAACGGTCCTCGCGTCTTCAGTTGTGTTTTTCTCGACCACATAATGGTTGTCGGCGAATGCCGCTATCTGCGGCAGATGTGTAATACAAAAGACCTGCCGGGAAGTCGAAACCCTTTTGAGTTTTGCGCCCACCACCTGGGCCATGGCCCCTCCTATACCGGCGTCTATCTCGTCAAAGATAAGGGTGGGGACCCTGCCTGCGGCTGTAACCCTTTTAAGGGCCAGCATTATCCTGGAGAGCTCTCCGCCCGAGGCTATCCTCGCAAGGGGTTTCACCTCTTCTCCGGGGTTGGCCGAGATATAAAACCTCACCCTGTCCGCGCCCCTCTCGTTGAATTTAAACCCGGCGCCGGTCACCCTTTCCTCCTCCGTCTCTATTATCACCTCAAAGACCGCGCCCTCCATGCCGAGGGTTTCAAGCTCGGTCTCCATATCGGACTTAAGCTTCACGGCGGCCTTTTTTCGCTCTATGGAGAGTCTTTCCGCGCTTACCCTTGCCCGCTCCTCGGCCTCTTTAAGTTCGGACTCCATGAAGGCCGTACGCTCTTCCAGGTTCTCAAGGTTCTCTATCTCGCCGTCTATCGCCTCTTTCTTCTTTAGAACATCCTCGACGGTTGGGCCGTATTTCTTCTTCAGCCTCTGTATAAGGTCAATCCGCTCGTTAATTTCCTCAAGCCTGCCGGGGTCGAACTCCACCGAATGAGCTCTCTCCATCAAGACCGCCCCCGCGTCTTCAAGCTGGTAGAGGTTGGACTCCACGGTCTTTCTTGTCTCGGCTATCTTGTCGTCAAAGGGCTCAGCCGCTTTTAACTCCCTTAAAACCGAGCCGAGGCGTTCGGTAACGGAGCCTGAGTCGGAGTAAATGACCCTTTCGGCATTGAGGGCCGCAGATTTTATCTTTTCCGCGTTACTGAGCCTGTCTTTTTCCTTTTTGAGAGACTCTTCCTCTCCGGCCTCGAGCGCGGCGTCGCCTATCTCCTTTGACTGAAAGGAGAGGATGTCGCGGCGCGTTTCCATATCGGCCCCGTCCTTCAGGAACGCGTCACGCTCTTTTTTCAATGAAAAGTAGGCCCTGTAGTCTTTGCTCATGACCCGTCTCAACGCGGTGAACTCCCCGAAGGCGTCCAGCACTTCAAGGTGCTCATCAGGCCTTGTAAGGGACTGGTGGTCGTTCTGGCCGTAGATGTCTATAAGACGGCCCGCGACCTCGGTAAGGGTGACAAGCGTGGCGAGACTGCCGTTTACATATATCTTGTTCCTGCCGGCCTTCTGGACCACCCTCTTGATGACCAGTTCGTTGGAATAATCGATGCCCGTCTCTTTGATTAAGCGCTCAAGACCCTCTACGCCCGAGACGTCAAAAAAGGCCTCCACCTCGGCCTCCTCGGTATCGGATCTTATCAACTCGGCCGAGGCGCGGTCTCCGAGAATAAGGGCTATCGCGTCTATTATTATGCTCTTGCCGGCCCCCGTCTCACCGGTAAAGATATTGAGCCCGGGGCCGAAGTCCATAGACAGCCTGTCTATTATGGCGAAATTTTTGACGCTCAACTCTACAAGCATTTTTTAAACCCTGTTAAAGAGGCTTGAGGGTCTCACCTCTTTTCCACCTTTACTTCCCACATAAGCCGCTCCCTCAGTATATCAAAATAACTTTTGCCCTCATACTTGACCAGGTATACGCACGTGTCAGCCTTCTTCATCGTTACAACGTCCCCGCAGGAGAGACTGACGTCAACCTGTCCGTCAAGCACAAGACTGATCCCCGTCTGCTCAGGACAGACGCTGACGTCCACCGTCATCCAGTCGGGGATAACGACAGGGCGGTTCGTCAGGTTAAAGGGACAGATGGGGACGACGATAATGGAATGGATGGTGGGATAGAGTATGGGGCCGGCGGCGGAAAGGGAATACGCGGTGGAACCCGTCGGGGTGGCCACTATAAGGCCGTCGGCCCTGTAGGTCGTGACGTATTCGCTGTTGATACGGGTCTCAACCCTTACAAGCCGCACCGCCGTACCCTTAATCACCGCGTCATTCATGACCCTGTATCTTGCAATTACCCTGCCGTCCCGCTTATGCTCCACATAGAGCATCATCCTCTCCTCGACGGTAAAATCGCCGTTTAAAATCTTTTCTATCAACCGGTGCGCCTCGTCCACGGTAACGGCGGTAAGAAAACCGAGACCTCCGAGGTTTATGCCGAGGATGGGTATCTTTTTATCGGCCACAAGCCTCGCCGTCGAGATGATTGTGCCGTCACCGCCGAGGACCAGGAGGACGTCTATGGAGACGAGAAACTCCTCCCGGCTTACGGCCTTTGACGGGGTTATGCCCGGGGCGAGTTCAGGGTCGACAAAGACGGCGCCGCCCTTTTCATCTATCCAGCGGGCCAGTTCACAGCCGAATTTTATCGCGTCAGGGTTACTTACCTTTACAACCATCCCTATGTTTTTCACTTTTTCTCCAGTGGGGGTATCAGGCCCCGTAAAACCTTTCGCACTGCCCGGGATATTCCCTATCCATTGGGCTCTACTATAACCTTTATCGACTCTTTCGCCCCGGCTACGAGGTCGAAGCCTTCAGAGGTCCTGTCCAGGGGCAGCCTGTGGGTAATCATGTCCGAGACACCGACGCTCCCGGAGCCTATAAGGTCTATCGCTGTCATTGTATCGAGGGGAGGGGCGGCGTAAGTGTTGATAATGGTAACGTTATCACGCCAGAGGTCAAATAGCGGCATGGGAAATGCGGAGCCCGGTTCGGCCGGTGCGAAGAATACGACCGTGCCGCCCCTGTCAACGCTCTTAAGGCCCTGTGTCACGGCCGGGGCTGAAGCCACACATAGGACCACGATATCCGCGGGCCGTCCCATAAGCGCACGTACTCTCGCCGGGACATCGGAGCCGGCCTTCAATACATGGTCGGCGCCGAAACGCCCTGCCGCGTCGAGCCTGAAGGGGTTTATGTCGGTGGCCACTATCGCTGACGCCCCGAGGGCCTTCGCGAGTTTTACGTGAAGGAGACCGGAGATGCCGGACCCGATGACAAGGACGCTTTTGCCGGCCTCCATACGCGCCCTCTTCAGTCCCCTCGACACGCACCCAAGGGGCTCGGCGAAGGTCGCCTCCTCAAAACTCATCCCTTCGGGCAATAAAAAAACGCCCCTGTCCACGTTTATCTCAGGGACCCTTATAAACTGGGCGAAGCCGCCGGGGTCGAAGTTGGTCGTCCGGAGCGTGTCGCATACGGAATGCTCGCCCTTCAGACAATACCTGCATGTATTGCACGGCACATGGTGGGCTACTGTTACGCGGTCCCCGGTCTTAAATTTTTTTACCCGGGAGCCGGCCAGTTCCACTGTGCCGGCAACCTCATGGCCGAGGACGAGAGGCGCCTTCTTTATCCTGTACCACTCCATGACATCGCTTCCGCAAATGCCGCTCGCCTCTACCTTTACGAGTATTTCTTCTTCGCCTATTTCCGGTACGGCGAGTTCTTCGATTCTTACATCGCTATTGTTGTAATAGACAGCCGCCCTCAAAACGCTCCTCACTTTCAGTCAAGTTTTTTTAGGCCACCTGGCAAGCTCCCCGCGCTCAGGCTGTCTTCTTCTCGCCGGCAAGGGTCTTAAAGAGGTCGTAGGCCTTTTCAGGGGCCATGTTGTTATGCACCACCTCCCTGACGGCCTTTATCATGGCCACGGGGGCCTCGGACTGGAAGATGTTACGCCCCATATCCACACCAACGGCGCCACTCTCTATGGCGTTATGGGCGAGTTTGAGGGCGTCCTCTTCCGGAATCTTCTTGCCTCCCGCGATTACTATGGGCACGGGCGTGTTCCTTACCACCTTCTCAAAATCATCGCAGTAATAGGTCTTCACGATATGGGCGCCGAGCTCGGCGGCGATCCTGCAGGCGAGCCCCAGGTACCTCGTATCCCTCGCCATATCCTTTCCCACGGCCGTGACGGCGAGCACGGGTATGCCGTAACCCTCGGCCGCGCTCACAAGGTCGGCGAGACCGAGGAGCGACTGTTTCTCAAGTTCCGAGCCTACGAATATTGAAAGCGCCACACCCGAGACATTGAGCCTTACGGCGTCCTCGAAGGAGACGGTCGTACCTTCGTCGGCGAGGTTTCCGAGTATGCTCGTGCCCCCCGATACCCTCAGGACTATGGGCGTGGCCGTAGAGGGGTCGACTGAACTCCTTAAGACCCCCCTTGTAAGCATGAGGGTGTCAGCGTAAGGAAGGAGAGGCTCAACGGTCTTACCGGGCTCTTCAAGGCCTGTCGTCGGCCCTAAAAAGTACCCGTGGTCCACGGCGAGCATAACGGTCCTTCCCGTGTCGGGTTTTATTATCCTCGATAAACGGTTTTTCATGCCCCAGTCCATAAGATTCCTCCTTGATTAATGTTCCAATTAAACCCTTAATCCCTTAAAAAGTATTTTTATTCAGCTAAAACGCGGCCCCTGTCACATGGAAAAGAGAAACAACGAAATCGCTAATAGCGATAAGACGTAATAAAAACAGAGTTTTTCCCGATTAGGATATCAAGGGAGGCCCAATTCGTCAACCGATTTCACGACTGGGCGAAGGCGCAGAGGCCGGCAAAAAAACGCCTCATATCTGATAGTCTACTCATCCATCTCAGAGATGAATTTATCCCTGCATTCACTGCTGCAGAAGTAAAACTCCCCCTTTTTGGTCCGTGCCTTAAGAGCAGCAGAAAAGGGCACGTAACTCTCGCATACCGGGTCCTGAACCATCTCTTCGCCCCCGGCCACATGGGTTTCGTGTACGGTCTCGTCCCCTGCCGGCCGCGCCGGCCGCGCCGGCATGTTCGACGCGAAAAGCCTCTTTATTATAACGTAGAGAAGATAGGCTATGAGTATAAAAAATAGTGTCTTCAATTGTTTTGTCCGGCAAGCCTTTTAACGGAGCCGGTATCTTTAAGGGCGCCCTTCATTGCCGTTACGGTCTTTTTAAATACGGGATGGATAAAACCAGGGGCAATATCGGCAAGGGGTACGAGGACAAAAGCCCTTTCGTTCATACGCGGGTGGGGGATAACGAGGCCCCGCTCCCTCAAAACCCTCCGGCCGAAAAAGATGATGTCGAGGTCAATTCTTCTGGGCCCCCACCGAGCCGCGCCCTCTCTTCCCATCTCCTCTTCTATACCCTTTAAAAAGGCGAGGAGAGGTCGGGGTTCAAGCCCGGTGGCCACCTCTATAACGGCGTTTACAAAAGGGGGCTGCTCCGTAAGCCCCCAGGGCTCGGTCTCGTAAAAAGGGCTTTTTCTTACGAGCCTGACCCGCCCGCTATTCTCTTCGATAAGCCCTATGGCCTTCAGGCAGTTTCTGGCCCTGTCGCCAAGGTTGGAGCCTACGGCTATAAATACCCGCTCGGCCATATGGGTCAGAACTCGAGTTCAAGGACTTTAAGCCTTTTCTTCATCTCCTCGGTGACTCTGAACTCCTCTTCCTTGTCTTTCGCGGCGAAGGTGGCCGAGAACCTTAAAAAATGTCCGGCGTCGTCCCATGGCACCGTAGATATGTGCGCCTCTTTTATGAGATACTCCGAGGCCTCTTCGGCGTTTTTGAACGCGGCCTTCCGGGCCGCGCTTTTCGGGGCCCTGACATAGAGGTAAAATGTGCCGCCCGGCATCGCGGCGTCAAAACCGCACTCCTTAAGCGCCTTAACCATGAGCTCCAGCCTTCTCCTGTATTTGGCCGTAATCTTTTCCGTAATGCCGGGATGGTCCAGGGCGTAGACGCCGGCCTTCTGGATGGCCTTGAACTGGCCTGAGTCGTAGTTATCCTTTACGTGGGCGAAGGCGCTTATCACCTTACTGGAACCGGCGAGGAAGGCGAGCCTCCATCCCGTCATATTAAAGGCCTTTGAAAAGGAATGCATCTCCACGCCGACTTCTTTCGCCCCTTCTATGGACAAAAAACTAAGCGGTTTATCGCTGTACGTGAGCGCGGCGTAGGCCGCATCATGGACGACTACCAGTTTGTTCTTCACGGCGAATTCAACGACGCGCTTGAAAAAATCCTCTGTGGCCCCGGCCCCTGTGGGGTTGTTGGGATAATTGAGATAAAGGAGTTTCGCGCCCTTGAGCGATTTGCGTGTAAGGGAGTCCAGGTCGGGCAGGAACCCGTTCTCAGCAAGGAGCGGAAGGGTTACGACGCGGCCGCCGAGCCACTCCGTGTGGGTCGCCATAACCGGGTAGCCCGGCGTGGTCATGAGCGTGGCGTCGCCTTTATTGATAAAGGCGTCGGGGAGCATGGCGAGCGCGCACTTGGAGCCTATGGAATGGAGCACCTCTTTTTCAGGGTCTATCCCGCTTACGTCGAAAACCCTTTCAAGGTATCTTGAGGCCGCCTCCTTTAGCTCAGAGATGCCGTTATCGGCGTATCCCCTGTTCTCAGGTTTGGCGCATTCATGCTTCAAGGCCTCGACCACCACGGGGAAGGCCATCTCGTCGGGCTCGCCCACGCCGAAGTCGAGGAGTTCGGTTTGAGGGTCCATCCTCTTCGCCTCGGCCTTCGCCCTTTTTATCTTCTCGAACTTATATATCTTTGTCGACATGCCGAAGGCCGGCCCGCCTATCCTTTCGGCGAAAAGCCCCTGTATGTAGTCTTCTGTCATCTCCTGCCTCCTGAGTGATAAATACCTGCGTCAGCTTTAGAAAAAAACGTCAACCGCCGGACGGCGCCGCCGCCGCGACGGTGTTTTCAAGACTCCCTATCCCTTCTATACTCACGGCTACCGAATCCCCCGGCTTCATCCTGCCCACGCCCGGCGGGGTCCCCGTGGCCACTACGTCTCCGGGAAGAAGCGTCATGACCTTTGAGACGAAACTTATAATCTCAAAGACGTTGAATATCATGTCCGTTGTCCTTGAACTCTGGCGGAGCTCCCCGTTCAAAAAGGTCTCAATCTTTACGTCCGACGCGTTGAGGGTTGTCTCTATCCACGGGCCGAGGGGAGAAAAGGTATCAAAACTCTTCGCCCGTGTCCATTGACCGTCGCTTCCCTGAAGGTCGCGCGCCGTGACATCGTTAAAACAGGTATAGCCGAGTATATATTTATGCGCCTCAGGCGCGGTAACGTCTTTAGCGGTCCTGGCTATAACCACGGCGAGCTCGCCCTCGTAATCCACCCTGCGGGACATATGCGAGGGATAGACGATTTCATCGCCGGGGCCCGCCACAGAGGTGGAAGGTTTCAGGAAGATAAGGGGCTCATCTGGCACGGCCAGGTTGAACTCGGCGGCGTGCGCCCTGTAATTAAGGCCCAGGGCTATTATCTTGGAAGGCATGACCGGAGCGAGTAATTTTAGCTCATCTATACCGAAGCCCAAGTCGTCCTTTGCCGGTTTATCTTCGGCCGCCCGGAAAAAGGCCCCGTCGTCCAGACCGTAAACCACGCCCTCTTCAATAAAGCCGTAGCCCTTTTTTCCTTCCCGCAAAAACCTTACGAGTTTCACCCTCTGCCCCGTATGAGTCTTTTTTTAAAACCAGAAATCAGCGAGAGTATTTTTTACCCATCATGGCGTCCAATTTGAGCCTCAGGGCGTTTATCTTTATAAACCCCTCGGCGTCCTTCTGGTCGTAGACCGTATCCTCTTCAAAGGTGGCCAACTGAGGGTCATAGAGAGAGCCCGGCGCCTTTCTACCGACGATGGTGCAGTTGCCCTTGTAGAGTTTAAGGCGCGCCGTGCCCGTCACAACGGAGGCCGCCTCGTCGACGAGGCTCTGCAACGCCTTCCTTTCAGGCGAAAACCAGTAGCCGTAGTAAAGGAGTTCGGCGTAGCGGGGCATGATACCGTTTCTCAGGTGAATTACGTCTCTGTCCATGGTAATGGACTCCACGGCCCTTCTCGCGTGGTGTAAAATAGTGCCGCCGGGGGTCTCGTAGATCCCCCTTGACTTCATCCCCACGTAACGGCTCTCCACCATATCGACCCTGCCGACGCCGTTCCTGCCCCCCGTGGCGTTCAGGCTCGCCAGGAGTTTGGCGGGAGAGTGTTTTTTACCATTAATGGATACGGGGTTGCCCCTTGAAAAACCTATCTCAATATAGGTGGGCCTGTCGGGGGCCTTCTCCGGGGAGCGTGTGAGATGGAACATATCTTCCGGGGGCTCCCTGTAGGGGTCTTCAAGCACTCCCCCCTCGAAACTCAGATGAAAGAGGTTTCCGTCGGAGCTGTAAGGTTTTTTTCTCGTAACGGGAACGTGAATGCCGCGGCTTTTAGCGTAGCGTATGAGGTCGGCCCTGCCCTTCATGCTCCACTCCCGCCAAGGGGCTATGACCTTTATATGGGGGTTTATGGCGTAATAGGCGAGTTCAAACCTAACCTGGTCGTTACCCTTGCCCGTAGCGCCGTGGGCCACGCCGTCGGCCCTTACCTTCTTCGCCACATCCATCTGCGCCTTCGCTATAATGGGCCTCGCTATGGAGGTGCCCAGCAGATACTCGCCTTCGTAAACGGCCCCCGCCCGGAGCATGGGGAAGACGAAGTCCCTTACGAACTCTTCCTTGAGGTCCGCCATGAAAAACTTTTCCGCGCCCGTGGCCATGGCCTTTTTCCTGAGCCCCTTTGTCTCGGCGCCCTGGCCCACATCGGCCACAAAGGCGACCACCTCGCAGCCATAGTTCTCCTTGAGCCATGTTATTATGACCGATGTATCAAGCCCCCCTGAATAAGCGAGGACAACGCGCTTTACGCTCTCTCCCATTTAAACTCCTTCTCTCTTTCCATAATATAATAAAAAACCTTTAACGTACGGCTTCGCCGCCTTCCCCGCCTTCAACAAGAAGCCATTCGAGCACGGCCTTCTGCATATGGAGCCTGTTTTCCGCCTGGACCCAGACAACGGAGCTTTTACCTTCGAGGACCTCTTCTGTTATCTCCTCGCCCCTGTGTGCGGGAAGGCAGTGCATGACCACGGCGTCCTTCTTCGCGAGGGCCAATATTTCTGAATTGAGCTGGAAACCCTTAAAGACCTTTTCCCTCTCCCGTTCCTCTTCCTCCTGTCCCATTGAGGCCCAGACATCGGTGCTTATGACGTCGGCCCCCTTTACAGCCTCCTCGGGGGAGGCCGCCACTTGAATCTTCGATGACGCTTTTTTCTTCGCCTCCTTTATAAACTCCGCCGCGGGCCTGTACCCCTCGGGGCAGGCGAGGGTCAGGTCAAAGCCGAGGAGCGCCGCCGCCTCTATCCATGAGTTGGCCATGTTGTTGCCGTCGCCGACCCACGCGGCCTTTATCCCCTTGTAAGACCCCTTCTTCTCCACGACGGTCAATATATCGGAAAGGACCTGGCAGGGGTGGTGGGCGTCGGTAAGGCCGTTTATGACCGGCACCGTTGAGTACCGGGCGTACTCCTCAATCTTCTCATGGCCGAAGGTCCTTATGACGACGCCGTCCACGTATCCGGACATGACGCGCGAGGTGTCCTTTATGGGCTCGCCCCGGCCTATCTGCGAATCCCGCGGGCTTATGAAGATGGCGGAGCCGCCGAGATGGTACATGGCCGTCTCAAAGGATACGCGCGTCCTTGTCGAGGACTTCTCGAATATAAGCCCTAATACCCTTCCCCTCAAGGGGTGGTGGGGTATCCCCTTACGGTGCCGCTCCTTTAAAGAAGCCGCCCTTATGAGGAGGTTATCTATATCGGTCTTTTTTAGATCGAAGATTCTTAGCAGATGCATAAGCCATCCTTAATACTTTTTGACAAAGACAAACAAGGAATCAAAGATGAAGTTTAAACCCCATCGAGCACCCCGCCGAGTATCCCCGCCATCTCATCCACCTCTTTTTCCGTAATGATTAACGGCGGGATAAAGCGCAGCACATTGTCTCCTATGGCGTTTAAAAGGAGGCCTCTTTCAAGGCATTCTTTTACTATAACGCCGGCCGGGGCCTCGAGCTCCATGCCGAGTATAAGCCCCCTGCCCCTTACCTCCGTTATGAACCCGTATTTTTCCTTAAGCCCATTTAACACATTCAAAAGGTACTCCCCCACCCTTACGGTGTTGTCAAGGACCCCTTCCCCGGCTATCGCCCTGACGGCGGCAACTCCCGCGGCCGCGGAGAGCGGGTTTCCGCCGAAGGTCGAGGCGTGGCTTCCGGGGCCGAAGGCCGAGGCGACGTCCTCGGTGGCGAGCATGGCCCCCATGGCCACCCCTCCGGCGAGCCCCTTGGCGAGCGTCATTATGTCGGGCGTAACGCCGTAATTTTCATAGGCGAAGAGCTTTCCAGTCCTTCCGACCCCCACCTGCACCTCGTCGAATATGAGAAGCGCCCCTCTCTCCTCGCAAACCTCCTTGAGCCTTTTGAGATAACCCTCTTCAGGCACGTTCACCCCTCCCTCGCCCTGAATGGGCTCCACCATGACGGCGGCCGTGGCCTCGTCAACGGCCTCTTTTACGGCGCCGAGGTCGTTAAAGGGGATATAGGTGAATTTTTCAAGCACAGGCTCGTAACCCTTACGGACCTTCTCCTGACCCGTAGCCGCCAACGCCGCGAAGGTCCTGCCGTGAAAGGATTTCTCCATTGAGACTATCTTGAAGCGGGGCTCGCGCCTGTCGGAAAAATATTTTCTGGCGAGCTTTATGGCCGCCTCGTTGGCCTCGGCCCCGGAGTTACAGAAAAATACGCGGTCGGCGAAGGAGTTCTCCGTAAGGAGGCCCGCGAGTTCGGCCTGAGGGCCGATGTAATAGAGGTTGGAGATATGGATAAGTTTTTCCGCCTGCCTCTTTACGGCCTCCACCACAGCCGGGTGGCAGTGGCCGAGATTACAGACGGCAAGCCCCGCGGTGAAGTCGAGGTACTCCTTTCCATCTCCGTCCCAGACCCTGAGCCCCTTACCCCTCACTACGGCAATGGGAAAACGCTTATAGGTCCCGGCCACGTGGCGGTCCGTCAATGCTATTATCTCTTTGTTCGTCAAAAAAACTCCTTAAGAAACGGTAAAGACAAAAAGGGCCGGCGGCGCGCGAAGTGTCAGGCGGCAAAATTCAGGCGGCGGGCCGGGCCCCTTACCTCCCTACCGGAGGTTAGTTAGATTGCTTCTACGCGCTATAACGGTGCCTATGCCGGCGTCTGTAAAGACCTCGAGGAGCACGGCGTGCTCCACTCTGCCGTCTATGATGTGCGCCCTTTCAACACCCGAGGCCACGGCCTCGATGCAGCATTTTAACTTCGGTATCATGCCGCCGGAGGCGACCTTGCCCGTTATAAGTTTTCTCGATTCGGCAAGGCTCAGGGTGGATATAAGATTTTTTTTCTTGTCCAGTACCCCCTGCACGTCGGTCAGCAGCATGAGCTTTTCGGCCTTAAGGGCCGAGGCGACTTTTCCAGCCACAGTGTCGGCGTTTATATTGTAGCTCCTGCCGTCCGCGCCGCCTCCAACGGGCGCTATAACGGGGATAAAACTGCTCTCCTCAAGCGACTCTATGACCGCCGGGTTTATACTCTCCACATCCCCCACAAGGCCCATCTCCGCGCCCCTGATCTTCAGCCTCTTCGCCTTTATCAGGGCGCCGTCCTTGCCGCCGAGACCCACGGCCCTCCCGCCGTAAAAATTTATAAGGCCCACTATCTCCTTATTAACCTTGCCCACGAGGACCATCTCGACGACGTCCATCGTCTCGTCGTCGGTGACGCGTATCCCCTTTACGAACTTTGTCTCCTTACCGAGCCTTTCAAGGAGCCCTCCTATCTGGGGCCCCCCGCCGTGGACTATAACGGGGTTCAAACCCACGTACTTCATAAGGACCACGTCGCGGGCGAAACTCTTTTTAAGCGACTCCTCCACCATGGCGGACCCGCCGTACTTTATAACAACGGTCTTGTTATAAAATTTCCTGATGTAGGGCAGGGCCTCAAAGAGCGTCTTTATAGTCTCGATACGTTTTTTCACTTCGCCTTCTCTTGATTATCTTTTTATTATTACAGGATGTATCTCGAAAGGTCCTCGTCCTTCACGATGTCGGAGAGCCTCTTCTGAACGTACCCCCTGTCTATCACGACCTTCTCCCTGCCCATATCGGGCGCCGAGAACGATATCTCGTCAAAGACCCTTTCCATCACCGTATGGAGCCTTCTGGCCCCTATATTTTCCATCCTGTCGTTTACCACCGCCGCTATCGAGGCTATCTCCTTAACGGCGTCGTCGGTATATTCTATTTCAATATCCTCGGTCTCGAGAAGTTCCTTGTACTGTTTCAAGAGGGCGTTCTCGGGCTCGGTCAAGATGCGGATGAACTCAGCCTCGCCGAGGGTCTCAAGCTCCACCCTTATGGGGAACCTCCCCTGAAACTCAGGGATAAGGTCTGACGGTTTGGAGACATGAAATGCGCCTGAGGCTATAAACAGTATATGGTCCGTCTTTACCATGCCGTACTTGGTGTTTATCGTGGAGCCCTCCACTATGGGCAGGAGGTCTCTCTGTACGCCTTCGCGTGAGATGTCCGGGCCCTGACCGGACTGGCGGCCGGCGATCTTGTCTATCTCGTCAACGAAGACGATACCGGACTGCTCAACCCTCTCAACGGCGCTCTTCGTAACCCTGTCCATGTCGATTAGCCTCTGGGCCTCCTCGGCCGCGAGCACCGTCAGCGCCTCCGGGACCTTGACCTTCCTCTTCTTCGTTTTTTTGGGGAAGAGGTTTGAGAACATGTCCTTCAGGTTCATATCCATCTCTTCGGCGCCCGAGGCCGAGAGTATCTCCACAACAGGCGTTTTCTGCTCGGCCGTCTCTATCTCCACAGACCTGTCGTCGAGCTTGCCTTCGCGCAGGAGTTTTTTTAATTTCCCCCTCGTAGTCTTCTGAAGGTCCCTCTCCCCGGCCACCTTCTCCTCATCCATCTCCTTATATGGCGGCTCCGTAACAGGGGGGAGGAGGTAATCGAGGAGCCTCTCTTCGGCGGCCTCCCTCGCCCTGACCTCCACCTTTACCTTCTCCTCGTCCTTTACCATCTTAACGGAGAGTTCCGTCAAGTCCCTTATTATGGACTCCACGTCACGGCCCACATAACCGACTTCGGTGAATTTACTCGCCTCAACCTTTATGAAAGGGGCCTGGGCCAGTTTCGCGAGCCTCCTTGATATCTCTGTCTTGCCCACGCCCGTGGGCCCTATCATTATGATGTTCTTGGGGGCTATCTCGTCACGGAGATCCGGGCTGACCTGCCTGCGGCGCCACCTGTTCCTGAGCGCGATGGCCACGGCCCTTTTGGCCTGAGCCTGCCCTATTATATACTTATCAAGTTCAGAAACTATCTCTCTGGGCGTAAAATTTCTCATCTAAACTATCACCTCTTATGCCTTTACATGTATTGTTCAAGCTCCGAGACTATCTCTCCGGGCGTAAAATTTCTCTTCTCAAAAAAACCCCTTCTTCTGCCTTTACCGGACCCCTTCAGGAGAGTTCCTCTATTGAAATATTGTCGTTGGTGTATATGCAGATCCCCGCCGCCGTGGTGAGCGCCTCCTCGGCGACGGCCCTGGCGTCGAGGTCCGTGTGCTTCATGAGCATCCGGGCGGCGGCCGCGGCATAGGGCCCGCCAGAGCCTATGGCCGCTATCGAGTCTTCAGGCTCAAGGACGTCGCCGCTTCCAGAGATGATGAAGGTATGCTCTCTGTCGGCGACTATGAGGAGCGCTTCGAGCCTCCTCAGGATCCTGTCCGTCCTCCAGTCCTTGGCGAGCTCCACGGCGGCCCTCGTTATATTGCCCCTGAACTCCTCGAGTTTCGCCTCGAACTTGTCGAAGAGGGTCAGGGCGTCGGCGGTGGAGCCGGCGAAACCGGCGAGCACTTCCGCGCCCTTCATCCGCCTTATCTTCACCGCGCCCCTTTTCATAATCGTTGTCCCGAGGGTCACCTGGCCGTCTCCGGCTATAGCCACCTTACCGGCGCGCCTGACCGCTATAATAGTAGTGCCGTGAAAAGTCGTTGTCAAAAGGACCTCCCTCAAGTTGCCGTAATCAGTGACTCGTAAAAATTGTCCCCACCCCTTTTCAACCCACCCTGTAGCCTCACAGGCGGGTATTAAAAGGGTTCACCATTCACTTTCTTTTTCGCCCTCGGATGGGCCCTGTCGTAGGCATCCATTATGCGCTCCACCCCCACCTTCGTATATCTCTGGGTGGTGGAGAGTTTACTGTGGCCGAGCATCTCCTGGATCGACCTCAAATCAAGGCCGGCGTCCAGCAGGTGGGTGGCGAAACTGTGCCTCAGGCTGTGGGGCGTAGGGCTCTTGTTTATCCCGCCAAGGGCCGCGTATTTCTTTATTATCCTCTGTACCGTCCTTTCGGATAGGGGCCCGCCGCCCCTGCCCGTAAAGAGCGTGGCCCCTTCGCCGGCGGAAAATTCTTTTACCCTGCCCCTGTGCCCTTTTAAATAGGCCCGGACCGAAGTGACGGCCTCCACGCCGAGAAAGGCAATCCTGGACTTTCCGCCCTTTCCCAGGACCCTGATAGTAGCGCCCTCAAGGTCGAGGTCTTTAAGTTTCAGCCCCGTAAGCTCACTTACCCTTATGCCCGAGGAGTAAAGGACTTCGACTATGGCGCGGTCCCTCAGGTTCTCTAATGTTGCCGGCCTGGCCTTAGCGGCCGAGAGCAGGCTGAAGGCCTCCTCCGCGGTGAGTACCGAGGGGAGATATTTTTCAACCTTCGGCGTCGGCACAAGTTCGGCCGGGTTTTTCCTCAAAAAACCCTTCTTCGAGAGAAACCTGAAGAAACTCCTTATGGAAGAGAGTTTCCTCGCTATGGACGCCTTCGAGCATCTATAATAAAGGGCCTGGACAAAGGCCCTTACGGCCTCCTCATCCACCTTTAATATGTCAAAGGGTTCGCAGCCGGCCCCGCGAGGCAGGCCTTTTAAGAAATCAAAAAACTGCCTTAAATCCCTTGAATAAGCGAGCCTCGTGTGGAGAGAATAATTCCTCTCCACCGCAAGGTACGTAAGAAATTCATCAATAAGGGCAGACACCTTCAACTCCCGGCTCCATAAAGCCTCTTAAACGCCCGAACTGACCGGAATGATTAAAAAATCACATAAAGGCCTTATAACATCAATAAAAAAAACCTTCAACGGATTTCTAACCTCAAGGCCCGCCCTCTGCCGGACTAAACGCCTAATGGAGGCGCTTTAAAATCCTGGAGCCCCTTATCCAGTGGCTGTTCTTGTTCCATGACCAGTAGATGAGGAAGGCCTTGCCCTTTATGTCGTTTATGGGCACGGGGCCCCAGAAGCGGGAATCGAAGCTCCTCTCCCTGTTGTCGCCCATGGCGAATACGTGCCCCTCGGGCACGGTATATGGCCCGAAGTAGTCGCCCTTCTCGGAATCGACGCCGTAAGGCCAGCCCTTGTGCACCGCCCAGGGGTCGTCGACCTTCTTTCCGTTTATATATATAACCCTGTCCCTTATCTCTATGGAGTCGCCGGGAAGGCCGACCGCCCTTTTGATGTAGTCCTTCGTCCTGTCGCCGGGGAAACGGAATACTATAATGTCCCCCCTGTTAATATTGCCCCATACGTTAAAAAGCCTTGTCGAGAAGAAAGGCACGGGAAGGCCGAGAAACCTTATAATCGCGGGCCTCGGTATCTGTATGCCGTAGGAGAATTTACTCACTATTATGTGGTCGCCTATAAGGAGCGTATCCTCCATGGAGCTCGAAGGTATCTTGAAGGCCTGTATCACGAAGGTCCTTATAAAGAGGGCGAGGACGAGGGCTATGATAACGGCCTCGATGGTCTCTTTTAACTGCCTCTTCTTTTTGCCCTTCGGGGGCGCGGAGCCCGGGGGCCTCTCAAGACCTTCTATTTCACCCTCTTTTTCTATTTTGTTACCCATATCGCTACCTTATGAAAACCTCCCGCATTATTTCCAACGCGCCTACCCAGAAAGGGTTGAGTCTTCAGCTCACCTTGAGGACGGCGAGGAAGGCCTCCTGAGGTATTTCCACCCTTCCCACCTGCTTCATCCTCTTCTTACCCTCTTTCTGCTTCTGGATAAGTTTTCTCTTTCTCGTTATATCGCCGCCGTAGCACTTTGCCGTGACGTTCTTTCTCATGGCCTTTATGGACTCTCGGGCTATAATGCGGCTTCCAATGGCCGCCTGAAGGACGACCTCGAACATCTGCCTCGGTATAATCTCCCTCATCTTCTCCACAAGTTCTTTTCCCCTCACGTAGGCCCTGTCTCTGGGGACTATCAGCGACAGGGCGTCTACCGGTTCGCCGTTGATGAGGATATCGAGTTTTATGAGGTCCGATTTTCTAAAGTCAAGGTATTCGTAATCGAGGGAGGCGTACCCCTTTGTAATGGTCTTCAATCTGTCGTAAAAATCCATAACCACTTCGTTAAGGGGCAGTTCGTACTCTACGAGCACCCTCTCGGTGGTTATGTACTTTATCTCCTTCTGTATGCCCCGTCGCGCCTCGCAGAGCTTTAAGACCGCCCCGAGGTACGTGGAAGGCAGGTGGAGGGTGGCAAGTATATAGGGCTCCTCTATCCCTTCTATGTACTGGGGAGTGGGCAGGTCCGTGGGGTTTTCCACGTATATAACCTCTCCGTCCGTCTTCGTAACCCTGTAGGAGACGGTGGGGGCCGTGGTGATGAGCTCAAGGCCGTATTCCCTCTCGAGCCTCTCCCTTATAATCTCCATATGGAAGAGGCCGAGAAAACCGCACCTGAAGCCGAAACCGAGGGCAAGGGAGCTCTCCGGCTCAAAGGAGAAAGAGGAGTCGTTGAGCCGGAGTTTTATAACCGCCTCCTTTAGGTTTTCGTACTGTGAGGAATCGACGGGGTAGAGGCCGCTGAAGACCATGGCCTTTACCGCCTTGTAGCCCGGAAGGGCCTCGCCGGCGGGTCTCGAAGCGTCGGTAAGCGTATCGCCCACGCTCGTGTCCCTTACCTCTTTTATGCCCGCTATAACGAAGCCCACCTCTCCGGGGCCGAGTTCATCAATCCTTTGCGGATGGGGCGTGAAGACCCCCGTACTCTCCACATCAAAGGTCTTTCCCGTGGCGAAAAATTTTATTTTCGTCCCCTTCCTTATAACGCCGTCGAATACCCGTATCTGTATTATCACCCCCTGGTAGATATCGTACCATGAGTCGAATACGAGGGCCTTCAAGGGCTTTTCAGCGTCGCCCGACGGCGGAGGTATCCTCTGGACTATCGCCTCAAGGGTCTCGCGTATCCCTATCCCTTCCTTGGCGCTCGCAAGTACGGCCCCGGAGGCGTCAAGGCCGAGCACGTCCTCTATCTCGCTCTTCACCCTCTCAGGCTCGGCCTGCGGCAGGTCTATCTTATTAAGGACCGGTATGATATCAAGGCCCACGTCAACGGCCGTGTACAGGTGCGCGAGGGTCTGGGCCTCCACGCCCTGTGAGGCGTCCACGATGAGTATGGCCCCCTCGCAGGCCGAAAGAGATCTACTCACCTCGTAACTGAAGTCCACGTGCCCGGGCGTGTCTATGAGGTTCAGGATATAGTCCTTGCCGTCGAGGGCCCTGTAAATGAGCCGCGCCGTCTGGGCCTTTATGGTTATGCCCCTCTCCCTTTCAAGGTCCATCTTGTCCATAAACTGTTTGACCATCTCCCGCTTTGTGACGGTCCCGGTGTACTCAAGGAGGCGATCGGAGAGCGTGGATTTGCCGTGGTCTATATGGGCGATAATGGAAAAATTGCGTATCCTCTCTCTGTCTATCATATTTTAAATCCTGAACTCCGGGACGTCGAATAACTCTGAGGCGCCCTTTATCTTTTTTGCCTCTAAAAAAGCGTAATAAGATATTCTAAGATATACTGTTATCATTTGTCAAAAAAAGAATTTTTACGCGCCGTTAAAGCCGGGGCCGGGGGTGCTCGATACCGCGGCTGTCCCTGATGCGACGATGAAAATCGCCGCTTGACAGGCCGGCGGGGCGATTATATCCTTAAATCAAGAAGAAACATCTTTCCAAATACGGCTCAGGCCGGGAGATGCCGCCCTTTTAGCACAAAAACCCTTATATTTTACAGAAGGCCCCTAAGGATTTTTTTAAAAAAACTCTATGCCGAAAACAATAAAACCCTTCATATCCCCTGGGGAAATAAAATCTATCGTAAAGGGGCTCGCGGTAAGGATAGGCGAGGACTATAGAGGAAAAAACCCCGTACTCATCTGCGTATTGAAGGGGGCCTTTATCTTCATGTCAGACCTGATGAGAGAGGTGGGCATCCCCGTTGAGGCGGTTTTTATCCAGAGTTCCTCCTACGGCAAGAAGGGGGCCCCTTCGGAAAAGGCGGCCCTCAGAGGCCTGCCTCCCCATGAGATAAAAGGCAGAGACATTATTATAGTCGAGGGCATCGTGGATAGAGGCGTTACAATAAAGGCGGTCATCGAGCGCCTTCAAAGCCTCGGCCCGTCCTCCATAAAGGTCTGCACACTCCTTCTAAGGGAAGGGGCCGCAAAGGGGCGGCCCGTCGTCGACTACGTGGGCAGGACCCTGGGCGAGGGTTTTGTTGTGGGCTACGGCATGGACTTTATGGAGAGGTACAGGGAACTACCGGGGCTTTATCTCCTGAAAGATTGACAACTTCACACCCTTCACAAAAAGGGAAGCCGGATATACATGGGACTGCCGCGTCATATAAAGGCCTTACTGAACACCGGGGCTTACCCCGAGGGGGCGGAAAAGGTAGTCCTCCACCAGACCCACATATCCTACCTCTTCTTCACACCTGAGTTCGTATACAAGGTCAAAAAGCCCGTGGACTTCGGTTTCCTCGACTTTACCACCCTTGAAAGGAGGAAAAAGTTCTGCCACGAAGAGGTGAGGCTCAACAGGAGGCTCGCCCCGGATGTCTATCTGGGGGTGGCGAGCATAAACGAAGAGGACGGCCGTGTGCGTATGGGGGGCAAAGGCATAGCCATTGAATACGCCGTGAAGATGCGGCGGCTCAAGAGCGAGGCGATGCTCGACGAGATGATTAGAGAGGAACGGATTACGGAAGCCGTCATCAAAAGGGTGGCGGAGAAGATATCCCTATTCCATAAAAAGGCCTCTACAGACGCGCGCATCTCAGGCTTCGGGTCTTACGATGTTATAAAAAAGAATATTGAGGAAAATTTTTCACAGACCCGGGATTTTACAGGCAGGCTCTTAACGGAAGACCTTTACAGGCGGATAAAGACCTACAGCGAGGATTTCCTTGAGCGCCACAAGGGGGTTTTTCTTAAAAGGATGGCCGACGGTTTTATAAGGGACTGCCACGGGGACATACACGCCGAGCATATCTCAATCGAGGGGGCCATAAACATCATAGACTGTATCGAGTTCAACGAGCGGTTCCGCTTCTCCGATACGGTCTCGGATATGGCGTTCCTCTCCATGGACCTGGACTACCTCAACAGGGCCGACCTTTCAAAGGCCTTTGACCGGGCCTACTTCTCCAGTTCAGGCGACGAGGACGGGAAAAAGCTCCTCAACTTCTACAAATGCTACCGCGCTTTTATCCGCGCCAAGGTGGAGGGTTTCAAATACCTTGAGCCCGAGGTGGAAGGGGCGGAGAAAAAAGAGGCCTTCATCGGGGCGCTCCACCACTTCCACCTCGCCGGTCAATACGCGGCCGGCGGGTTTAAGCCGCAACTTATAATAACATGCGGCCTTTCGGGAACGGGCAAGTCAGCAATCGCCCGGGCCGTTAGAGGGAGCACCGGTGCGGTGCACTTGAGCTCCGACGCCGTAAGGAAGGAGCTTGCCGGAATAAACCCCGACGAGCACCGGTTCGAGGAGTTCGGGGCAGGCATATATTCAAGAGAATTCACGGAAAAGACATACGGGGAACTCATAAGACGGGGCGTGGAACTCCTGAAGGCGGGGCGTACCTGCATACTCGACGCCACCTTCTCAAAGGCCCGGTTTTTGGACCTTGCCCTTTTGGAGGGTCGCAGGGCCGGCACGCCCCGGCCCCTCATCCATATAATAGAGTGCACCGCGCCGGAGGAACTCATCAGGGGCCGCCTTTTAAAGAGGCTCGAAGAAGCCGCTGCTCCTCCGGGCGGCGCCGCTTCCGACATGAGAGGGGATATATTTAAAGGGCAGAAGGCCTCTTATGAGAAAAAAAAGACGGCGCGCCTTATACTTGACGGCGCGAGGCCCTTTGACGAAAACCTCCTTAAAGTCATAAAGGAGGTCTTCTGCCGGGGCGACTGTAGTTGAGGGCCCCATATTTTTTATCTTCAAACTGAACTTGTGGGGATAAAAAATATGGTTGAGGAGTGGGGGCGCTTATGCTTTAATTTAATTATGCAATCATCGGTTGTTCTTTTAAGCGGGGGGCTCGACAGTACCGTTACCGCCGCCATGGCCCTGGAAAAGGGCGAGGCCGCCTTCCTTCACGTAAACTACGGTCAGAGGACCGAGGAGCGCGAACTAAGGGCCTTCAAAGAGATCGCGGATTTTTACAGGGCGGAAAAAAGGCTTGTCTCCGACATAAGCCACTTAAAGGCGATAGGCGGCTCGGCCCTTACAGACGAAGGGATAGAGGTTCCCGAGGGCGACCTGGCCCGGGGGGGTATCCCCCTAACGTATGTGCCCTTCAGGAACGCCCACCTCCTGACCATAGCCGTCTCGTGGGCCGAGGTCCTGGGGGCGGGAGAGGTTTATATAGGCGCCGTAGAGGAAGACAGCTCCGGATACCCGGACTGTCGTGAGGAATTTTTCCGCGCCTTTGAAGCGGCGGCGAACGCCGGGACGAGGCCCGGCACAAGGATAAGGATACAAACCCCGCTTATCCACATGAGAAGGGCGGAGATAGTAAAAAGAGGCGCCGCCCTTGGAGCCCCCTTTCATCTCACATGGTCATGTTACAGGGACGGCTCAGTGGCCTGCGGCGGCTGCGATTCGTGCCTTCTGAGGATAAGGGGTTTTAAGGAGGCTGGCGTCAGGGACCCCATCAGCTACCTGAAGAGCGAGCCGGCATAATAAAATTCTCCATAATAAAATTAGCATGGAGCGAGGCTATGACATTTTTACAATTTCTCAAGATCAAAAAAGAGATAGAGACCGAAGGGAAAGACTTAGGCGACCTGATGGACGAGTACTACGAAGAATACACGGAGTTCTTAAAGGGCGTAAAAGACGGATGCGGCCCCGATGAATAACCCGGGACGGCCTTTCATGAAAGCGGTTAATAAACCCCTTCGCCGTTAATAGGGCGGATAGCGGTAAGGATAGGTGTAAGGATAATAAGGGTACCGGGGCCAGTAAGGCCATGGGTAAGTGAAATAATAGGGCCTGTTGTACCACCAGTAAGGCTGGGGGTAATCTCTATAAAACAGCTCAGGCAGAGGCTCGATAAGCTTCACCTCAAGGGGGGCCAGCACGGGATAGGTGTAATCCATACGGCCGATCTTCTTTACCCTGACGCCCTTTACCACGCCTGCGACGGTAACCTTCATGCCCTTTTTATAAACAGCCGGGTCAAGGTACCTCGCGGCCTCTACAAGAAACCTCCCGCGCGAGCCTGAATCTGCGGGGACGTCTTCAAAGGCGAGCCGCGTTTCCAGGACCTCTATAACCGTTACGGTCTCAAGGTTCTCCGTGGAGATGATAGAACCTCCCCAGAGGACTTTCCGGCCCGTAAAAGAGGCCGGATCCGCCTGGACGAGATCAAGGGTGATATCACGGTCGACCTCCTTCAGGATATCTTTTGAGATTACAGAGGCGCAGCCGCTTAAGAGAACGATGAGCGCTATTAACATAATCTTCTTCATACTTAATTTTATTACCCATACGGTATTTGTCAATGCTTAAAGGAGAAAAATATATAGAGAGCGAGGCAAGAAACCTCGCCCCTTACGCGGCAAGGAGCGCCGAGACAAGGGGGCGGGAATTCAAAGAGGAGGAGCACCCTTTCAGGACGCCTTTCCAGAGGGACCGCGACCGCGTCATACACTCACACGCATTCAGAAGGCTTGAGTACAAAACACAGGTCTTTGTCTACCATGAGGGCGACCACTACAGGACGCGCCTCACCCACTCCATAGAGGTGGCTCAGATATCAAGGACCATAGCACGGGCGTTGGGACTGAACGAAGACCTCTCCGAGGCCATCGCCCTCGCCCATGACCTCGGGCACCCCCCCTTCGGCCACTCCGGCGAGAAGGTCCTTAACGGACTGATGAAGGTGCACGGCGGGTTCGAACACAACGCCCAGAGCCTCCGGCTTGTGGAAAAACTTGAGAAGAGGTACCCGGAGTTTGACGGGCTGAACCTGACCTGGGAGGTAAGAGAGGGGATAGCGAAACACTCTTCCGAGCATGACTGCCCATCTGAGAACGCGGAGTTCAAAAAATTGAAGTTTCCGTCTTTAGAGGCTCAGATAGTCGACATCGCCGACGAAATAGCCTATAACAACCACGATATAGACGACGGACTCTCATCAAGGATGCTCTCCTCCGAGGCCCTCGAGGCCGTGGAGATATGGAGAATAAATCTCGAGGAAGCGAAAAAAGGCCTCAAGGGCCGGGAGAAGAAGGTCGTTAAACCCCGGACAATAATCCGCATAATAAACGCGCAGGTCACCGACCTCGTGGAGACCGTTAAAAAAACGGTGGAAGAGGACGGCATTATTTCCATAGCCCAGGTAAGGGAGCGGGCAAAGCCCGTCGCGAGGTTCAGCCCGGCCATGGAAGAACTTAACAGGGGGCTCAAAAGGTTTTTAAGGCAAAACCTTTACAGCCACCACCGTGTAATAAGGATGGCCGACAAGGCCGAGCGTATCATAAAAAAACTCTTTAACGCCTACCTGAGGGAACCGAGGCTCCTCCCGCCGGCCACCCACCGGCTTATGGAAGAGGAGGGGAGAGGAAAAGAGCGGGTAATCTGCGACTACATAGCAGGCATGACTGACAGGTTCGCTCTTAACGAGTATAAAAAACTCTTTGACCCCTTTGAGAAGGTATAAACTCTTCTTGAATTTTCTCCCCCTTTGGGGCCCCGGGCCTGAAAACCTCTGACTTTTTTTCTCAAAAAAACCCGCCCCGCACTCATAAAAAAACCGGTAATCCGGAGCCTTACACTTTTCTGTAGAGCGGGGCCGGCCGCCTTGACACCCGCCTTTTACAGGATATACTCAATTTGGAGGCTTAATGATAACGGCAAATATCTACCAGATAGTAGCTCTTGTAATCGCTCTCGCATTTCTCATACTGATAATATTCGCCATACCCACTCTTTTGCAGTTAAAAAGGACGGTAAAATCCTTCGAGGAATTGTCTACAGAAAGCAAAAAGTCGCTGGGGATGTTGAATAATCTTCTGGCAAAGACGGGGGAGCATACCGGCGAGGTAGAGGAGATATTCGAAAGGGTCAAGCACCTCGGGCTTAAGATAATCAACACCGCGGAGTTCTTCGTTGAAAACATTAAAAGCCCGCTCGTGACGATCTTGAGCCTCGTCCTCGGCGTTCAATTCGGCCTTAAACATTTTTTAAGGAAAGAAGAAAAAGAAGAAGACGAGAAGGATGGAGGTGAAAAAGATGTCGACGGAAAAGAGTAACACGCTTTTGGCTTTCCTTCTTGGCGGCGTGGTCGGCGCGGCCCTGGCTCTACTCTATGCGCCGGAACCGGGCGTTGATACCCGCAGAAGGCTCAAGGAAGGCCTGGAAGACGCCGGAGACTGGGCGATGGATAAATACGACGACGCGAGAGACGCCCTTGAGAACGGTACCGATAAGATTAAGAGCATCGTAAAGGAGAAGAGGGGCGGCATAAAATCAGCCTATAAGGCCGGCAAAGGCGCTTACACCAAAAACAAGGAAAAACTTCTCAAGGAAGAGTCCGTGTAAGAGAGCTTCCCGCCTCAAGGAAAAACAGGGGGGCGGGGGTGGAGCTGCCTTACAACCTCCACGCCAACTTTCATGGAATCTTCCTTTATGAAACCGTTTTCGAGATGGAAAAATATTTTCAGTCAGAGAGGTTGCTGTTTTTCCTGTGGGCAATAACTTCTCTAATAAAAAAATTTCAACAACGCCGTTGCGTCTTTTAAGGAAATACCTCGATGGGAGAGCGGTCAAAACTCACACTCACGGTAATAACGGCTGACCCCGGCGGATACATGGGCCAAACGAGCATCCATCCCGGCATAATCGACTGCGCCAAGGAGAGGCTCTTTAACGCAAAGGAGAAAGCCCTTATAGTCGACTACCATGTCCTCAGGTGCGGCGCGAGGATAAACATAGTAATAACCCACCGCCGCGGCGAAGACAGCGATGATATTCTTCAACTCACCCAGAACACATTCAACGCCTGCGTGGAAGAGGCCGTGGATTTAAAACTCTCCCGGCCTGAAAAGCGGCCGGCCTCTCCTGGAGGCCTTTTGCCTGAAAGCGGCCCTGACATCATCGAGATGGAGTTCCTGGAAAGAAAGAGCGAACCCGTTATCATCTTCATCGCCAACAGGGCGGCGGCGGGCACATGGAACCTCCCGGTATATAAGATCTTCGCCGACCCCTTTAATACCGCGGGTCTTGTCATCGACCCGGTCATGTTCGAGGGGTTTTCCTTCAGGTTGCTGGACATTAAGGAGAATACCCACATAACGCTCTCGAACCCGGGGGATATCTATACGCTTCTTGCCCTCGCCGGCATTACATCGAGATATGTAATAACCGAAGTCTACAGAAACCACGACAGGGAAGTGGCCGCCAAAATTTCAACGGCCATGCTGAACCGTAAGGGCGAAAGGGCCCTGAGCGCCTTTAACCCGGTCATCATTTCAAGGTGTCAGGAGGGTTTTCCGTCCACAGGCGAGGCCCTTGAGCCTTTTACCATCCCTTATCTCACGAAGGGATGGCTCAGGCACCGCCACCTTGGCCCGCTTATACCCGTGCCCTTCTATGAGGCGAACCTCGCGCGCTTTGACGGCCCCATGAGGATTATAAGCGCCGGATTCCAGATCTCTTCCGGGCACCTTATAGGCCCCCATGACATGTTCGACGACCCGAGCTTTGACGAGACAAGGCGTACGGCCTGTCAATTAGCCGAATATATGAGAAGACACGGCCCCTTCCAGCCCCATCTGCTCCCTGAGAAAGAGACCGTCGATGATATAGCTCCGGCCCTGCTCGGCCGGATAATGGAAAGGTTCGCCAAATAACTCTCCGGCTTTGGTTTTTTATTACGGCCCGAGATAACTGTCCCCTCTCAACCCCTTGAAAGGTCACGCATTGACATCGGCTCAAACAAAACTACCCGCCGGCAAGCTGCCTTTGAACCTCCTTGAAAGATTTTTAAAAAAACATATAACTCTCTCAAAGGACGTCATAGTCGGTCCCGGCGTGGGCATAGACTCGGCAATAATTGATTTTCACGGGGGATACCTTGTCGCCAAGACCGACCCCGTTACTTTTGTGGCGGAAGATATAGGGGTCTACGCGCTCCACATAAACGCCAATGACATAGCAGTCATGGGCGGCGTTCCGAGGTGGTTTCTGGCGGCCGTGCTCCTTCCCGAAGGGGCGGCGACGCAAAAATCGGCACAAAGGATATTCTCTCAGCTCGGCCGGGCATCAAGGGCCGCCGGCGTATCGCTCTGCGGAGGACACACGGAAGTCACCCCCGGGGTAAATAGACCCATAGTCGTTGGACAAATGCTCGGCACCGTAAAAAAAGGGCGCCTGATTACAACGGCGGGCGCAAGCTCCAATGACGCAATCATACTCACAAAGGGATTGGCCATCGAGGGCACGAGCATTATCGCAAGGTCGAAGGGAGAGGGCCTTATAAAAAAAGGCCTCTTCTCAAAGAGGTTTATCGCCAGATGCAGAAATTTTTTAAAGGCCCCGGGCATCAGCGTCCTTAAAGACGCACAGACGGCCCTCAAATGGGGCCGCGTTCACGCCATGCATGACCCGACGGAGGGCGGACTCGCCACAGGCCTCCATGAGTTGGCCATAGCCGCCGGGCGCGGCGTAGAGGTAGATGAAGAGTTCATCCCCGTGTTACCCGAAACAGAGCGGGTCTGCGCCCACTTCGGCCTCGACCCCATGGGCCTTATAGCGTCAGGCTCACTACTCGCCGCGGTAGACCCACGCGACACAAAAAAGATGCTCATGGGACTTAAAAAGGCCGGAATCGCCGCGACGCGGATAGGCGCCGTTACCGGAAAAAAAGACGGCGTAATAATCAGGGGAAGATCGGGCAAGAGGGCACTGGAACTCCCTGAAAGGGACGAAATAACGAAAATCCTTTAGTTTTTTTCCATCCCCCTCTCCATCTTCCTCCCCATCCCACTCCCAATGATGATATAATTAATTCAGGGGAAGGGTTGATCGAATCTCCCATGCGCCTGAAGGGGACATACTGAAGTTGGCGTTGAAATCTTCCTTAAGGAGGTGGCTCGTATGAAGGGACCGAGGATTATCAGGAAAAAGGCGATAGATACCGCGAAAGACTCTTATCTCTTGAAGATAAGCCCCGAAGATATGGCTATCTGTAAAAAATGCGGCGCCGTCTACCACAATAAGCGTTGGACCCTCGCTACTGAGGCGCTTAAGAAGGCCCCGGGCAAGAAACCCATCGAGGTACTCTGCCCGGCATGCCAGAAGATCCGCGATAAATTCCCGGGCGGAGTCGTCACCTTGAAGGGCGGTTTTATAAAAGACCACGGCGAAGAGATATTGAAACTCGTACGCAACAAGGAAAAAAGGGCGATGCACAATAACCCCCTTGACCGTATCATGGAAATAAAGGAGGGGCGCGGCGCAATAGAGATAACCACCACAACAGATAAGCTCGCCCAGAGGATAGGGCAGATGATAAAAAAGACCTTTAGCGGAGAGCTCGAATACAAGTGGAGTTCCGACGTCAAGCTCGCAAGGGTCCTGTGGACAAGGGATGGCGAATCCTGAGAAAACAACAAAGACTGCGCCCGGCGTTTTGGAGGCGCGCCTCTATGAAAAAAGGAGCGGAGATGAGGTAAACTGTCTCCTGTGCTCCTTCCGTTGCCGCATAAAGGAAGGCCGGCGCGGCGTCTGCGGCGTGAGGGAAAACAGAAAGGGCGTGCTATACACACTCGTCTACGGGCTCCTTATAGCGGAAAACATAGACCCCATAGAGAAAAAACCGCTTTTTCATTTCCTCCCATCCTCCTCTTCCTATTCCATGGCGACGGTGGGGTGCAATTTCAGATGCCTCCATTGCCAGAACTTCGATATATCACAGATGCCCAGGGACGCAAAAAGGATAGCCGGCCATGAGGCCTCCCCCGAAGAGGTCGTCATGAAGGCCGCTTCATCGGGCTCAGCGAGCATAGCCTATACCTATACAGAGCCCACGATATTCTTTGAATTCGCCCGTGCAACCGGCCTCTTGGCGAGAAGGCGGGGGATAAAAAACGTCTTTGTAACGAATGGCTATATGACACGGGAGTGCCTCGACGAATCGCGCGAGTTTCTTGACGCCGCCAACGTGGATATAAAATCCTTTTCCGATGATTTTTATAAAAAGGTCTGCGGCGCGAGACTCGCCCCGGTCCTTGAAAGCATCGAGTACATGAGAGAGGCCGGCATATGGGTTGAGGTAACCACGCTCATTATCCCCGGATACAACGACTCCGAGGATGAGTTAAAGAGCATCGCAGAGTGGATCTCAAAGACGGACAAGACTATGCCCTGGCACATAAGCGCCTTTTATCCGACGTACAAACTAACGGACGCCCCCCCTACAACCTCAGAGACGGTCGTGAGGGCCCGCGAAATTGGCATTGCAGAGGGGCTCAGGTACGTCTATACCGGCAACATCCCCGGCCTTAAGGGAGAGTCCACCTTCTGTTATAATTGCAATAAGCTCCTCATAGAGAGGAGGGGTTTTTACGTAAAAGAGAATGTCATAAAGGGTTCAATGTGCCCGTACTGCGGCGTTATTATAGACGGAGTGGGTTTATGATTTTTTTGCACATCTTTTTCAAAGGCCCCGGTTTAAATTCTTGCCGGGGGCCGAAAGGAGGTCAATATGCTTGCGGAATTCGCAATAGTGCCTGTGGGCGCCGGAGAAAGCCTTGGTGACTCCATAGCGAGCGTGCTCAAGGTAGTGGATGAAAGCGGGCTCCCTTACAGGGCGGGCGCAATGGGCACCATCGTCGAGGGAGAGTGGGACGCGGTGATGCCCCTTATAAAAAGGTGTCACGATACGGTTATGGAAAAGGCCCCAAGGGTCGTGTCGACCATCTCCATAGACATAAGACCGTCAAAGCCCAACGACAGGCTCACGGAAAAACTAGGTTCCGTTGAGAGGAGATTGGGTAAGAAGTTAAAGACCTGATTGACAGGCTTGCCGGCCGCGCCTTTCCCGCGCCGCGCCCCTGCCTCCGGTGCGACGGCCTTCTTGCAAGCTGAATCAAAAACCCAATAGGGATAGACCATGCCCAAGGGTATAAGACTTTTCAGGGTACTCGGTATCACCATATCCATAGACTATTCGTGGTTTATAGTCTTTGTGCTCTTCGCATGGAGCCTCTCATACGGTTATTACCCGTACTATTACAAGGGTCTTGAAAAAGAGTCCTATATAATAATGGGCACCGTCTCGGCCCTCCTCCTCTTCGTCTGTGTCCTCATACACGAGTTGTCCCACTCTGTTACAGCCAACAAACTCGGACTTGACATCAGGGGGATTACGCTCTTTATCTTCGGCGGCGTCGCGGAGATGACGAGGGAGCCTGACGACGCCGCCGTCGAGCTCAAGATAGCCGTGGCCGGGCCCATTGCGAGCGGGCTACTGGGCGGTCTTTTCTATCTCGCCTCAAAGGCCGTGCCGGCCTCCGGCTTCCCTCTTCTGCACCCCGTACTCTCCTACCTTTCGCTCGTAAACCTGATCCTCATGGCCTTCAACCTTATCCCCGGATTCCCCCTTGACGGAGGCAGGGTCTTGAGGGCGCTCTGGTGGGCAAAGACGGGCGACGTCTACGCCGCCACAAGGGCGGCGAGCCAGGCAGGGAGGACCTTCGCCTTCTTTCTCATAATCCTGGGGTTTTTCCAGATACTGGTGGGAAATTTTATCGGGGGGCTCTGGATGGTCTTAATCGGTGTATTTCTCCAACAGGCCGCTCTCGGCGGGTATCAGCAGCTCATAATAAAGAAGATGCTCGGGGGCGTGAGGGTCGGCGACGTCATGTCAAAGGAGGTCGTATCCATTGACGGGGATATGACTATACAGGAGGCCGTTGACGATTATTTTCTCACTCACCACTTTGCCTCCTTCCCCGTAACTTCAGGGGCAAAAGCGGTTGGGATAATTACCTTTAAAGGCGTAAAATCCGTTGAAAGGGCGCGCTGGGCTGAGACCCTTGTAAGAGGGGTTATGGTTGCCCTCGACGAAAAGGATTTTTTAAAACCAGCTGAAAGCGCCATGGACGCCTTCGCGAAGATATCTCAAAGCGGCATCGGGAGGCTTCCCGTTCTGTTCGAAGGGAAGCTTGTGGGCATGGTGTCAAGGGGGGACCTCTTAAGGATCATAGAAATCAACACCACTTTAAAGGGATTCTCAAGTACGGCCGGAAAACGGTCCCGCAGGTGATGAGTTAAAAAAAGGCCCCGCAGGGTTTCTGCGGGGCCCTGTATATTAAACGATCTGTTCGTATTTAATCTTTACTCTGCGTGACCTTACGTCCGTGAAGGGGCTGGGTCGGCCTGTTGTCGCCATGCATGATTTCCGTGAAGGCCTTTATCTGGTCCCCCGAGAGCTTAACGGGAGTCTTCATGACGAACCAGGAGACGTTCTCAGAACATGGCGGTGTGGTCAGGGAACCGGAATAGCTGTAATAGATTTTTTTAGCCGGAAGAAGTTCAAAAGCGTTCACCGTCGCCTTTAGGGCCATTTCCTTGCCCTCTTTCTCGGGGAGACCGGCCCATACATCCTTGTAAGCCCCGTTCATCTCACCCTTATCTATAAGGACGCCCACTACGGCGAGTTCACCCTTCTTGCTTTTATGCACGAGGTGCATCTCTATATCGGAATGTTTGCCGGCCACGGTGTGCTCGCTGGGGGCGTGGAAGTGGAACTGGAGCAGGTCGTATCTCTTGCCTCCCACCTTGATATAGCTGCCCTTGTCATAATTGACCTGAATGGCGTGGCCGTTGTTTAGTATTTTTATCCGGCTGGGGCTGTAGTTGAACTCTACCTTACCGCGGCCCCCCACGGCCGCGGCCGTGATATCGATGGGCGACTGGCTCTTGCCCTTTGAACATGCCTCGAACTTCTCTGAGAGTTCCCCCCAGTGCTCGGGGCCGGTCTCACCTTCATAGCTCCAGTGTCCTTTGTGATGCTTCGAGCCCGCGAAGGTATTCGAGCTGATAATGAGCGAGAAAATTAAAACGGCAAGTACCAAGGGGGACCGGTTTACAAAACCTTTCTTCATCTTGCTCTCCATCATGAGTCTCCTTTTCTGTCGTTTTTTTAATCTGTTAAGGGTTAAAAAACAAAGCCTTTCCTTTTATTCGTCTCCGCCTTTACTGAAAAAAATGTCATGAAGCGTCTGGAAATCCGTTACCTCATATTCCCTGACACCTGAAGGCAGGTTTATTACCACCTCATCGCCGGAGCTCTTGCCCATAATCGCCTTTCCAACAGGAGAGCCTATGGATATCTTTCCGTTCCTGGGGTCCACCTCCTCGGGGGTTACAAGCTCGTAGACGACGGCTTCGCCGGAATTAATGTCTTCGAGGTGCACCCTTGAGCCGAAACCCACGGCGTCTTTCGCGATATTGTCGAGTTTAAGGGAGGTAAGGGAATTTATCCGTTCGGCCAGGTGGGCCGAGCGGGCCTGCAGATAAGATTGCCTATGCTTCGCCGCGTCATATTCCGAATTTTCCCTGAAGTCTCCATGGGCGGCGGCCTTCTGAAGCTCCTTGGGCACCTCAAGCCTCAGTTCCCTCTCCACCCTCTGAAGTTCTTCCTTCAATTCCTTTATTATTGGAAGCTCTTTCAAAACCCTTACCACTCCAAAAATTTTAGGTTCCTAATCCCCCAACTCCATCACTACCATGCCTTCTATATGGTAGGTCTGGGGGAAAAGGTCAAATACACGGGCCCTTGTAATCCTGTATCCGCCTGCGGCAAAGACCTTCAAGTCTCTGGCCATCGTAGGAGGGCTGCAGGAGAGGTAGATAATCTTTTTCGGCCTGATTTCCGCCAGGCCCCTCATAGCGGATATATCGCCCGCCCGTGGAGGGTCTAATACTACCATATCCGGAGAATCGGTTTCAAGGTCTTTGAGGTTATCCCGAAGCCACTTAGAGGCGGGGGCCTTGAGGAACTCAACCGGCTCTATGGCGTTAAGGGCCGCGTTCTTACGGGCCGCCCTCACCGCCTCTCCGCCCACCTCAACACCCAAAACCCGAGCGCCGCCCTTTGCAAGCTGCAGGGAAAAATTCCCCGCGCCGCTGAAGAGTTCCAAAACCCTTTCGCCTCCCTTTAACCGGCTGTAACGGATGAGGTCCTTTATAAGGGCCCCGTTCTGTGCTCTATTCACCTGCGAGAATACGCTCAAGGGAGCGAGGTACTTTATCCCCTGAGACTCGTAACATAAATTCAAGTCGCCTCCGGTAAATACCCTCCTTGCCCGGGGGCCACCTCTGGCATGGAGCAGGACTTCGAGCCCCTTTAACTCCTCGACCTCCTCAAGGACTGCGCCCCATGGGAATCCCTTTTCACCGCCGCGCAGATGAAAAGAGGCCGCGGCCAGAGCGTCGGCGCCGACGCCTATCTCAAGGGAAAAGATGGTCTTCGCGGTATGTGACCTTCTGAACCTCTCTTCAAAAAGCCGCCTTATGGACTTAAAGGCGCTGTTTATCAGGGGCTCGGATATGGGGCAGGACTCTATATCAACAACGCGTTTTGAACCTGCCTCAAAAAACCCCCACCTCTCTCCCAGGACCTGAAACCGTGCCTTTGAACGGTAAAAAAAAGGCTCGGGAGCTGGCAGAGTATCTTCGAGTTCAAACTCCTCAAACCCGCCGATCCTCTTCAAGGTCTCGAAAAAAATCTTTTCTTTCCATAAGACCTGTTGCGAGTAACGGACGTGCTGGAGGCTGCAGCCGCCGCAGAGCGTAAAGACGGGACAGAGCGGGGGAACTCTATCTTCGGAAGGTTTAATAATAGTGGTTACACGGCCCTCGGAGAACCTCTTCTTTTCCCGGACTATTTCAACATCGACCTCGTCGCCGGGGGCGGTAAAAGGGACAAAGACCACGCGGCCTCCGACCCTTCCCACACCCTTGCCGCCGTATGCGAGCCCCGTTATATTAACCCTTGTATTCATAGGCCGAAAAGATTTTACCGGCATAGACCCGGCGGCGGCTGAAAAGCCCCTGTTAACCGTCTCCGAGTAACTCAGCAATACGCCCAAGGAGCTTCAGCCTGCCAAGCCCCTTCACCGCGGAAAAGGCGACGGGGTCGGCGACTGCGAGGGCCTTTTTTATGCCGCCTACACTTACCGAGAGCTTGTTGGACGAGAGCTTATCGGCCTTTGTTATGACCGTTATAACGGGCAGGCCCGACGCCTCGAGCCACCTGTAAAGACGGGCCTCGACTTCGCCCGGCTTCCTCCTCGCGTCGAGAATGACTACGGCCCCTCTTAGCGCGGGCCGGCCCTCCATGTACTCCTCTATCATCTTTTCCCATGAGCGTTTCACGCTCCTGGAGACCTTCGCGTAACCGATTCCGGGCAGGTCCACGAGGAAAAAACTTTCATTGACCCTGTAAAAATTTATCGTCCTCGTCTTACCGGGGCTTGAGCTTGTCTTCGCCAGTTTCTTCCTGTTCACAAGGGTGTTAATAAGAGAGGATTTTCCAACGTTGCTCCTTCCGATGAGGACCACCTCGGGAAGCCCCTCGCGGGGGTAATCTTTTTTACTTACAGCGCTAACCGTGAATTCGACGGACTTTATTTTCATGGGGTTAAAAAGTTTTGCGGTTTTATTGGGGAGTTGACCGAGGCAGTTTTTTTGCGCGTTAAGTTAAAAGTCCGACCTGCCGTCATCTTCACCGGTCTTTCGCGGCTCTTCTTTTTTCTCAATCAATACTCGAAGGAGCGCGTTCGTCTTTTCCTGCTCCCTTATGCACTGCTTTAAAAGGCCCTTTAGAGCGAAGACGGAAAAAGGCATTGCTATCCACAGAATAAGGAGCGCCGCGGCGAGGACGAGGATAAAAAAGAAAACAACGGCGAAGAAGACCGGCATACTGTCCCCGTGAGCGCCGTAATACTGACCCCCTGAGAAAAAACCCTGAACAGGGCCCAGGGACCCTATTACAGATTCAACCCCCTGCAGTAATCCAGTCATAAAGAACCTCCCGGGAGAGCCTTTCCTGACGCGCGCCCGACATATCCTTGACGGTCACGACTTTATCCCTGATTTCGTCTTCACCGAGTATTACGACGAACCCGGCCCCGAGTTTATCGGCCCTCTTCATTCTCTTCTTAAGAGGCCCGGAGGAAAAATCCTCGGCCACCTTGAGCCCCCGTGCCCTTAACTCCCTCACGACTTCAACGCCCCTGCGCTCGGCCTCCTGGCCGAGCGCCATGAATACAACAAGAGGCCTCGAGATTTTCACACCCCCCGCCTTAAGTACAAGGGCAAGCCTCTCCACTCCTATGGCGAAGCCGAGGCACGGGGTCCCGGGGCCGCCGAGATCACTTACGAGGTTGTCGTATCTGCCCCCGGCGGCTACGGCGTTCTGCGCCCCCAGGGCCCCGGCCGTAACCTCAAAGGTCGTCTTGGTGTAATAGTCGAGCCCCCTTACCATCCTCGGGTTTATCCGCGCCTCAATGGAAAGGATATTAAGGGATTCGATTACAGCGCTGAAATGGACCCCGCAGTCATTACAGAGAGAATCAATAATAGCCGGCGCGCCGCCCGTCGCCCGGGCGCATCCCGGGTTCTTGCAATCAAGGGCCCTCAGGGGGTTGTCCCCTATCCTTCTTCTGCAGTTTTCGCAAAGAGAATCTTTAATACTTAAGAGGAAGGCGTATAATTTTTTCCTGTAGCCGGGCCTGCAAGAGTTGCAGCCGAGAGAATTAATCTGCAATTCCACCCCGGCCACACCGAGCCTTTCGAAATACAGCATGAGCATCTCTATCACTTCCGCGTCGGCCCTCGGGCTCGCGTCGCCGAGGACCTCGGCCCCTATCTGATAGAACTGGCGGTAGCGCCCCTTCTGGGGCCTCTCGTAGCGGAACATGGGGCCCCTGTAAAAAATCTTCTGTACAGGTAAGGAGTAAAGCCTGTGCTCGATATAGGCCCTCACGGCCGGCGCCGTACCCTCGGGCCGCAGCGTAAGGGACTCGCCGCGCCTGTCCTTAAAGGTGTACATCTCCTTTTCCACAATGTCAGTCGTCTCTCCTATGGACCTTGAGAAGAGCTCCGTCCTCTCAAGAACGGGAAGCCTTATCTCGGAAAAACCGTATCCGGAAAAGACGCTTAAGGCCTTCTCCTCGATAAACCTCCAGAGTTCGCCCTCGGCGGGAAGTATGTCGTTAAAACCCCTTACTGCCTTAATCATAAAAGAATCAATCCTTTATTATGCCGATTATCAAAGAAAATTTTTAACATATCCCCGCCATTTATGCAAGAACGCCAGTGGAGTACGCCCCTCTTAAAACGCTTTATCATTGACTTAAAAGGTTGTTTAGAGTAATTTTTTCAGGTAAACAAAAACCCTGTACTCGGAGACCCGCAAGATGGAAAAGGACAAAAAAGGCCTGGAAGAGACTATAGAGGTGCTCTCTAAGGAAAAAAGATTATTCCCCCCGCCGGAGGAATTTTCAAAAGAATCCTATATCAAGAGCCCCGAAGAGTACGAAAAGCTGTACAGGGAGTCCGTCGAGGACCCCGAGGGGTTCTGGGCAAGGCAGGCCCGGATCCTCGACTGGTCCGGGAAATGGGACAGGGTCATGGACTGTGACTTCTCAGCGCCGGATATAAAATGGTTCATAAACGGTAAACTCAACGCCAGTTACAACTGTTTAGACAGGCACCTGAAGTCGCGACGCAGGAACAAGGCGGCCATCATCTGGGAGGGCGACGACGGGACGTACAGGACGTACACCTATGAGGAACTCCACTACGAGGTCAGCCGCTTCGCCAACGTCCTAAAGTGTAAGGGGCTCAAAAAGGGCGACCGCGCGACCATCTATATGCCAATGATACCGGAGCTGCCCGTCTCCATGCTCGCATGCGCGAGGCTCGGCGTTATACACAGCGTGGTATTCGGGGGGTTCAGCGCGGCCTCTTTAAAGGAGCGGGTCCTCGATTCCCAGTCGCATATCGTCATCACCTCTGACGAGGGGGTCAGAGGCGGCAGAGCCGTCCCCATGAAAAAAAACTGTGACGAGGCCCTGAAGGATTGTCCCGGAGTGAGAAACGTCATCGTCGTAAAGAGGACCGGGGCTGAGGTCCCCATGAAAGAGGGCAGGGACACGTGGTGGCACGAAGAGGTCTCGGCCCCGGAAATTTCCGCCCTTTGCGACCCAGTGGAGATGGACTCCGAGGATACCCTTTTTATACTCTATACAAGCGGCTCTACGGGGAAACCCAAAGGCGTTATACACACGACGGGAGGGTACCTCGTCTACACGGCACTCACCTTTAAATGGATATTTGATTACAGGGATGAGGATATATTCTTCTGCACCGCCGATATCGGCTGGGTAACGGGGCACAGCTACATAGTTTACGGCCCGCTCGCATGCGGGGCGACGACGCTTATGTTCGAAGGCGTTCCCACTTACCCGCGCCCCGACCGCTTCTGGGAGATAGTGGACAAGTTCAAGGTAAATATATTCTACACGGCCCCCACGGCCATACGCGCCCTTATGAGGTGCGGCGACGAGTGGGTGACAAAGCATGACCTGTCGAGCCTTAAGCTCCTTGGAACAGTGGGAGAGCCCATAAACCCCGAGGCCTGGGTCTGGTATCACAGCCTCGTCGGCAGGGGCAATGTTCCCATAGTGGATACATGGTGGCAGACCGAAACGGGCGGCATACTCATCTCGGCGCTCCCCGGGGCTATGGCCCTCAAGCCGGGGAGCGCGGGAAGGCCCTTTTTCGGCGTGACGCCGAAGGTCGTGAAGGAGGACGGCAGCGAGGCCCGGGTGAACGAGGGCGGCTACCTCGTCATCGACAGGCCCTGGCCGGGGATGCTCCGCGGCATGTACGGTGATGATGAAAAAAAACGTTTCAAGGAGGTATACTTCTCAAGGTTTCCCGGCAATTACCTGAGCGGCGACGGGGCGAGGAAAGACGAGGACGGAGACTGGTGGCTCATGGGAAGGATAGACGACGTGCTGAACGTATCGGGGCACAGGCTCGGGACGGCGGAGATAGAGAGCGCCCTTGTCTCCAACGATGCTGTTGCCGAGGCGGCGGTCGTGGGGTACCCCCATGAAGTCAAAGGTGAGGGCATATACGCGTTTGTGGTGCTGAAAGAAGGGGTCGGCTCATCGGGGGAATTGAAGGCCGGGCTTGAAGAGCACGTAAAAAAAGAGGTAAGCCCCATCGCGAAACCGGACAGGGTCCAGTTCACGACAGGGCTTCCCAAAACACGCAGCGGCAAGATAATGCGAAGGATATTAAGAAAGCTCGCTAACGGGCATACCGGGGACCTTGGAGACACTTCCACGCTGGCTGACCCCGGCATCGTCGAAACCCTTGTTAAAGGAAGGGTTCAGTAGCTTTAGCTCAATCATAACGCCTTCTCGTCTTTTTTAACGCCTTGGCGCGGCGTTTGGCCGCTTCCTGGCGCTTTCTCTTTTTCTTAACACTCGGCTTTTCGTAAAACCTTCTCTTCTTTATCTCCTTGAAGGTCCCGTCTTGAGCGAGTTTACGCTTAAGTATCTTTAGCGCCTTTTCAAGCTGGTCGTCATAAACCTTGACCTCTGACAAAAATAATACACCTCCTCCTGATAAAAAATTTTTTCCCTGCTGAGAATATTACACCATGCAGGTGTTAAAAGGCTCCTCGCGCCCGTAAAAGGGTAACAGGCCGGAGGGGCCTTTACTACTCACGGTATGGCTTTTAGGCCTGAAGATTATAACAGAAAGACGGGCCAAGTCAAACATTTTGAGCCCTCTTTTCCGGGCCGTGGTCTTTTATTCCCCCCCCACGGGGACAGCGTCACGGAATTTTGCCCATGAAGCCCGGCAAGAGGGGTTAGCCCTGCGGAGACAATATTAAAAGGCCTCTCTTTTGAAAGAGAGGCCTTCAAAACTTTTTTATCTTCTTGTTAAGGGCGCCGCCTTTATCAAGCCCCCGCGTCTATCCCCGTATCAAGGCCCAGCGGCGGTTGATTATTTATCGTGGCAGGTCCTGCAAACGCCTGAGCCCGTGTTGCCGCCCACCCTTCTTAAGAAGAGGCCGTCGATACAAGCGTCCCCGCTGCACCATTTGCTCGCGCCGCCGATTGTATAATTGGCGTCATAGGAGGCATCCGCCTCGTCCCAGGAGAGGTTCTTGAAGTGCGGGTCGTGGCACGAACTGCACTCCACCTTATCGTTCCTCAAGAGAGCGCTGATATTGGCGGTGTCAGAGATGGAACCGTTTACGGCCCAGCGGTTCTGGGTCATGGCCTGGTAATATGCGCTTAATGAGTTTGTGTTGCTGAGCCCGGTCGTAAGGTCTATGGTGCCCAGTACGGTAGTCTTTGCCCTGAGGCTCGCCTTTGTGTTGCCGGAATAGGTAACCGAGACGGGGTGGTCGTTTGTGAGGTCCGTGCCAATAGAGAGACGCTGCCATGTGTTCGGGCCTTGAGCAAAACCTCCGGTGCCGTGACAGGCAGTACACCAGACGTTCTCATTACCTGGAGTGCCGAAATGGTCCCAAGCACCCAGGTCCAACCCTACGTCAGCCATTATAAACGACCATTGCTGGTCGGAACCGCCTGCGGTAATCCCGCCGTTTCCAGGGGCGTTGACAATGCTGTCAAAGGTGGTGACGCCGTCATGGCAACTGAGGCACGCGATGGAGGCGCCTCCGTCTACCGTCGTTATATTACTGCCGCCTATGGTAGACCCGTAAGCCTGATAACTCGTCGAGTTGGCCGTGGACCTGTTCCAGAGCGGGGCGGCAGATTGATTCGTGTGGTGAGGTGTATGGCAGAAGACGCATACCTGAGTTGTGGCATTGGTACGTATCGGGCCGCCGAAGGCGCCCATGTTATGCCTTGTGCCTACGATGCCGTTGGCGGCGAGACCATTCGTGTACGCGGCAACGGTCCCGGCGACGCCCTGCGTGCCCGTTGCTGAAGAGGAGATATCCGCTTTAATGAAGAGCGCTGCCGTTAAGACTAATAAGCCTGTTAACAATCTTCTCTTCACGCGGCCCCCTTCTTCAGTTTGATTAATAGATATAGCTTGAATTAATGAGGTTTATTTAAAAAAGCAAAAAAAAGCCATGTATATAACCGGGATGGTTATATAATGGCGTCTTCACCTGAAAGCCCGGGCCCATCCTGAGCGCCAGGCTTTAAATCTTAATGCCTATTATACAGAAAAAAGAAGTGATGTCAATAGGAAATTGATATTTTTTATAAAAAATGTAACTTCTCTTGTAAAATACAATAAATTCAAATAGTTAAAAAACCTAAAAAATAGAAAATATAGAACCGGCAAGAGAGACAGTCCATTAAAAAATGCGATATTTAATCTTAAACCTTCTTAATTTTCCGAAAAGGACTTTAATTTTCTGCACCTCTTGGGATGCCTTAATTTCCTCAGGGCCTTCGCCTCAATCTGGCGGATCCTCTCTCGGGTGACGTTAAAATACCCCCCAACCTCTTCGAGGGTATGGTCCTTGGACTCCCCGATGCCGAACCTCATCCTCAGGACCTTCTCCTCGCGGGGTGAAAGCGTGGAGAGCACCTCGTTCATGTGGCCTGTAAGGTCGTTACTTATAATCTCGTCATGGGGGATTACGGCCTCCTTGTCCTCGATGAAGTCGCCGAGCAGGCTGTCCCCCTCGTCGCCCACGGGGGTCTCCAGACTGATGGGCTCCTTGGCGATCTTCAATATCTTTCTCACTTTGTCAAAGGGCATCAACATCTTCTCCGCCAGCTCTTCGGGGTGAGGTTCCCTGCCGTTCTCCTGCACGAAATAATGGGAGGAGCGCATCAGTTTATTGATGGTCTCTATCATGTGCACGGGTATGCGTATGGTGCGCGCCTGGTCGGCTATGGCCCGGGAGATGGCCTGGCGTATCCACCACGTGGCGTATGTGGAAAATTTATAGCCCCTCTGGTACTCGAACTTCTCAACGGCCCGCATAAGGCCGATATTGCCTTCCTGAATGAGGTCGAGGAACTGAAGCCCCCTGTTTATGTATCTGCGCGCTATGCTCACCACAAGCCTGAGGTTAGCCTTTATAAGCCTCTCTTTCGCCTGCTCAATATAATCTTCCCATGCGGCAAGGGCGTTGAGCACCTCGGTGAGCTCCTCGAAACTCAGCCCCGTCTCCTCTATAATCTCCTTCTCCCTCTTTTTATTGAGCCTCAACTCCTTTAATAACCCGGCCCTCGCCCCGGCGGCCTTGCCCTCACCGCCTTTCATCTTCCCGGCCGCGGCCCCGGCCTTATACCTGCCGCCTTTAAGGGCCTTCTCCATAGAGGCCCTCTTGCCCTTGAGGCTTATAAGTTCCTCCTCGCTTTCCTGCAGCCTGTCAATCACCCTGTCGAATATATTACTCTTTTTCTCAACATCAAGAAGGATCGTCAGGAGCCTGGCCCTCTGAGACTTCGTCGCCCCCTTTTTTGAGCTGACCTTCTTATATAATCTGTTTATTTCCTCTATCTCATTAAAGACCTCCTCAAGGTCATCTTCGTTCTCGCTTAAAAGCCCTTCATAATCATCAAATTCGAGAACCTCCTCCTCGAGCCCTTTCCTCTCGGAAAGCCTCTTTTTAAGTGCGTTCAGTTCTTCCACTACAAGCAGCGACCGCAGAAACTCCCTCGTGATGGCGGCCCTCCCCTCCTCCACCCTTTTAGCCAGTTCCACCTCTTCTTCCCTGGTAAGAAGAACGACGGAACCCATCTCCCGGAGGTACGCCCTTACAGGGTCGCGTACCGCGCTCGGGGGCTGCACCACCGTCTCCGGGGCGGCGGCTTCGGGGAGCGTCTCGCCTTTGACATCACCTTCGCCGTCCCCTGGCTCCGGGCCGGCATTTTTAATTTCCGGCATCTCCTCTTTGTCTCCCATAAAGGGTTTCGAGCAACAGGCCCTGACAAATAAAATCCCGGATAGGATTAAAGCATATCCTTATCAACCCTCGCCCTGATCTCGCTCGCTATCTCAGCCCTGCCGGACTCCTCAAGCCTTTTAATCATCTCTTCGGTGGATGATTTAAGTTTACCCCTGTTCATGACCTTTTTCAAACTTTCTTTGAGCATCTTTTCAGGCTCCTCTATAAAACCGTCATCGTCTCTGAATAACCCGGCCACGGCCACGCCTGAAGTTTTTTCGTCTGAAAGGTCCTCGGCAAGCACCGATATGTCCAGGCCATTGCCGCTCTTCAGGCGTTCGCATATCTTCCTTCCCGCCTCTTTAAGGCCCCCGTCCTTAAAGGCCTCGACGGCCTCCGGGACGTCCGGGCTGTAGAGTCCCGGGTGGTTGACGATTACCTTGAGTATGGTAATCTCCGCAAGGGCCGAACCCTTCAGGGCCGCAAGCCCCATTAACACGCCCGCGCCGCTAAGGCCGCCACCCGCCCTCCTGTGCCTGACGGATTTTTTCCCAAGGGCCTCGTAAACGGAAGAAGCGGGGATGGAAGCCGCGGCCGCCACGTAACCGGCGTAATGGTCTCTTTCGGCCACGTTCTTGATCCTCGCCAAGCAGGCGATGGCCTCTTCAAGGTAACGGGCCTTGCCTTCGGGCCTCTTTAAATCAAAACCCTTTCCAATCTCGTCAAGATAAAATTTCAAAAGGGGCTTAACGCCTTTTACGGCCTCTCGCATGGCCTCCGGGCCGTTAGCCGATAAAAACTCATCGGGGTCCTTGGAATTGCCGAGGCTTATAATCCCGCACCTCATATCCTCATTGAGAAAGAACTCCAGCGACCTGAGGCTCGCCTTCCTTCCGGCGGCGTCCGCGTCAAAGAGGGCGTAGACGCTGTCCGTATAACCCTTGAGCGCGCGTAGATGAGCGGCGCTCATGGCCGTGCCCAGCGTAGCCACGGTGTTTGTAAAACCGTGGTAATGCATCGCCATAAGGTCGAAGTAACCTTCCACGATTATCGCGTAGCCCGTCTCCTTAAGGCTCTCTCTGGCCTGATGGAACCCGAAGAGCGTCTCACCCTTTTTAAAGAGCGCCGTCTCCGGGGTGTTAAGATACTTTGGCCCCGCGTCGCCGAACGACCTCCCGCCGAACCCCACAACCCTGCCCCTTACGTCCGTTATGGGAAAGATAATCCGGCTCCTGAACCTGTCGTAATATCCCTTCGACTTTCTCGCCACAAGGCCGGCCTTCCCGGCGAGTTCAAGGGAAATGCCTTTCTTTCGAAGGTAACGGACAAGCCCCTCCCATCCGGAAGGCGCGAACCCCATGGAAAAACTTTTTAACAGCGGCCAGTCGTCAAAGCCCCTCTTTTTGAGATAGGCCCTTGCGGGGGCCGCTTCAGTGGATTTAAGCTCCCTTGCGAAAAAATCCCTGGCAACGCCGTTCAATTTGTAAAGGGAATCCTTGTATCCAGCGGCCCCCGGCCTTTCTTCCTTTATAACAACACCGAATCTCGACGCCAGCGTCCTTACGGCCTCTGGAAACTCCACCCCTTCCTTTTTCATCACAAAGGTAATGGCGCTTCCCGTTTCATGGCAACCGAAACAGTAAAATATCTTCTTGCCTTCGTTGACCGAGAAGGACGGGGTCTTTTCCGAATGGAAGGGGCAAAGGCCGAACCAGTTGGCGCCCTTTTTTTTAAGGGGCAGGTAATCGGAGACCACCTGTACGATACTTACCCGTTCTCTCAGTTCATCTATCTTTTCTTTCGGTATCATCTCTTTAAATGGTCCCCGTAGAGCACGTTCGGAAATCCTTTAAACCGCCGCTTATACGCCGCGGCCTTAAAACTATTTTGATTCTAACACAAAAAAATCATTTGAGCTCGACTACCGTGACCCCGGCCCCTCCCCCGGAGGGGGCCGCCGGGTAAAAACCCTTTACCAGTTTACTTTCCCGCAAAAATCCCGAGACCATTTTCTTGAGCGCGCCCGTACCAAGGCCGTGGATTATCTCGACCCTTTCGAGCCCTTCGGCGTGGGCGTTGTCGAGGAATTTAATAACCACCCTCATCGCCTCTTCGCCCCTCATTCCGAGGAGGTTAACGGTCAGCGGGGCCTCCATATCGGCGTCAACGCCGGCGTTTTGCGCGGCAATAGTTACGGGGGCCGGCCCGTTGACACCCTCAAGCCTTTTACAATCGACCCACACCTTGAGGTTTCCCACCATGAGCTCCGCCCTCGCCGCGCCTTCGTCAACCCTCAGGACCACGCCCTTTGCTCCTGAGCCTGAGATCCTCACCCTCTCTCCCTCGGAAGGGATAAACCTTTCCCTCTTCGCGGGTGAGAGCTTTTCCAGCACCCTCAAGGACGCTTCATGAACCTCTTTACGGGCCCCTACGCCCCCGCCGCCTTCTCTTTCAACCCTTTTTATTACGGCCCGGATCTCCGTCTCCGCCGCCTCCACCACGGCCTCTATCCTCGCTCCGGCCTTCTTTAAAAGGACCTCCCTGTCGTCGCGGAGCCTTTTAAGCGCCGCCTCCCTCTTTTCGGCGAGCGCCGTGAGCCTTTCATTCAGGGCCGTTAGAGCCTCTTTTTCTTCCTCTATCCTCTTTACGGACTCCACGAAGACGCCCTCTTTTTCCTGGATGTAAGTGCCCGCCAGGTCCGTCAACTCGCGCGGAAGCCCCAGGGACGAAGCAATATTCAGGCCGAAGCTCGCCCCCGGCATACCGTAGAGGAGCCTGTACATGGGCCTCAGCGTCTTTTCATCGAATTCCACGGATACGTTCCGGTAGACGGGGTTTACCGTGGCCTCCGCCTTTAAAATATTCAAGTGAGTGGTGACAACAACAAGCGCCCCCTGTTTCCTCAAGGTCTCAATGGCGGCGAGCGCCAAGGCCCCGCCCTCGGCGGGGTCGGTGCCGGCCCCTATCTCATCTATAAGGACGAGTGAATTGGGCCCCGCCCCGGACAAAAACCCTGAGAGGCGCTTTACATGGGCGCTGAAGGTGGACAGAGACGCCTCGATATCCTGACTGTCTCCCACGTCGGCGAAGATCTCGCTGAAGATGACGGCTGAACAACCCTCACCCGTTGGCACGGGTATCGCCGACGAGGCCATAAGGGTCAGGAGCCCCAGGGTCTTGAGCGCCACCGTCTTGCCGCCTGTATTCGCCCCGGAGATTACCACCACCTTTGTATCCTCGGGTATCGTAACGTCCACCGCCACCACGGCCCCTCCGCCCGCCCTCTCCTTCATGACGAGCAAGGGGTGACGCGCCTCCTTAAAGCTTACGGGGCCGCCCTTTTTTACGGCCGGCACCGTGGCCCTCAACTCTTTCGCGAAAAAGACCTTCGCCTGAAGGAAATCCACCCCCGCTATAACTTCGAGGTCAACGAGGAGCGCTTCTTTCTCCCTGACTACGCCTGCTGTGAGCCCTTTTAATATCTCAATCTCTTCGGACTTCTCTTCCTTCTTCAATACGGAAAGGCTGTTATTGATCTCCACAAGAGGCAAAGGCTCTATGAAAAAGGTCGCCCCGCTTCCGGACCTGCCGTGAATGACGCCCGGGACCTCGGTCTGCCTGCCGGCCACCACGGAGAGGACATAGCGGTCGTCCCTTATAGTTATGATATCCTCCTGCAGGAGCTCTTTTGTATCTTTTTCCTTTAAGAACCCGTCAAGGAGCCCCCTCGCGCGCTCCTTGACCTTGAGCATCCGCTTTCTGATATCAAAGAGCCGGGCCGACGCCCCGTCGACTATAAAACCCTTGTCATCGAATGCCCTCTCCAGCTCTCTTAAAAGTGGCACCGCCTCGGAAAGGGCCTCCAGGCGCGGCGTAAGCAGCGGGAACCTTTTATTAAATGACGGCTTCAGGAGTTTTTTAAGTTCAACTGTAACGCGGAGGTTATCCCTGATAAGTAAAAACTCATCGGGAAGGAGAAAACTGCCTGAGGGAAAGGACCTTTTCAGGACGGGTCTCAAGTCATTTGTGCCGGCCAGCGGAAACGTGGCCGACTCTTCGATAAAGGAAAAGGCCTCGGAGTAATACCTGAACTCCTCCTCGACACGGTCAGGGTCGTCTGAGGGACGGAGCGCCAGTAACTGGTCTTTACCCGGCGCCGTGGCGGCGTTTTCGGCGAGCGCCCTTAAGACTTCGGGGAACTCAAGCGCTTCTAAGGTGGCTGTATCCACTTCTTTCTGTAAGGTCAGGTCTTAATTAAGGTTGACGAACCAAACGGTCCGGGAGGCCGGGTCTCCGGGAGGGTGTTATTGTGCGGTCTCGAAAAAACTACGTCCTTACTACCCTTCTGAACCCCGACGCCTCCACGACCTCCACTTCGGGCGACAGAACATTATCGAGAATGAGATTCATCCCGATGGAATCGCTCGACACATGGCCGGCGATGACGACGTTGACGTGATGCTTTTCGGCCTCTTTCCTGTGGTCCTCGCTTATGTGCATGCCCACGACGGTGCCCACACCGGCGTTGGAGAGGCTACTGAAGGCCTTTTTACTCCCGCCCGTGCCCCCCGTCATATCGACGAATACGCGGCCCGCCCTCCGGCGGGCCGAACCGGATACCACCTTGGGTGAAAGGACCTCCCTCGACGCGTCTTTATATTCAGGAACCCCGTCGAGGATATCCATTATATCGGAGACGTAAGAGGGTTTTTTATCGTCAAAGAGTTTCTGGAGGAACCCCGCAACGGAGTTGTCCGCCGGCGTGTGTACGCAAATGAGAGGGATGTCAAGGAGCCTCGCGGCGTCTACGGCCCTCATGTGGTTTACGGGCATAATCCTCCTCTCCACCTCCCTTATCCTCTCTTCCATTATATCTTCCGCTACGTTTATGGGCACCCCGTACTTCATGAGTATGCCCGCCTGCATGTCCATGACCGCGTAAAGGTTGGCCATGGCCCGCCCCTCGGGGTGGTGCGCTATTATAAGGTCCACGGGCTTTGAGCGTTCACCGATTCTGTCGGCGAGGAGCACCTCGCCCACCTCTATGTCTATGCCCACCATCACCCTCTTTACCTCTTTACCGGGATCTCCGTAAAGGATACGGGTGTCGGCGTAAGGGTTTTGGAGGCGCTCTTTGTCGAACCGTTCCTTCTCGTTATCCTTTAGTCCGTCGAAGTCCTTCTTCGCCCTTTCGAGCTCCGCCTTGACCTCGCCGGTCCCGCGGGGGTCGACATCCATGCCCCTACTGTAAGCCTTCTCGTAAATCTCCTTTATCTTCACAGCGTACCCTTTGTCTTTTTAAGGTTATTATCAGGTTGAGATTCTTGTCAGGACGGGTAGCCATCCCCCGGCGTAAAAATCAAAGGTTATTGTCAATATGTGTGACTATCCTGCGCGTAAAAATCATCCGCCCAGCGTCTTTTTTACAGCCTCCTGAACCCGCCTTCCGTCGGCCCGGCCCTTTAGTCTTTGCATGGCCTCCTTCATGAGCCTCCCCATATCCTTCATGGACTCTGCGCCGATTTCAAGGGCCGCCCCTTTCACGGCCTCTCTGATCTCCGCTTCGGTAAGCTGGGGGGGGAGGAATTCACTGAGGATCTTTATCTCCTCTTCTTCCCTGTCGGCGAGGTCGGCGCGCCCACCCTTTTTATACTGCTCTATGGAATCTCTTCTCTGGCGGATAAGGGTGGCTACGATTTGTGTGGCCTCGGCCGCCTCGATGGGCCGGCGAAGCTCTATTTCCTTATTTTTAATGGCGTTAAGGAGAAGCCGGAGCGTTGAGGTCCTGACCTTGTCCCCGGCCTTCAGCGCCGCGGTAATCTTGCCTGTCAGATCCTCTTTAAAACCCATCAAAACCTCCCATATCTTTTCTGAGCCCTGTTATTTTATGGAGAAAAAACCCTTCAATCACCGGCGGTGATATCTTGTGACGTAAAAAAGCCCGGTCGCCTTTGCGTGAAGCTTCCGGGCTAAACCAATGGGCCGGCCAGGTCCTTTAATCTCCTCAACCGGGCCTGTACCCTCAGTAGACCTTTTTTCCGTCGAATTCAAGGAGTCTTTCCCAGTCAGCATCTATCTGGGCCTGTATCTCCTCAAGCATGCCTTCGGCGCCCGGTTTGAAGAGATGCTTGAACCTGCCCTGTGGTTTAAGCCATTCGGCTATGGGCCTCTTGTCCCTGGGTTTGTACGAGACCTTCAGGACGCCGTGGTCCACCTCATAGAGGGGCCAGTAGCATGTGTCGACTGCGAGTTTGGAAAGTTTTATGCTGTCCTCAGGCTTTGTGTACCATCCCAGCGGGCAGGCCGAGATTATGTTAAGAAAAGTAGGACCCTCGGTCTTTATCGCCTTCTCCGTCTTTTTCGCGAGGTCGGACCAGTTGTGCGGAGAGGCCTGGGCCGCGTAATCCACATTATGAGCCACGACTATCCTCGTAAGGTCTTTTCTCCTCTCCTGCTTGCCCGGTATTACCGAACCCGCCGGGCTTGTGGTGGTATTGGCGCCAAAGGGCGTGGCGCTTGAGCGCTGGACGCCTGTATTCATATAGGCGCCGTTGTCATAACAGAGGTAGAGGAAATTATGTCCCCTCTCAAGGGCCCCCGACAGGCTCTGAAGCCCTATGTCGTATGTACCGCCGTCGCCTCCGAAGGCCACGAACTTTATATTCTTGCCGGCGGGTATCTTCCCCCTTTTCTTAAAGGCCCTGTAAGCGGTCTCAACGCCGCTTATGGTGGCGGCGGCGTTCTCAAAGGCCGAATGTATCCACGGTATCCTCCATGACGTGTAAGGGTACACGGTCGTGGCCACCTCAAGGCAACCCGTCGCGTTGGCGGCGATTACCGGGGTGTCGTAAGTCCTCAGCACGAGCCTTATTATGGGCGGTATGCCGCAACCGGAGCAGAGCCTGTGACCGCCGCTGAAGAGTTCTTCTTTTTTTGAGAGTTCTTTTAAAGTCGCCATTATCTTACCCCTTTATCTTAACAACCCCCGCCCTGAGCGGATTCTTCCGGAGGGGAGAGTGTTATATACTTTGTTAATGTATCCACCTTGCCGGTCTTCAAGATATTGAAGAGTTCGTCAAAGACACCCGCCGCGTCCTTTACCTTGTAGTCCCTTCCGCCGAGGCCGAAGATGCGGCTTATGACCCTGGGGCGGTCTTTTAACTCATAGAGGGCGGAACGTACTTCGGTAAAGAGAGGACCGCCGAAGCCGCTGAAGGAATCGGCCCTGTCAAGGCACGCCACGGCCTTTACGCCCTGTAGCGCCTCCGCTATCTCCCTGTATGGGAAGGGCCTGAAGAGCCGGGGCTTCAAGAGCCCTACCTTCTTACCATCTTTTCTCAATTCGTCTATGGCGGCCTTTGTGGTGCCGGCGGCGGAGTTGAGTATGACGATGGCCACCTCGGCGTCGTCGAGCATGTACTCCTCAAAGAGGCCGTAACTCCGGCCGAACTTCTCGCCGAACTCGCTGCCGACGCCCATAACCACGTCCTTTGCCCTTGCGATAGCCTCTGACTGCTGATGTTTGAAGGTAATGTAGTAGTCCTGCAGGGTCATGGCGCCGTATGTACTGGGGTTGTCGGTATCGAGGAGCATGTGCTCGGGGCTGTACTCGCCGATGAAGCCCTGCACCTCGGAATCCTCGAGGAGCGTGGTGTTCTCTATGGCGTGGCTCGTTATAAAACCGTCAAGGCAGACCATGACGGGAAGGAGGACCTTTTTATTCTCCGCTATCCTTACCGCCTGTATGAGGTTGTCATAGGCCTCCTGGACCGTCTCGGAATAGAGCTGTACCCAGCCCGAGTCGCGCGCGCCCATGGAGTCGGAATGGTCGCAGTGGATGTTTATGGGTGCCGCCAGCGCCCTGTTAACGTCTGTAAGGATGATGGGGAGCCTCATGCCGGAGGCTATATAGAGCATCTCCCACATGAGCGCGAGCCCCTGCGCGCTTGTGGCCGTCATGACGCGCGCCCCCGCGGCGCTCGCCCCCACACAGGCGCTCATTGCCGAGTGCTCGCTCTCCACGTTTATTAGCTCGGTATCAACGGCGCCGTCTGCGACGTAACTCGAAAACTCCTCGATCACCGTCGTTGAGGGGGTTATGGGGTAAGCGGCGCATACATCGGGATTAATCTGCTTCATGGCGAGGGCTATAGCGGAATTTCCCGTAAGCCCCACCTGAGTCTTTGCGGCGGTATTTACAGCCATCAGTCTGCCTCCTTTTCCATTGTTATGGCAGTAACCTTATCGGGGCATTCAGTCGCGCATATGCCGCACCCCTTGCAGTGCTCAAGGTCAAAACCCACCATCTTGCCCTCTTCCGCAATAACGGCGGAATCGGGACAGACTACCCAGCAGATAAGGCAGTTTATGCACTTCTCCTTGTCGAGCACGGGCCTTAATTTTCTCCAGTCGCCCGTGGAGTACTCATGGGCCGTGCCGCCTTTATCTATAACGCCCCCTATGGGGGAATCTTTTCTCTCTTTCATATATTACTCCTTATCCCGGTAGATAAAAGACTTCGTAAACAACGGTTTTATTTTTTGCCGTGTGGTCTGGGCGGCAAATTCAGTCAGCTGACCTCCATGCCCTTTACCTCGTCATAGCCCCTCTTCATGGCCTCTACGTTCCCTGCTATAATCTTGGGGCCGTATTTTTTCGCATAATTGGTCTTGAAGTTATTAATGACGGCTTCGATATCGACGATATCGGAAACCCTCGCCAGCGCTCCGAGGAGCGGGGTATTCGGCATGAACCTGCCGATGGCCTCCAGCGATATGGTCGCGGCGTCCACGGTATAGACCTTCGCGGTCTTATCGGCAAGGTTCAACTCTTTGCGCATCTCTTCGGGCGGCTTCGGGGTGTTGATTATGAATAAGGCACCCTTGAGGGCGCCCGTGGTAACCCCGGCCGACCCACCTATAAGAGTGGGGTCAGCTATAAGGATGAACCCGGGGTTTGTCACCTGACAGTGCAGTTTTATCGGGGAGGCGGAGACCCTGTTATAGGCCCTTACAGGCGCGCCCATCCTCTCGGGACCGAACTCGGGAAAGGCCTGCACGAAATTGCCGGCCATCAAACATGACTCGCCGAGGAGCTTCGCGGCGGTCACAACGCCCTGCTGGGCCCTGCCGTGCCATCTTACCTCTAAAAAACTTTCCATAGTTTTACTCCAATGTCTGTTTGAGTATGGTTACACTTACTAAAAAACCCTTTAAGCCCGCGTCTTCACTTTAGGCCCCGTGTCTTCGTAACCGGGGGTCTTTTGCAGCGGCTTATTAAAGGCCGGAATTCCACATCCGACCGTCAGACATCAAACAGGGCGCCCCCGGCGCGCTCAACCGAAGGCCTTCCGCCCCTCCATGGCCGTTGCGAGGGTGGCCCCGTCCATGTATTCTATGTAACTTCCCACGGGCACGCCTGAGGCGATCCTCGTTATCTTTATCCCGTAAGGTTTTAAAAGCCTGGCGAGATAGACGGAGGTGGCCTCGCCTTCGGTGTCAAAACCCGTGGCCAGCACCACCTCGTTCACACCGTCGCGCTCAACCCTCGTGACGAGCTCCTTAATCCTAATCTCATCGGGGCCCACACCCTTTAAAGGCGCGAGGTTGCCGTGCAGTATATGGTAGCGCCCCGTGAAACCCCCGGCGTCCTCAAGGGCCATCATATCCTTAAAATCGGAGACGACGCAGAGGGCGGACCGGTCTCTGCGGTCGTCGTCGCATATTACGCAGGGGTCTCTGTCTGAAAAGGCCATGCACTCGGAGCATAGCGAGACGTTTTCCTTGACATCAACAAGGCTTGCCGCGAGCTCATCGGCGTATTCCCTCCTGCTGTTCAGGATATACATGGCAAGCCTTGCGGCTGTCTTCTCGCCTATTCCCGGCAGCCCTGAAAAGGCCTTTATAAGCCTGTCTATAGGTCCTGCGTACCGCATATTAATAAAGTTTCTCTACTCGCCGACGGGCCGGAAAACCTCTTTGAGACCCGGCGCCTAACCCCGGTTACGGCCGCTACTAACCAACGCGGCATTATTTGAAAAGGCCGGGTATGTTCATCCCGAGCCCTGAGGTAACCTTGCTCATCTCGTCAGAGACCATGTCCTTGCTTCTCCTGAACCCTTCGTTCACCGCGGCGACAATAAGGTCCTGGAGCATCTCCACATCTTCAGGGTCGATAACGGAAGGGTCTATCTTCAAGGATATCAGTTCCTGGTTTCCGTTTATTACCGCGGTGACCATGCCGCCGCCCGCCGACGCCTCGCAGGTCTTTGAGCCCATCTCCTTCTGCACCTCGGCGAGTTTTTCCTGCATCTTCTGTGCCTGCTTCATCATATTTCCGAGATTTTTAGACATTTGTCCCCCTGTATGAATCTTCTATGACCTTCCCGCCGAAAACGCGGATAACCTCTTTTACAAGTCCGTCAGGTTTTTTTTTATCATCCTTTGTATTATCGGCGGCTATTATATTAACCTTGACGGGTCTTTTATAGTAGTCCTTGAATATCGCTTCGAGACTGTCCTTTTTTAACCTTAAAAAATTAGCGGTCTTGGTGTCTACGGTAATCTCGGCGCCGCCGCCTTTGACTTCTATGGCGGCCGACTCAAGAGGGGCGGCCAGCGCCCTGTTCTTCTTTCTCACATGGCCTATGAGGCCGCCGGGGGAAGTGGCGTTATCGGGCGCCTGGTAACCCGCCGTCTCTTCTCCGGCCTTGCCGCACTCCGCCCTGGCGCCGCCTTCTCCCGGCTCTACGCCGCCGGACTCCCCGCTCCCTTTCACGGCTTTCTCTTTAAGGGAAGGCCGAAAAGTTGGACGGGACGGGACGGCCGGGGCCGGGCCACGGCCGAGGTTTTCGAGCCTCGCGATAAGTTCATCCACGGGCTTCACCTCATCGAAGTACGCCGCCCTGAGAAGCGCCATTTCAAAAGAATACCTCGGGTAGGCGCTCCTTGAGACCTCGGCGTACCCCCTGGTCAGGACGCTGAAAAGCATGTGCAGGCGTTCCATACTCAGGGCGTCGGCGATATCCATGAGTTCACCCAACTCATGGTCCGGGGCTTCGATAAGCTCTCCGGTGCCTGTAGTCTTTATTATAGCAAGGTCTCGCACCTCAGCAAGAATCTCCGCTGAGGCCCTTTTTAAATCATAACCAAAATTATGTATCTTTTCAACAACATTTAAGCACCTGACGCCGTCCTTGGCGGCCAACGCCTTAAGAAGCTCCACAAGCACGCTCCTGTCCATAAGCCCCAGGGCCGTTATAACGTCGGCGCTCCTTACGGCGCCCTCTCCGAAGGCCAGCACCTGGTCCAGAAGACTCTGGGCGTCGCGCAGGCTCCCGTCGGCCTCGCGGGCTATTGTACAGAGCGCGTCTTTATCGAACTGTATGGCGTCCTCGGTGAGTATCCTCTCAAGATGGGTCTCGATGGCGCCGAAGGGGATGCGCCTGAAGTCAAACCTCTGGCACCGCGAAAGTATGGTCAGGGGTATCTTATGGACTTCGGTGGTGGCGAAGATAAAGACCACATGAGGGGGCGGTTCTTCGAGGGTCTTCAGGAGCGCGTTAAAGGCGGCGCCCGAGAGCATGTGCACCTCGTCTATTATATAGACCTTGTACCTGCCCCCTGCGGGCATGTACATCACGCTCTCCCTCAGTTCCCTGACATTGTCCACCCCCGTATTCGAGGCGCCGTCTATCTCGAGGACGTCCACGGAAGAGCCGCCTGTTACTGCGGTGCAGGAGGAGCAGCTGTTACACGGCACGGCGGTGGGACCCTCGGCGCAGTTGAGACCCTTTGCGAGAATCCTCGCGGCCGTGGTCTTGCCGACGCCCCTGGGGCCGGAAAAGAGATAGGCCTGTGCGATCCTGGCGGTAGAGAGGGCGTTCTTGAGCGTCCTCGTTACATGCTCCTGGCCTATTATCTCATCAAAGAGTGCGGGTCTCCATTTTCTTGCGATTACAAGGTATGAGCTCATCGTTTTTTCCGGTACAGGTTCAGGCATGCGGCAGAGCGGGCGGATAAACAGGTCCGTGCCCGGATGGCATTCTTTACGGACGCCGCTGATAGCCAGGCACCCTTGCGGCACATGGGTTTAAGCCGCTACCGTTGCTTCCTTCCGGACCTGGCGGGGTTTGAGACTTTCCCATTGCGCAAGACCCGGCTATCAGCGGCGTCCGTAAACGCGAGTTAAACTCAAACTGGCGGAGAGAGAGGGATTCGAACCCTCGGTACACGATAAATGTACACACGATTTCCAGTCGTGCCCCTTCGGCCGCTCGGGCATCTCTCCAGTCAAAAAACCTTTCTTAAAGTCCATTTACTCCGGAGACACCTCGGGCGCCGGAAAAAATCTGGCGGAGAGAGAGGGATTTGAACCCCCGGTTCCGCAAAGCGGAACAACTGATTTCGAGTCAGCCCCCTTCAGCCTCTCGGGCATCTCTCCGCGAACCCCCGTATACTCAAACCTGACGGCCCTTACCGGCCGCGGCCGGTTGTAATCAGGAAGGGGAATGCCGCGCCTTAAGGCTCCACGAGTACGAGTTGAAACCTCTGGCTGTTGTAGGAATTGAACTCGGGATAATCCTTGAATATCCAGCCGCGGGTAACGACCTTGCCCCCCTGGAGAATATCGACAAGTACCGCGGGGTTATTGGGCTCGTTGGACCTCGACTCGATATGGTCTTCCACTATGGCGTAATCGGGCACAAATACCTCTACCTTGAGGTGGTACCCGTCATCGGTCAACTGCACGGTGGAGCCGATATTAAGCTTTACCGACTTGGTCTCTTTTGAAGCGGCGTCCGTAATCTTGAGATTCACCTCTTTCCATTTTTTCCTTACCTCTTCGGATATCTTGACATCCTTCTGAGTCTTTATGGCGGCATGAGAGGCCTTGGCTATCTCAGTGGCGGTTTTATCCATACCGGGGTGGCCAGAGGGCAACGCCTCTTGCTCGCTCATTGCGGCGGGCGCCTTCTTCCCGGCGGCCTTCTCTTTCTTGGACTCGCCGCCGCATCCGGCAAAGCCCAGAAAGAGGACGCTCATGAATATGAGAAAAAACCGCGCCGCGCCGTTTATTCCGTACGGCCTTTTATCATCCATTGGTCATTATACCTCCAGTTTATTTTATAAAAATATATCACAGGCAAAACCCCTTTTAAAAGAAAAAACTTTTCGGGCTTTAATTTTTCCAGCCCCTCCCCCCTCTTGAGGGAAAAGGGCTCATCATAATTCAGGAAGCCATATTGTCAAGCCAGCTCTTTTCAAGGTCTTCGTAAGAGAGATAAATGGCCGCGCGGAGCGCCCCGTCAATGCCGAGTCCGTCCCTTAAACCGGTCAAAATCCTTTTTACCGAGTTAAGGCCGAACTCGTTGACGATATACTGGACCGCCGACAGGCTCAAGAGATAGGCGCGGGACGCCTCTTCCCTTCCGAGGCCGGTAAAAGAGCCCTCAAGGCGCCTTAGCGAAAGGTCCTCACCGCCCTCACCGCCCGCCAGACCCTTCAAATAATCTCTGTACCTGCCGGCGTCTTTACCCTCCTCGTACTGAGCCAGCCCTTCATGGAGCCATACCGGGGCGCGGCCTCCGGAGAGGCTGTGCACCATGGCATGGGTATATTCGTGTATTATTACCCTTTCAAGCTCCACGGTCTTGACCTCCACCCCGCCTACGGGCATCTTTATCTTCCCGTCGAAGATGGCGCCGATCCATGACTGGCTTCTCGTTATATCGTAAAACTTTTTGCCTGCATACAGGACTGCCTCAATCCTCTTTTCAGGCCAGTAGGCGAGGTCCGCCCCGACCTTGAAATAGGCCTCTTCAAGGACAAGGGCCACAATATGGCCCGCCCCCCTGTTCTCTCTTCCCTCAAACCTGATGAGAAAATGGGCGCCCTCCTTCATGTACATGGGCCCGGAAAAGGCCTCCGTGGCCGCCATGTGCATGAAGAAAGAGATTACCGGGAATATAAGAAAAAACCTTACAATGGGTTCTGCCAAACCTCCAGATGGGGAGGTTACTGTGAAAGGGTCTCTCCGGTTGGACCTCTTTTCAAGGACCCTTCCATTAAAGCGCATCAGCCCCTCTTCCTCATCTTTACGGCGCCGAGGATGAGATTGGCCACGACGCCCACGAAGCGGAGTTCGTCTTCAGTGAATTCCTTTGTCACCACCGTCTGTACATTGAGGGCCCCGAAGGGTACGTCGCCGGAATAGATGGGATAGGAGTACATGGTCTTGATCCTGTACTGCTCCTCCCGTGTTTCCGGGAAAAAGTGGTAGCGCTCGTCCCCGGAGACGTCCTCTATCAAAAGCGGCGTACGGGCCTCAAGAGCGGAGCCTGTAATACCTTCGCCTTTTTTCAGCTTCGCCTTGCCCACGGCATCCTGCGCGAGACCGTAAGTACCCCTCAAGACAAGGTGCGTGCCGTCCCAGAGGTATATGGAGCAGATATCCACGCCGAGCCTGTTGGCTGTCTTTTCGGCGACGGTCTTCAAAACGTCATCGAGGTCATAATCCGAGGAGGCGAGCATACTTACCTCCTCAAGGGTGATTATCTCCTTACGTTCCCTGTCCGCGATATCCGCCTGAAAAAGGAACCTTCCGTCCTCGTCGAATATAAGGGGCATGAGGTTCTGTTTCGAAAGGTGCGGGTTTATGGTCTTACTCGCCGCGGTGGCCGTCTGGTATTCGAGATAGCCGCATGAACAATATGACTTTATCTTGAAGTCGTCAACGCGCACCGAGCGCATCTTCTTTCCGCATTTTCTACATCTGATTATGGACTCCATACAATCTCCCTTGGGTCATTTCACGCCCTAAAGACCTTCTCAAAAAGCCGGCCTGATTTTTAATCCTCTTTATAACAATTTTAGTATAAACCCCTCACTCAACGGGGCCGGCGTCTTTATCGACGGCGCCGGCCGGCGGCAGGCTCAGCCTGACGACCTTGCCGCGCTCACCGAGCCGGGGAAACTCCCATCCGTCCATGGTGAGGCTTACTCCGGCGGCATTTCCTATGACGAGCGAAAAATTATCCTTCGCCTTCCACTCCACACTCTCGCCCTCTTTAAGCAGTACCTCAAAGGGTTCTCCTCCGTCAAGGGCCGTCTGTATCCACACATCCTCGCTGGCGGTTATGCTCAGGACGTGTTCGCCGCCGCCGGTCTCGCCTTTGACCTCATTTGTTTTTTCCGCGCCGGCGGGGATGAGGTCCGCATCCCCGGAAGGCGCCTCTTCTACCTTTTCCAACCTTTCCAGGCTTGGCGCCTCCGGTGCCGGGGCGGCGCTGTCGCCCGGGACGGTCTCGACGGTGGTTTTCATGGAAAATACAAAATAAAACGCTATTATTATCACCACACCGAAGACGACCAGGGCTGAGACAATGTTTTTTGAATTTATCGAGACCGGGGACGGTTTGCCGGGCAGTTCATCCTCGCCGGCCGGCACCACCCGTAGAGAAGTCTCCCTCAAAAACATCTCGTAACGCAGAAGCGTATCCGTCTCATCAAGTCCGAGGTACTTGCAAACGGCCTTTAAATAACCCTTTATAAACGCCCGGTGCGGCAAATCGCCGAACCTGTCTTCCTCGAGGGCCTTGAGATTGTTTAAAGGCACACGTGTGGCCTCATGCACAGCCGTGAGAGAGATACCCCTGTGTTCCCTCTCCCTCCTGATGTAGGACCCTGGACTTTCCATATCTCACAACCAAGGGGGTCTTATTTCGCCGTAAAAATAAGAAGGTGAATCCCCCGGTAAAGTAGTCGTCTTCAAATAAGGGGGCTCAGGGCCTCTCCGCGGGGAAAGACCGCCGATAAGCAGGCGTCCATCTAACTGGCAGGCGTGAAAGGTTTCAGCAATAAAAGGAAGATGCCCCAATTCGAAAACCGGATTATTTTATAAGTTCGATATAATCTCTCGCAGACGCCGCCTTTTCGCTCCCGGGGGCGATCTCTATTACCTTTTTAAAGGCACGAAGCGCGCCGGGCCTGTCCTTGACCTTGACGAGGGCGACGCCCTTTCTGTAATACGCCTCCATATAGCGGGGCTTGAGCTTTATCGCATCGTCGTAGGCCTTGACGGCCTTTTTGGCCTTGTTCATCTTCTCTAACGTAAGGCCGGTATTATAATACGCCAACGGAACCCGCGGGTTAAGCTCCACGGACTTCTTGAGATTTTCAAGGGCGGCACTGTACATACCTTTGTTATGGTAGGCCCAACCAATGTTGAGGTATGCCGCCTCCGGGGTCTTGTAATAGAGGTTCTTTAACGCCTTCATGCACTCGGCGATGGCGCCGTCCCAGTCCCCTTCCTTCAGGTATACGGCGGCGAGGTTTACACGGGCCTCGGAAAATTCAGGCTTGAGTTTTATTGCGTCCCCGAGATGCTTTTTCGCTTCGTTGTTAAAGCCGCGCGCGAGGTACGCCAGCCCCAGCGCCACATGATAGGAAGGCTCTTTAGGGTGCATATCAACGGCGATATTGAGTTCTTTAAGGGCCTCGGCTATCCTGCCGTCCTTATAGTACACAACGCCGAGCCTGTAATGGGTGTGCGCGCCCTTTTTTCTCTTTTCCTGGCGGTGCGCGCAGGCTGTAAAGAAAAATACGGCCACGGCGAGGCATAAGACCCCCTTAAAGGACAGCGTCCGCAAAGCGGCGGGAAAACTTTTATTGAGAGACAGGGTCATGGCAAGGTTCGTTCAAGAGCTTCTGAAAAATTTGTCCTCTACGCCTTAATGCGCCGGGCTTTAGCCTTGATATCATGAACAAATTATCACAGTTCCTCGAAGTGGGTCAACCGCTTAAATTCGTTATATCGGGCGCGTATCTCTTCGTTGGTGAGGTCGCCGAGCCTTCCCATGCTGAAGGCCTCGACGTTAAACGAAGCCATGACGCTGCCGAATATTATGGCCCTTCTCATATTATCATCGCTTAAGTCGCCGGTATTGGCGAGATACCCCATAAGCCCGCCGGCAAAGCTGTCCCCGGCGCCGGTGGGGTCGAATATCTCCTCAAGGGGATAGGCCGGGGCCGAAAAGACGGAAGAGCCGTTGAACATGAGGGCCCCGTACTCTCCCCTCTTTACTATGAGGGTCTTCGGGCCGAGGGCCAGTATCTTTTTCGCCGCCCTGACGAGGCTCGCCTCTCCCGAAAACTCCCTCGCCTCACCCTCGTTTATAACGAAGAGCTCCACGCGTTTAAGGAGTTTTTTTAGCACTTCGGGCTTACCCTCTATCCAGAAGTTCATGGTGTCACAGGCTATGAGCCTGGGGTTTTTTACCTGCTCCAGGACCTTCAACTGGAGCTCGGGGTCTATGTTTGCCAGAAAAAGGTATTTTGATTCCGCCATGGCGTCGGGTATGCTGGGGTCGAAATCGCTGAAGACGTTCAACTGTGTGTCGAGGGTATGGGCCTGGTTCAGGTCGTAATCATAGTAACCCTTCCATCTGAATGTCTTGCCCGGGACCTTCTTTATCCCCGAGATATCTATGCCGCGCTTCTTAAGATTACCGAGATGCTCGTCGGGAAAGTCCGAGCCCACGACGGCGACAAGTTTAACGCCGGAGAAATAACTGGCCGAAGTGGAAAAATACGTCGCCGACCCCCCTAACACCTCTTCCGCCTCGCCGAAAGGCGTCTTTACACTGTCAAAGGCCACGGAACCTACTACAAGAATACTCATCTCAGCGCGCTCCTTATTCTGTTAAAAAATTCATGCCCTCTCCCCTTAGAGATACTTTCCGATTAGGAGGTCAAGGTCTTTTTTCGTCTCCTCTGATATCGCCGATTTATCTGTTATCGTAGCGTATTTCATCGCCGTGGCGCAACCGCACGCCCTCGGGCCCTTGACCATCGGGGCCGCCTTCTTTATTATCTCTCTGGCCATGGCCACGTTTTTTCTTATGGTCTCAAGTATCATCTCCACGGTAACGGACTCCTCTTCCGTGTGCCAGCAGTCATAGTCCGTAGAGAGCGCTACGGTGGCATAACAGATCTCGGCCTCACGAGCGAGTTTCGCCTCGGGGATGTTCGTCATGCCTATTACGTCCACACCCCAGGACCTGTAAATATTCGATTCGGCCCTCGTTGAGAACTGCGGCCCTTCTATACATATGTATGTGCCGCCCATGTGCACGTCTGCGCCCGCCTCCACCGCGGCGCTGTAGAGGAGACCGCTTAAATGGCCGCATACGGGGTCGGCGAACTCTATGTGGCCCACGACGCCGGAGCCGAAAAAGGTGGAGGGCCTTGCTTTAGTCCTGTCGAAGAACTGGTCCACCAATACAATGTGGCCCGGTTTAATCTTCTCTCTCATGCTCCCCACGGCGGAGACGGATATTATCCACTCCACGCCGAGCTTTTTCATGCCGTATATGTTGGCCCTGTAATTGAGCTCCGAGGGGAGGAGCCTGTGGCCGCGGCCGTGCCTGGGAAGAAAGACCATCTTTACCCCGCCGAGACGTCCGGTGATATACTCGTCGGACGGGTCCCCGAAGGGCGTTGAAACCTTAACCGGCTTTACGTCGGTAAGGCCCTCTATCTCATAGAGACCGCTCCCGCCTATAACGCCCACCACCCTCTCTTCCATATTCATCTTCCCTTTCAGTCTTTTTTTGCGGCACGTCCGTTTCAACGCCCGCGGGGGTAATCACCGCGGGCGATAATTTTTAACATTACCGCCCCTTCCCTTCAACATTTTTTTTGCCCGGCCGGAAAACCACACCGCCGTGGCCGGGCATTCAACCCTTCAGCTGCCCGCAGGCGGCCCCGATATCCGCCCCCCTGCTCTTTCGAGTAACGACGGTATAACCGCCTCGCATCAATATATCCCCGAAGGCCCGCACCCTGCCCTCTTCGGGGCGCGTGAAAGCGGCGCCGGGAAAGCGGTTGAAGGGGATGATGTTTATCTTGCACCTTACGCCCTTTAAGACCTTTTTAAGGGAGCGGGCGTGGGCGTCGGAGTCGTTCACCCCGCTTAAAAGGACATACTCTATGGTAATACGCCTTTTGCCCCTCAAGGGGTACTCCTTCAGGGCCTTAATAAGGTCCTTAAGCGGGTATTTTTTGTTCACGGGCATAAGGAGCGACCTCAGCTTATCCGTTGGGGCGTTAAGGGATACGGCGAGGTTCACCGACGTATCCTCACCTAATCTTTTTATTGCGGGCGTAATCCCGGCCGTGGAGACCGTTACCCTGTTGTGGGAATAACCGAACCCCCGCTCGTCGGTGAGGATATTAACGAACCTGACTACATTATCATAATTAATGAGCGGCTCGCCCATACCCATAAGCACTATGTTGGTAAGCGGGGCGCCGCCCTTCAAAAACCGCCTCGCCGCAAAGACCTGTCCCGTAAGCTCCGAGAGCTTAAGGTCCCTTTTATACCCCCCTCTGCCGGTCATGCAGAAAGCGCACCCCAGGGCGCATCCCGCCTGGCTTGATACGCACAGAGTTGTCCTGTCGGGCTCCGCGATGATGACGGACTCTATCTTAAGGCCTCCGTCAAGGCGGAATACCATCTTAACGGTCCCGTCGGCGGCCTCCAGGGCCCCGGCCGCGGTAATGCCGCCGATATAAAAATCTCTCCTCAGCCTTTCCCTCAGTGCCCTGGAGATATCCGTCATGGCGTCTATGGAGGGAGCGCTCTTGCCGTATATCCAGCGGTAGAGCTGGGCGGCTCTGTAAGGCCTTTCGCCGAGAGAGGAGACATTTTCCAGAAGGTCCTCGTATGTAAAATCCCTCATATTTTTCATATCTGTTTAACGCGGTTCAAACGTGGGCCGGAGTATATTACAAGCCCCCCGGACAGGGGCGGACGGGCGCTTGAGTTAAAAAATTCACTCCACCTTTGAGATGAGCCAGTAAACGCCTCCGAGCACGGCCACGGCCGCGATAAGCGTAAGCTGGGTGTTCATCGCCTCGGCGCCCTTCAGCGAAGTAATCAATATCTCTCTTATTATGGCCACGAGGGCGACGCTTACAAACACCTTTATGGCGAATTTGCCGCCCTTCAGGTGCCGTATCTCCGTGTCCATAAGCTCGATTACCACCCATAGCATAAGGAGCGTACCAAGGGTGGAGAGGAGCCCCTTTTCCACATCGCCGTCAAATACGTGGGTCATGTCGTTGACAAAGAGCACCACGACCATGACCCCGATAACGACGAGGCCGAGGACGAGGACGAGGTTCATGCCGTAGACAAAACGGTTGGCCGCCTGTACGAGGTAGGACTCCACCCTCTGCGAGAGGAAGAACTTTTTTTCCTCGGCGATGTAGGAACTCGTGAAGACGTCGAGGTTTATTTCGATTATCTTGTAAACGGAACGGAGCACAAAGGAGCGCTCCGAGGGGTCTTTGATCTCGCCCTGTATCTTTTCGTATACGTAATCCTTTACGAAATGGAAGGCAGCGTTGACGTAATGGGCGGGCAGGTTTATCTTCACATGGGTCATGCCCACCCTTTCGAGCCCCTCCAAATACCTTGGGCCGTACTCTCCCGAAAAGAGTTGCGTGAACCAGATCTTCAGGGCATCCTGGTGCCTCTTTATGGTGGCCTCGTCCTTTAAGAACCTGTGGGCCTCCTCGAAGTTCTTTACATAGTTATAGAACTGCACCACGAAGTCGCCGCGGTGCTTCTCCATAAAGGGCTTGAGGCGTAAGAGGTTTTCCACGTCGCCGTTGGTGAAGTTGTAATGGGACTTTATCTTTTCTATGGAGTTCATCTTATCCTTTTATCCTTCGAATATCTCAAGGGCGTTGAAGAAGTAACCTATCTCAAAGGCCGCCGTGTCGGGGCCGTCGGAGCCGTGGACGATATTCGACTCTATGGAGTCTGCGAAGTCCTTTCTGATGGTGCCGGGGTCGGCGTCCTCGGGGTTTGTCGCCCCCATGACGCTCCTTACCGTCTTGACGGCGTTATCCCCGGAAAGGACCATCACCGCCACAGGGCCCGAACACATGAAGTCCGTAAGGGACGAGAAAAAGGGCCTCTCTTTATGCACGGCGTAAAAACCCTCGGCCTCTTTCTTCGTAAGGCTTATCATCTTCAAGGCCGAGACCTTCAGACCCTTCTTCTCGAACCTCGAAATAACCTCTCCTATAATATTTTTTTTCACGCCGTCCGGTTTGACTATGGAAAGAGTCTTCTCCACCTTATACCTTCCTCCTGGTTTTTTTAATCTCTTATAGTTTAATTCCCCGGCCGCAAGCCGGGCCGCTGTCCTTTGGGGTTTTTTGATGGACCGCCACTTAAACCGGGTATTCCATAAACAAAAAATCGCCATTTAGACGAAAAAAGCGCCGCACCTTTTCAGGGTGCGTAGCCCTATCACATAAGTCACGGGACAGGGTCTTTAAACCCGGCCCCGCCTCTTAAAGGCGCTGATTTTATATTCAAGGAATTTACGGCCGGGAGCCTCCCGGCCCGGGGCTAAACCCCTCACGTGCCTCCGAACCCCACGGTAGTCTTCCCCTCTGTGACGATAAGAGGGACGTCGCGTCCTCCGCCGGAGAGATCAAGCATCCTGTCCATATTCGCGGCGGAGCTTTTGACATTCACGTACTCGACGTCGTAACCCTTTTTCGCGTAATCCTCACGGGCCGCGCTCGTGTAGGGTCAGGTATCCTTGCCGAAGATGAGAACCTTTTTTTCCATAAAAGCCTCCCGCCCCGAAAAAGTTCCGAGGGCATTTGAGATTTTGCGCCTTTAAAGATTTTCATCTTAATAATACCCTCTGAAAAGCACAAACTCAAGTGTTATCTCCACTTTTTTACGCCTTTCCTGGCGCAGTATTTGTATATACCGCAGCGGCTGCAAAGCGGAGACAGGGGCCTGCAGATATTCTGCCCGTAGGTCACGAGGAGGTCGTTAATGGCTATCCAGTATCTTTTGTCGAGTTTTTTTCTGAGTGCGGACTCTGTCTTTTCAGGTGTCTTTGTATTTACGAAACCCCAGCGGTTGGTTATCCTGTGGACATGGGTGTCGACGCATATGCCCGGCTTTGCGTAGCCCATGGTGACTACGAGGTTCGCGGTCTTACGCCCCACACCCTTCAATTCAAGTAGCTCCTCAATGGTACAGGGGACATTCGAGCCGTACCGGTTAACGAGCGTAGCGCCCATCTCCTTTAATTGGCGGGCCTTGGTCCTGTAAAAACCCACGGGGTAGATGGCCCTCTCGATTTGAGAGGTCTTGAGGGCGGCAAGCTCCACCGGGCTCGCGGCGAGCCTGAATAACCTCACCGAGGCCTCGCGTGTCGTAGAGTCCTTGGTCCTCAGGCTCAAGACGCAGGAGACGAGGATCCTGAAGGGGTCTTTCCTTTCCCCTCCGGCCACAATCGTCACATAGGGGGTCTTGAGCTTTTTACACTCCCTTTTGAGTATCCTCATGACCACGGGGATGTCCGCGCTTTTCATCGCTGTTTTCATGGAGTTAAGGTTACGAAAAAGGGCGGCCCAAGAAACGGGCCGCCCTCCTGAGCGTTAACGGGACAGACTTTAAAGGGTCTACCCGGTATTACATCATGTCCATTCCGCCCATTCCACCCATGCCGCCCATTCCTCCCATGCCGCCCGGCATGGCCATGGGGGCCTTCTCTTCCTTGGGTTTTTCAACCACCATGGCCTCGGTGGTAAGCATGAGCGAGGCTATGGAAGCGGCGTTCTGCACCGCTATCCTTGAGACCTTGGTGGGGTCTATTACACCGGCCTTGACAAGGTCCTCATAGATCTCTGTGGCGGCGTTGAAACCGAAAGCGCCCTTATTCGTCTTCACCTTATCGACGACTATGGAGCCTTCGAGGCCGGCGTTCGCGGAAATCTGACGGAGGGGCTCCTCGAGCGCCCTCTTGATGAGGTCCACACCGAACTTTTGCTCGCCCTCGAGCGTAAGGTTATTGAGCGCGGCGAGCGTCCTTATGTAGGAGACACCGCCTCCGGGCACCACGCCTTCCTCAACGGCGGCCCTGGTGGCGTGAAGCGCGTCCTCAACCCTCGCCTTCTTCTCCTTCATCTCCGTCTCGGTGGCGGCGCCCACGTTTATCACGGCCACGCCTCCGGCGAGTTTGGCGAGCCTTTCCTGGAGTTTCTCCCTGTCGTAATCAGAGGTGGACTCCTCTATCTGGGCCCTTATCTGCTTGATCCTGCCCTCTATGTCGGCCTTTTTGCCGGCGCCGTCTATGATGGTCGTATTCTCCTTGTCGATTACGATCCTCTTGGCCGTACCGAGGTCGGCGAGCTCCACGCCCTCGAGCTTTACTCCGAGCTCCTCGGCGATGAGTTTGCCGCCGGTAAGGGTCGCTATGTCATCGAGCATGGCCTTACGCCTGTCGCCGAAGCCCGGGGCCTTGACGGCGCACGCGTGAAGCGTACCACGGAGTTTATTTACCACGAGGGTGGCCAGCGCCTCTCCGTCCACGTCCTCGGAGAGGATAAGGAAGGGCCTTCCCGTCTTGGCTATCTTCTCGAGGAGCGGGAGGAGGTCCCTCATGTTCGATATCTTCTTCTCATGGATGAGGAGATAGGCGTCTTCAAGCACGCACTCCATCCTCTCGGCGTCGGTTACGAAGTAGGGGGAGAGGTATCCCCTGTCGAACTGCATCCCCTCCACGACATTGAGCTCAGTCTCCATGCCCTTGGCCTCTTCCACGGTTATGACGCCCTCTTTTCCCACCTTCTCCATGGCCTCGGCTATAATCTCGCCGATTGTGGAGTCGCCGTTGGCCGAGATGGTGCCTACCTGCGCTATCTCGCCCTTATCCTTGATGGGTTTGGACATCTTCTGTAACTCCCCCACAACGGTGCTGACGGCGCTGTCTATACCCCTTTTGATAGGCATGGGGTTGTGTCCGGCGGCTACGAGCTTGGTGCCTTCCCTGAAGATGGCCTGCGCGAGGACGGTAGCCGTCGTCGTGCCGTCTCCGGCGATATCCGAGGTCTTGGACGCCACTTCCTTGACCATCTGGGCGCCCATGTTCTCGAACTTGTTGTCGATCTCTATTTCCTTGGCCACGGTGACGCCGTCCTTTGTTATGGTGGGGGAGCCGAAACTCTTCTCGATGACCACGTTCCTGCCCTTGGGCCCCAGCGTTACCTTCACGGCGTCAGCAAGGGTGTTTACTCCCTGGAGTATCAAACTCCTTGCGCTATTACTGAAAACTATCTCTTTTGCCGACATCTTTTAATCCTCCTGAATATTTTTTCTCCGGTTAATTAAGGTCGTCCGTTAATTAAGGTTATCCCTTATCCAACGATCCCGAGTATATCGTCCTCGTTCATGATAAGATGCTCCACGCCCTCGATCTTTACCTCGGTTCCGGCGTACTTGCTGAAAAGCACCCTGTCGCCGGTCTTTACCTCTGTGGGTATCAACTTGCCGCTGTCATCCTTTTTGCCCGGACCCACGGCCACTACCTTGCCCTCCGCCGGGGCCTCCTTGGCGCTCTCGGGGATGATTATCCCGCCCTTTGTCTTCTCTTCCTCTTCAAGCCTCTTGACGAGTACCCGGTCACGAAGCGGTTTGATTTTCATCTCTTTCTCTTCCTCCTTTATTTGGGTTTTTTTTACAGAATACAACAAAAATTATCGGTAAAGATTTTGTGTCAGTAAATATATGACCCCAATCATGGTTTGTCAAGAAAAAATTAGCACTCCACTCCTCTGAGTGCTAACACCCAACAATCACTGCATTTTTTGCGCAAAACGGCGTTACAAAGAGGCCGGTATCGTGACGGAAAAAGGTAGGGGCCTAAAAAAAATTTTGCATCTTTTCCCGCGATAAAGTATAATTAATATAACTATTGTAACCGGAGTCACGGCCTTTTGACGTAAGGATATTCCATAATCATCTTAAAGCGGGGTGGCCATTATGATTACAGAGATAAGACCAATGGAATACTTCAAGGAGATGGTCGAGGCGGCCATAGAGCATCAGAAGGTGTCCGCCGCCGAGATGACTGAATTCTATCTCTCAAGCCTCCTTGAGAGTTTTATAAACTCCGAAAGGCTCACGGGAGAGCCGCTCGCCACAAGGTATTTAGAGGCCGTCAGCCTTGAAGGCGAAAGGGGGCTGTATCTTTTAAAGGAGCTCGGCGACATCTCTCTTTTCACCTCGGGCTTTCTCTCGGAGTCCCTCAGGAGAAAGATCGTCGATATGGACTACTACATAGGCATGGGAAGGGTCTCTTACAGTAGGCTCGCTTCCGTCTACGGGGTAAAGAGAAGGACAACCTCGCTGGCCCCGCTCTTTTCCGAACTCGCTGAAAAATTCACCTCCTTCGTCGACGTCCTCGCCGAGGTGAGCGAGAGGGTAAGCCTCAC